>JAZQCO010000140.1:0-25941 GCA_045546335.1 Candidatus Limivicinus sp. | reverse complement strand
ACCGCCCCGGCTGTCGTTTGGAATGGATCAAGAGTCTATATAGTCAAGCAAAGAACTTTTACTACTCTTATTGACCATTTTACAAGTTTGTGTGCCATTGACACTTGGTTTATAGTAACCAACTTATAAAACTTGCGTTCAAAGGAACTGCCGCTTTCATCAGCATTTCCTAACGCCATCAATAAGGCAACAGAAGTTGCCGCCGCACCTGCGGAATTCGGCATTCGACCCGGCTGTCCGTGTGGCCTTGGCCCCGGAGGGGGCGGTCGTTATCTTGCTTCGGATAGACTCTTTGGCAGCATCCCGCCGCTCTTGTGAAACGGCGCGCTGTTGCCCTATCCAATTGAGACGGCTCATTTTAGCAGTTTTTGGCGGGGCTGTCAACTGTAGTTTCGCACAAAAACCGTCTTTTCGTGCCCGGCATGGGCTGTGGATTATTTGGAAATTTCAGCCACGCTCTCCCCCGCGCGGCAGAAGCCGGGCGGCGAGCAGCAGGAACGGCAGCCCCGCGAGCAGGCCGTTCGGCAGCGGGCCGAGCAGGGGACTTCCGCTCCAGTCCGGCGCGGTCAGCAGCACGGGAAATGCGGCAATGGCGTTGAAGGCCCCGTGCGCGAGGGCGGGCAGCCAGATGCAGCCGCTCTTCTCGTACACGAAATCAAAAAGCGTCCCGAGCCCGACGCATATCAGGCAGAACAGCAGCATCCCGCTCACGGGAGAGCCCCAGTAGAGCGTGCCGTACTCATAGCCTACGAGCAGCATGACCGGCCAGTGCCACGCGCCCCAGATCGCGCCGCCGAGGACGCGCCCCCTCGCCGTGCCGAAGCGTTCCTTCAGCATCGGGTACATCGCGCCGCGCCAGCCGAGCTCCTCGCCGAGCGAGGGGATCACGTTGATAAGCGGGGCATAGGTCACGACAGAGACGAGCGTGACGGCGAGATAGGCCGGCACCGTCAGTCCCTGGGCTTTAAGCTGCTCAAGCGCTGCCTCGCCGAGCTGTGCTTCGGCGGCGGCAAGCCCGCCGAAGCTGCCGGGGAAGACGGCAAAGTACAGCGCCGCGCCAAGAGAGCACAGCAGCGCCGGGCAGAACCACGCCGCAAGCAGCCATTTCCAGTTTTGCCGGAAACGCGGCTTCCAGCCCATGTCCCTGACCGGGACACGCGCGAGCAGCGCCGCTGCGAGCGGGGCGAACATCGAGACTGTCAGTGTGAGCGGATAGGCCGTCAGATTGCCCTGTTTGTAAAACCAGGCCGCGAGGCACTGGATCGGCCAGGCGAGGCCGAACGCCCAGAGCAAATAGCGGCGGAGACGGTTATCTTGACGTTGATCTTTCATAGCCGCACCTCCATCAAATCAGTGAAAAACGAAAAGTGAAAAGTGAAAAGTGAAAAATTGAGGTGTGCCGCTGCGCGGCACATAGTATAATCCGTCCGCGAAGCGAACACCGCAATGATTCATTATTCATTATTCATTATTCATTTTATTTCCCCGCGCTTCTCACCACGCCGGCGGTCACGGTCACAGCGAGCGCAGCGAGAAAGCCCGGGAGAAACCACGCGCCGAGGCTCACGCCGCGCGCGGTGCAGATCAGCAGCCACGCAAAGAGCGCCGCCATCTCCACGCGCAGCACCGCGAGCATATCCGCCGCAGCCTGCATGGCGCGGGGGCTGCGGCTGCCGCCGCCGAAGGAGAAGCTGCGAAACGCGGGGCGTCCCGGCATGTTCCAGGTCTGGGGGAAGAAGCTCGTGACGACGAGGACGAGGTACATGACCCAGCTCAGCGCCAGCAGCGAGAGCAGCGAGCCCTTGTCCTCGTAGCCCTCCGGCATGCCGGAGAAGGAATAGTGCGTCGCGACCTCGGCCGGGATCTCCCGCCAGCGCAGCACGACATAGAGCGTCGCGCCCAGCAGAAGGAGCGCCCCGACGCCGGTTGCGATATGATACCAGAGCTTTTGCCGCACGGTGATCCCTCCTTACACGTCCAATTCGATCGGCTCGTCGAGCGTGTCCGAGACGTATTTGCCGTTTTTCTTCCGCTGCTTGACGCACTCGGTAAGCAGGTATTCGATCTGCCCGTTCAGGGAACGGAAATCGTCCTCCGCCCACCTGGCGAGCGCGTCATAGAGCTTGGGGGACAGGCGCAGCGGCACCTGTTTCTTCGCTTCGGCCATATTAGTACAGACTCCCCGAGTTCACCACAGGCTGCGCGTCGCGGTTGCCGCAGAGCACCACGAGGAGATTGGAGACCATGGCGGCTTTGCGCTCCTCGTCGAGCTGCACGGTGTTGTTCTCGCTCAGGCGCTCGAGCGCCATCTCCACCATGCCGACCGCACCGTCCACGATCATCTTGCGCGCGTCGATGATGGCGCTCGCCTGCTGCCGCTGGAGCATGACGGCGGCGATCTCCGGGGCGTAGGCGAGGTAGGTGATGCGCGCGTCCACGATCTCGATGCCGGCCTTCTGCACCTTCTGCTGAATTTCATCCCGGATGCGCAGCGCGACCGTATCGCTCGAGCCGCGCAGGCTGCCCTCGTCCGCCACGCCGTCGCCGGTCGTGTCCACGCCGGGGGCGACATCGTAGGGATAGAGCCGCACGATGTTGCGCAGCGCGCTGTCGCACTGCAGGGAGAGGTACTCCTTGTAGTTATCGACATTGAACACCGCCTTCGCCGTGTCGGTCACGCGCCAGATGACCGCAATGCCGATCTCCACGGGGTTGCCGAGGCAGTCGTTGATCTTCTGCCGGGAGTTGGAGAGCGTCATGTCCTTGAGGGAGATTTTCTTGTTGGTCAGCTCCGCAGACGCGGCGGCCGCCTCCGCGTTCTTGCCCAGGGCGACGGCGTTGAGCAGCGCGGCGCTGCCGCCGTCCACGTCGCCGGACTGGTTGAGGCGGGTCTTCGCCGCCGGGTTCACCGCGACGCAGAAGGGGTTGACCCAGTAGAAGCCCTCCTCCTTGAGCGTGCCGATGTACTTGCCGAAGAGCGTGAGCACCAGCGCCTCCTGGGGCTTGAGCACCTTGAGGCCGACAAAGGGCACCCAGCCCACGAGGAGCCAGAGGACACCGAGAACCATCAGCGGGATAAAGCCCATCCGCCCGTCATCGAGCTCCACGCCGCTGAAAACCACCAGCGCGACCGCCGCAAGATACAGCAGCGAGAAGAGCAGCAGCATGGTCATCCCGTTCTTCTTGTTGTTGAGTACTTTTTCTGTCATGGAAATGGCCTCCTTTTTCTTGATATCAATATGATATCACCGTGATCTCGGTTTGTCAAGAAGAATTTGGTAATTTGCAGACCCCTCCGCCCCTGCGGTGTCGCCGTAAGACTGTCGCGTATCTGCGGGACGCAGAGGCCGCGTCCCCTGCGGCGATACAGTGGGCAAACCGCAGCGCCGCTATAAAAAATACTTGCAATTTCCGCCCCGGTATGGTAATCTATTTTAGCCTGTCCGACAGGCGTTAGAAAGGCGGTCCGCTGCCGTGACCTTGCACTCCGGTATTGAACGTCTATAATGAAAGAAGGATCATCACATGGATCTGGTCAAAATCCTCTCCGAGCGCTACATGAAGAGCGAGCTGCCCGAGATGAACGTCGGCGACACCGTGCGTGTTCTCGTCCGCGTCAAGGAAGGCAACCGCGAGCGTAACCAGGCTTTCGAGGGCACCATCATTGCCAAGAAGCATGGCGGCGTCAACGAGACCATCACCGTGCGCCGCATCTCCTACGGTGTCGGCTGCGAGAAGGTCTTCCCGGTGCACTCCCCCTCCATCGTCTCCGTCACCACTGTCCGCAAGGGCAAGGTGCGCCGCGCCAAGCTCTATTACCTCCGCGACCGCGTGGGCAAGAAGGCGAAGGTCAAGGAGCGCCTGTAATTCTTCATTCGCTCGAACCGTTAATGGCATCTTCCTCGGAAGATGCCATTACTATTATGGCTAGGAGGGGAACGCTGTGAAAACAAAATCCAACTGGTTCGCCGCGCACTGGCTCACGCTGCTCATCGCCGCGCAGCCGCTGCTGGATGCGCTGGCCTTCTGGACGGCAAACGATACCGCGACTGTCGCGGGGTATATCCGCCTTGGCGTGATGCTCGCGCTGCCGCTCTGGCTTCTCTGGCGCGGGCAGGAGCGCGGGAAGCTGCTGCTCGCCCTCGGCGCAATGGCGCTCTATTCCCTGCTGCATGTTCTCAACAGCATGCGCGTGGGCTACATCAGCCCGGTGTTCGATATCATGTACCTCGTCAAGGTGCTGCAAATGCCGGTGCTCGCGGTGTGCTTTTCGCTGATCGTCCGGGACGAGGGGCACAAAAGGCAGCTCTATCGCGGCATCCTGATCGCGGCGGCGCTGACGCTCGCCATTCTCGTGATCGCCCGCCTCACAGGCAGCGGGCGCTATACCTATCCGGAGGGCTTCGGCTACAGCGGCTGGGTGATCGACGACAACCGCTGCGCCCACAGCATCCTGCTCGTGACGCTCTCGGGCTTCTGCCTGTACTTTGCCCTGCAGAGCAGGCGTGTCTGGGTGCAGGCGCTCGCGCCGGTGCTGATGACGGCGGTCCTCCTCACAAACGGCACCAAAGCCTGTTATGCCTCTCTCTATGCGCTGTGCTTCGGCTTTGCCGCCTTTCTTGTGTTTGAAAAGCTGGCGCTGCGCCGTCCGCTCAAGGCGGCGGCGCTCGCAAGCCTCGTGCTGATGATGGTCGCGGCGACGCTGCTCTACCCGTACACGCCGCGCGCTAAAATGAGCGCCGTGCTCGGCAGCTCGGCCGCGTCTGGCGAAATCGAGGCGGCCTGCCTGGAGGCCGGCTACGATATCTCCGCCATGAGCCCGCAGGAGCGCTTCGACACCCCCGAGGTGCGGGAGATCTTCCTCCGCTACTACTGGAAATACCTGGGCGTCCTGCCCGATCTCTTTGACCGCTTCGGCGAGGAGCGCGTGCTGCTGCGCTACCAAATGACGACCGACGTGGCCTATCTGATCGACGTGCGCGCTATGGAACGAAACTACGCCGCCATGATCTTTGAGGACGCCGATCTGCTGACGAAGCTGCTGGGCTTCGAGGTGTCCGAGATCGGCTTTGACGGGCTCTACGACATGGAGAACGACTGGCCGGCGCTGTTCTACTACTACGGCTATGTGGGCTTCGGGCTGTATGTGCTGCTGCTCGCCGCCTTTATCCTGCGCATCCCGGCCGCCCTGCTGCGCGACGGGAAGGGCACGCTCACAGAGGAGAATCTCACGCTGCTGCTGGTGCTGGCGTTACAGCTCGGGCTCGCGCAGTTCTCCGGCGCGCTGCTGCGGCGGCCGAATGTGTCGATCTATCTCGCGCTTGTGCTCGCGCTGATCGCCTTCCAGACCCGCACACAGCGGGAGAAGCAGAGGGCAGAGGCATGAAGCTGAGTGTGATCGTCCCGGTCTACAACGCCGCGCCCTATCTGCCGCGCTGTCTTGACTCTCTCTGCGCCCAGACGATGGACGACTTCGAGCTGCTTCTGATCGACGACGGCTCGACCGACGCCTCCCCCGCCCTTCTGGCCGATTACCGCGCCCGCTATCCGGAAAAGATCCGCGTCCTGCGCCTGGAAAACGGCGGTCAGGGGCGCGCCCGCAACCGGGGGCTGGAGCTGGCGCAGGGGGACTACATCGGCTTTGCCGACAGCGACGACTGGGTGGAGCCGGACATGTTCGCCTCCCTCTGGGAGGCGGCGCAGCGGGATAACGCCGACCTCGCCGTCTGCGACGCCTGGGAATGTCCCGAGGGCGGCGAGCCGCGCCTCATGCCGCTGTGCGAGCGGGAGGGCGCGTTCAAGGCGACGGTCGTGTGGAACAAGCTCGCGCGCCGGGAGCTGTTCGAGGGGCTGCGTTTTCCGGAGGATAAGCTCTGGTACGAGGATCTGCCCGTCGCCGTGCGCCTGCTGCTGCGCGCCGGGCGCGTCGCCGAGGTGCGCCGGGCGCTCTATCACTACCGCGTGGGGCAGAGCTCCACGATGAACAACCGCAACGCCGCCAAGAACCTCGACCTGCTGACCGTGCTCGACCTGCTCAGGGAGGCGCCGGAGCTGGAAGGGCGGCGCGACACTTTCGAGAGCCTGGTGGTGAACCACCTGCTCGTCGATGCGATCAAGCGCGTGCAGGCCATGGAGCGCGGCCCCGAGCGCGCAAGGGTGCTGCGCGCGCTGCGTGCCTATGCCCGGCGCGAGATCCCGGCGCTCACGCGCTGCCCGGCCTTCCGCGCCGAGGGCCGCGCCCGGCAGCTTGTCATCTGGCTCAATTACCACGGGCTGGAAAGCCTGACGGCCGCGCTGCTGCGCTTCAAAAACGGCTGAGAGCTGAATTTTTGCCGCTTCGTTCACGAAATTGTCATTGATTTTGCAGGAAGTATCTGCTATAGTGTATTACTGCGCTTGAACACCATTTGATAAGAGGAGATATTGCACATGATCGTCAAGAACGTAGAGAAAAAAGAGGACAACACTGCTCTGTTCCAGGTGGAATGCGACGCCGCGCAGTTTGAGACTGCCGTCGCCGCCGCCTACAAAAAGAATAAGAACAGTATCTATATTCCCGGCTTCCGCAAGGGCAAGGCGCCCCGCGCCGTCATCGAGGGGATGTACGGCAAGGAGGTTTTCTATCAGGAGGCCATGGACGAGCTCGCCCCGGAGGCCTTTGAGTTCGGCCTCAAGGAGTCCGCGCTCAAAACCGTCGGCGCCCCCTCCATCTCCGATGTGAAGGTCACTGACGAGAACGGCGTGCTCTTCACCTTCGCCGTCGCCCTGTACCCCGAGGTCACGCTCGGCGAGTACAAGGGGCTTGCCGCCCCCAAGGCCAGCGTCGAAGTCACCGACGAGGACGTGGCGCAGGAGCTCGAGACCGTGCGGCAGCGCAACGCCCGCAAGGTCAGCGTGGAGGATCGCCCCGCGCAGATGGGCGACACCGTGGTCATCGACTTCGACGGCTATCTCGACGGCAAGCGCTTCGACGGCGGCAAGGCGGAGAACCACTCCCTCAAGCTCGGCTCCCACAGCTTCGTGCCCGGCTTTGAGGAGCAGGTCGTCGGTATGTCGATCGGCGAGGAGAAGGATCTCGACATCACCTTCCCCGAGGATTACCACGAGGGTCTGGCCGGCAAGGCCGTCGTCTTCAAGGTGAAGCTGCACAGCATCACCGTGGACGAGCTGCCCGAGCTCGACGACGAGTTTGCCAAGGACGTGTCTGAGTTCGACACGCTTGAGGAGTACAAGGCGAGCCTGCGCGAGAGCATCAAGACGCGCAACGAGCAGTCCGCCGAGGAGGCCTTCCGCAGAGACGTGCTGGCGCAGGCCGCCTCCAACCTCACCGTCACCATTCCCCAGGCCATGCTCACCGAGAAGGCCGAGGAGATCGTGCGCAACTACGCGGCGAACTTCGGCATGACCGACCGCAGCGTCCCGCTCGAGAAGCTGCTGCAGATGATGGGTCTGGATCAGGAGGGCATGAAGAACTTCATCCTCCCCTCCGCCGAGCACCAGCTCAAGCAGGAGCTGCTGCTTGACGCCGTCGCCGCCGCCGAGAACCTCGAGCCCAGCGCCGAGGAGCTCGACGCCTACGCCCAGAAGATGGCCGACGAGGCCGGCGCCACCGTCGAGGTCGTGCGCCAGTACTTCGGCAACGACTACCTCGCCGTGGAGAAGAAGCGCGAGATGGCGACCGATCTGATCGTCTCCTCCGCCGTCGTCGGCGAGCCTGCCGCGGATGCGGAATGAATAATGAATAAGTAATAATGAAGAATTGAGGTGTCCCCTTCGGGGACGAATTTCAATCCGTGCCGCGCAGCGGCACACCGCAATGATTCATTATTCATCATTCACTATTCATTATAAGAATACTTTCCCCCTATCCCGGATATGATTGTGTTATCGAATCAATAAGGAGTAGTACTCATGAGTTTAGTCCCCTATGTGGTAGAGCAGACCAGCCGCGGCGAGCGCAGCTATGACATTTTCTCCCGCCTGCTCAACGACCGCATCATCATGCTCTCGGAGGAGGTCAACGACACCACGGCGAGTCTCGTTGTCGCGCAGCTTCTCTATCTCGAGGCGCAGGACCCCGACAAGGACATCATGTTCTACATCAACAGCCCCGGCGGCAGCGTGACCTCGGGTCTTGCGATCTATGACACGATGCAGTATATCAAGCCCGACGTGTGCACGATCTGTGTGGGCATGGCCGCCTCGATGGGCGCGTTCCTGCTCTCCTCCGGCGCGAAGGGCAAGCGTCTGGCTCTGCCCAACAGCGAGATCATGATCCACCAGCCCTCCGGCGGCAGCCGCGGCCAGTGCACCGATATCCAGATCCAGGCCGAGCAGATCCTCAAGATCAAGAACCGCCTCAACGCCATCCTCGCCGCCAACACCGGCAAGAGCGTGGAGGAGATCGAGCGCGACTGCGAGCGCGACCACTTCATGACCGCCGAGGAGGCCGTGGCCTACGGTCTGGTCGATAAGGTCATTGCCAAGCGCTAATTTGTATACCATTCGTGAGAGGCTGCCGAAACCATCAGCCTCTCACGCTGTATATACCGGAGAATTTGCGATTCCCCGCGCGGGACGCGGAGGCCGCGTCCTCTACGAGGTTATCTCCTTTTCATTTTTCAAATCCAGAAAGTGAGAACTATGGCCAAAAATGACGAACATCGGGGCAGTATCCGCTGCTCCTTCTGCGGCAAGCCGCAGTCTATGGTGAACCGCCTCATCGCCGGCAACGGCAGCTTCATCTGCGACGAGTGCGTGCGGATGTGCATGACCATCATCGGCGAGACCCCCGCGCCCGAGGAGACCGTGCGCGACGGCAGCGGCAAGCCCCTCACCTTTGACCGTCTGCCCCGCCCGGTACAGATCAAGGCGCGGCTCGACGAGTATGTGATCGGCCAGGAGCGCGCCAAGAAGGTGCTGTCCGTGGCGGTCTACAACCACTATAAGCGCATCCTGCACCCCGCCGGGGAGGATGAGGTGGAGCTGCAAAAGAGCAACATCCTGCTCATCGGCCCCACCGGCAGCGGCAAGACGCTCTTCGCCCAGACGCTCGCGAAGATGCTCGATGTGCCCTTCGCCATCGCCGACGCGACCACGCTGACCGAGGCCGGGTATGTGGGCGAGGACGTGGAAAACGTCATCCTCAAGCTCCTGCAGGCGGCGGACTTTGACGTGGAGCGCGCCCAGCGCGGCATCATTTACATCGACGAGATCGACAAGATCGCCCGCAAGAGCGAGAACACCTCCATCACGCGCGACGTGTCCGGCGAGGGCGTGCAGCAGGCGCTGCTGAAGCTGCTCGAGGGCACGGTCGCGAACGTCCCGCCCCAGGGCGGGCGCAAGCACCCACACCAGGAGTTCATCCATGTGGACACCTCGAACATCCTCTTCATCTGCGGCGGTGCGTTCGACGGGCTTGACAAGATCATCGAGAAGCGCACCACCCGCAAGACGATGGGCTTCGGCGCGGACATCACCAGCGGGGCGGAGCGCGACGTGGGCGCGCTGCTCGCCGAGGCGCAGCAGCACGATCTGCTGAAGTTCGGCATCATCCCGGAGCTGATCGGCCGTCTGCCGGTCGTGGCCTCGCTCGACACGCTCAAGCGTGAGGATCTCGTGCGCATCCTGACCGAGCCGAAAAACGCCATGACCCGCCAGTACCAGGCGCTCATGCGCATGGACAACGTGGAGCTGGAGTACCAGCCCGCCGCGCTCGAGGCCATCGCCGACAGCGCCATCGAGCGCAAGATCGGCGCGCGCGGTCTGCGCAGCGTCATGGAGGGCGTGATGACCGATGTCATGTACACCGTGCCCTCCGACCCCTCGATTCGCAAAATCATCATTACGCCCGAGAGCGTGCACGGCGAGAGCCGCCCCGAGCTCGTGCGCGTCAACGCAGCCAACAAGTGAAAAGTGAAAAGATAAAAGTGAAACATTGAGGTGTCCCCTTCGGGGACGAATTGTAATCCGTGCCGCGCAGCGGCACACCACAATTATTCATTATTCATTATTCATTTTTCATTTCCATAGGAGCTACCCATGACAGAGATATTTGAAGAACCCCAAACCCTCCCTCTGCTCGCGCTGCGCGGGCTGACCGTGTTTCCGGGGATGCTGCTGACCTTCGATGTGGAGCGCCCCGCCTCCATCGGCGCGCTCAAGCGGGCGGACGGCTCCAAGCAGCTCATTTTTGTCGTCGCCCAGCGCGATCTCAGCGCCGACCTGCCGCAGGAGCACCAGCTCTACCACGTCGGCACGGTCTGCCGCATCCGCCAGCAGCTTCGCCAGCCGCGCTCGAACCTCTGCCGCGTGATGGTCGAGGGGCTCTACCGCGCCGAGGCGCTGTCTATCGAAACCGACAGCCGCGGCTACAGCGCCGAAGTGCGCGTCCTGCCCGACCGTGTGGAGCGCATGAATCCCGACAAGCTCGAGGCGCTGCAGCGCAAGTGCATCTCTCTCTTTGAGGAATACCTGCGCATGAACCCCGAGATGGCCGCCGAGCAGATTCTGAACGTGCTCGCGCAGCCGGACACGAGCTATGTCGCCTGGTACATCGCCCAGAACCTGCGCGTGGACGCCGACCGGAAGCAGGAGATCCTGGAAGCGACGCTGCCCGGACAGCGCCTGGCGCTGCTGGCGAGGCTGCTGAGTCAGGAGATCAGCGTGCTGGGCTTCGAGCGTGAGCTCAACGAGCAGACGCAGGAGCAGCTCAACCGCGACCAGCGCGACTACTACCTGCGCCAGCAGATGAAGGTGATCCAGTCCGAGCTTGGGGAGGACGCCGCCCTCGACGACGACAGCGCCTCCTACCGCGAGCGCATCGAGAAGCTGGTCGCGCCCGACGAAGTGCGCGCAAAACTGCGCAAGGAGCTCTCCCGCTTCCAGCGCCAGCCCTTCGGCTCGCCCGAGGCCGCGCTGCTGCGCAGCTATCTCGACGTGTGTCTGGAGCTGCCCTGGGGCAAGCGCTCCAACGAGACGCTGGATATCGCCAAGGCGCGTAAAATCCTCGACAACGAGCACTTCGGTCTCGAAAAGGTCAAGGAGCGCATTCTGGAATACCTCGCCGTGCGCCAGCTCTCGCCCGATGTCAAGGGCGGGCTGCTCTGCCTCGTCGGCCCTCCGGGCACCGGCAAGACGAGCATCGCCATGTCGATCGCCCACGCCACGAACCGAAAGCTCGTGCGCGTCTCGCTCGGCGGCATCCATGACGAGGCGGAAATTCGCGGCCACCGCAAGACCTATATCGGCGCCATGCCCGGGCGCATCCTCGCGGGGATCAACCAGGCCGGCACCGCAAATCCGCTCATGGTGCTCGATGAGATCGACAAGCTCGGCTCCGACTACCGGGGCGACCCCAGCGCGGCGCTCTTGGAGGCGCTCGACCCTGAGCAGAACGCGAGCTTCCGGGATCACTTTCTGGAGCTGCCCTTCGATCTCTCGGAGGTCTTCTTCATCACCACCGCCAACTCTCTCTCGACCATCCCCCGCCCGCTGCTCGACCGCATGGAGGTCATTGAGCTCTCGAGCTACACCGACGAGGAGAAGCTCGAGATCGCCAAGCGCCATCTTCTGCCCAAGCAGCGCAAGAAGCACGGTCTGCGCGCCAATCAGCTTCGCGCGAGCGACGAGGCGATCCGCGCCCTGATCCGCGGCTACACGCGCGAATCCGGCGTGCGCAGCCTCGAACGGCAGCTCGCCGCGCTCTGCCGCAAGGCCGCCGCAGGCATCGCCGAGGGTCGCTTCAAGAGCCTCACGGCAAAGCCCGAGACTCTCGAGGAGCTGCTGGGGCCGGCGAAGTTCAAGCCCGACGAGCAGCGCCTGCGCGACGAGGTCGGGCTGGTGCGCGGCCTTGCGTGGACGAGTGTCGGCGGCGAGGTGCTGGATGTGGAGGTCGCCATCGTGGACGGCTCGGGCAAGCTCGAGCTCACCGGCAATCTCGGCGACGTGATGAAGGAATCCGCCCGCGCCGCCCTGACCTACATACGCAGCCGCTCAGAGGCGCTCGGCCTCGAGCCGGATTGGTACAAGAATAAAGATCTGCACATCCACTTCCCCGAGGGCGCGGTGCCGAAGGACGGCCCCTCCGCCGGGATCACGGTCACGATCGCGCTGATCTCCGCCCTGACCGGGCGCGCCGTGCGGCACGATGTCGCCATGACCGGTGAGATCACGCTGCGCGGGCGTGTGCTCGCCATCGGCGGCTTGCGGGAGAAGACCATGGCCGCGCTGCGCGCCGGGGTGAAGACCGTCATCCTCCCCGCCGACAACGAGCCCGATCTCGCCGAGATCGACCCGCGTGTGCGCGAGGCGCTGAACTTCGTGCCGACGGATCATGTGGACAAGGTGCTCGACGTGGCGCTGCTCCCCAAACGGGACACCGTCCCCGCCCCGACGCGGCCTGTGGGTCCCGATGCCCTCGCCGCCCCGCGCCTCGGCACGGTGTCCTAAGCGATACGGAGGCTCCCCCTTGTGGATAGGGGAGGGGGGAAGGTAAGTTGCCGTAGGGGCGACCCTTGCGGTCGCCCGGCAGAACCGCTTTGGTCGCGCCCCTCGCCCGGGCGAATACGCAAAGCGCCCATTTACCCGCACGGGCGACCATAAAGGTCGCCCCTACAAGCAAAGCTATCCATACAACGAAATGGTACAGGTAACTCTATGGCCACACTCAATGTAAACAGGGCGGAATTTGTCAAATCCGCCGCCGAGGCGAGGCAGTTTATCCGCTCCTCGGTGCCGGCGGTCGCCTTTGCGGGCAAGTCCAACGTCGGCAAGTCCTCGGTCATCAACCGGCTGCTGAACCGCAGGAACTTCGCCCGCGTCGGCGCGCAGCCGGGCAAGACGATCCACGTCAACTACTTCCGCATCGACGAGAAGCTGTATTTCGTCGATCTGCCCGGCTACGGCTACGCCAAGGTCTCCGCCTCCGAGCGCGAGCGCTGGGGGCGGCTGATGGAGCAATTCTTCGCGGAGGCCGGGCTCTTCACCCTCGGTATTCTGATCGTGGACGCGCGTCACAAGCCCACCGCCGACGACGGCACGATGGCGGAGTGGTTCAAAAACAGCGGCTCTCCCTTCGTCGTCGTGGCGAACAAGCTCGATAAGCTCAAGAAGTCAGAGATCGCCCCCAACCTCGCCCTGATCCGGGAGACGCTGGCGCTGCCGGAGGAGACGGCGCTGATCCCCTTCTCCGCCGAGAAGGGGCAGGGGCGGGATGATCTGCTGAGAGAGATAATGAAGGTGATCGGATGAAAACGCTCTATTTTGACTGCACTATGGGCGCGGCGGGCGATATGCTGACGGCGGCGCTGCTCGATCTGCACCCCGATCCGGCGGACTTTCTGCGCCGCTTCAACGCGCTGGGGCTGCCCGGCGTCACAACGCGCTATGAGCTTGTGACAAAGAGCGGACTGCGCGGCGCGCAGGTGAGCGTGAGCATTCACGGGCAGGAGGAGCAGCCCTCCGACACGGAGGAGGCTCCCTCTGCGCATCGGCACCATCACCATCACCACCACGAGGAGGAGAGCGGCGAGTCAGAACACCACCATCACCACCATCACCGGCGGCTCTCGGATGTCTCCGAGCTGCTAAACGCCATCCCGATCCCCCGCAAGGCGCGTAAGGACGCCATCGAGGTCTACCGTCTGATCGCCCGCGCCGAGAGTGAGGCGCACGGCGAGCCGGTGGAGCTGATCCACTTTCACGAGGTCGGGCAGCTCGACGCGATTGCCGATGTGCTCGCCGTGTGTATGCTGATGGAGGAGCTCGCGCCCGAGAGGGTGCTCTGCTCTCCCGTGGAGCTGGGCGGCGGCACGGTGCGCTGCGCGCATGGGGTTCTCCCCGTTCCCGCCCCGGCGACGGCGCGGCTGCTGGAGGGTGTGCCCGTCACGAAGGGCGCAGTGAACACCGAGCTCTGCACCCCCACCGGCGCGGCGCTGCTGCGCTACTTCGTGCAGGATTTCGTGCCCATGCCCGCGCTGCGGCTTGAGCGCATGGGCGTCGGCCTCGGGAAGAAGGAGTTTGCGCGTCCCAACGCCCTGCGCGCCTACTGGGGCGAGGAGGAGCAGCAGTCCGAGCATCTGGTGGAGCTGCGCTGCAATCTCGACGACATGACCGGCGAGGCGCTGGGCTTCGCCCAGGAGCGGCTGCTGGAGGCCGGCGCGCTGGACGTGTGGACACAGGGCATCGGCATGAAGAAGAACCGCCCCGGCGTGCTGCTGTGCGTCCTGTGCGCGGAAGAAAAACGCGAGGCGCTGCTGGCGCTGCTGTTTCAGCACACGACGACGCTCGGTGTGCGCGCCTTCCCCTGCGAGCGCTACGGACTGCGCCGCAGCGTCGAGGAGCGGAAAACGCCGCTCGGCTCTGTGCGCGTCAAGACGGCGGACGGCTTCGGCGTGCACCGCGAGAAGCCGGAATATGAAGACCTCGCCCGCCTCGCGCGGGAAAACGATCTGAGCCTCGCCGACGTGCGCGAGAAGCTGAATATGTGATGACAGCACCGGGCGTTCCGCCCGGTGCTTCGTTTATTTCCGCTTGCAAATCCCCCGGCTATGCTATACAATCATACATTAGAATACGCTATTCTTTCACCACACCGGGAGGAAACCACCATGATTCTCGATACCGCGAAATACCTCGGCCCCTGCGCGTGCGGGCGCGACCACGCGCTGCGCACCAGGCTCGTCGTCTGCGAGCACGGGGCGCTCAAGAGCTTCGACAGATATATGCTTGATGCGGGGCTCTCGGGCTTTCGCACGGTGATCTATGACACCAACACCTACAATCTGCCCTCCATCACCCACGTCGCCGCCGATCAGGAGATCGTGCTCGAGGCGAAGGGGCTGCACAGCGAGAAGGGGCTGATCGAGGACTGCATGACCAGATTCGTCCGCAAGCCCGACTATGTTGTAGCTGTGGGCGGCGGCACGCTCATGGACTTTGCCCGCTACAGCGCCTGGAAGCTCGGCATCCCCTTCGTTGCGATCCCGACCATCGTCTCCTCCGACGGCTTCACCGCCGATATCTGCTCCATCATCATCGACGGGCAGAAGAAGTCCATCCCCATGCAGGCCGCCGACGCCGTCATCTGCGATATCGACGTGGTGGCGGGCGCTCCGATGTTTTTGACTATCGCCGGTGTGCAGGATATCATGGCGAAGGTCATCTCCATCGCCGACTGGAAGATCGCCCACCTCGTCTCGGGCGAATACTTCTGCCAGAAGGTCTGCGACATGGCGCAGGAGGCGCTCGACCTCATGAGGCAGTGCGCCTGTGATCTCAAGGCGGGCAAAGCGCCCGATATCGAGACCATGGCCTACACGCAGATGCTCTCCGGCCTCACCATGCAGATTCTCTCCAACTCCCGCGCCGCCTCCGGGGCGGAGCATCTGGTCGCCCATCTCGTGGAGATGAAGCCGCGCGGCTTCGAGAATGCCCACGGCCTGCACGGCGAGTGCGTCGGCGTGGGGACGCTGCTGGTGTGCGAGGCGTATCACAAGCTCGCCGAGCGCGAGACGGTCGAGGTCAAGCCCTTCGAGCCGCTCGACGAAAAGTGGGTGCGCTGGGAGTTCGGTGCTCTCGCCGACGGCATCCTCAAGGAGAACGAAAACGACGTGCTGAAGACCTTCCCGCCCGAGAGCATTCAGGAGCACTGGCAGGAGATCCGCGAGATCATCGCCGCCATCCCGAGCTACGAGGAGCTTCTGGCGCTCTACACCGCCATCGGCGCCAAGCACTCGCTTGAAGAGCTCGGTATCGACCCGAGCGTGAAAAAGGACTTCCTCGCCATCTCCAGCGCGATCCGGAACCGACTGACACTTGCAAGAATGACGCGGCTCATCAAGTGAAAAATGAAAAGATAAAAATGAAAAATTATGGAGTGCCGCTTTGCGGCACAGATTAAAATGAGAAGAGATAGCCTTAGGCAACAGAGCATGACATTTGCAGTCTCCGTGATTGAGCTGGTAAAGGAACTGCGCTCAATGCACGAGACGATCATGTCCTCTCAGCTTGGGCGCAGCGGCACCTCGATCGGCGCCAATCTGCGAGAGGCGGAGTTTGCCCAAAGCAGAGCGGATTTTGTCAACAAACTGCAAATTGCGTTGAAGGAAGCAAACGAGACGCGGTATTGGCTGGAGCTGCTGTTTCGGACTGACTACTTGTCCATAGAACGGTATCAAGAGCTGGACAGACAATGTGCGTCTCTGGTTGCCATGCTGGTAAGCTCAGTCAAGACGTTGAAGGAAGACTAATTTTATTCCGTTCCCCGCAGGGGAACACCTCAATTTTTCGCTTTTACCTTCTATCTTTCCATTATCCAATCCGTTCCCCGCAGGGGAACACCTCATTTTTTCGCTTTTACCTTCTATCTTTCCATTATCCAATCCGTTCCCCGTAGGGAACACCTCAATTTTTCGCTTTTACCTTCTATCTTTCCATTATCCAATCCGTTCCCCGCAGGGGAACACCTCAATTTTTCACTTTTCACTTTTACCTTTTATCTTCCCAAAGGAGTTGTTTTCATGCAATACATCATGGCTCTCGACCAGGGCACGACGAGCTCGCGCTGCATTTTGTTTGACAAGGCGGGCAATCTCTGTTCTGTGGTCAACAAGGAATTCAAGCAAATCTTCCCCCAGCCCGGCTGGGTCGAGCACGACGCGGAGGAGATTTGGGACACGACCTACGAGGTCGCCCACGCCGCCATGTCGAAGCTGAACGTCTCCGGCTCGGAGATCGCCGCCATCGGCATCACCAACCAGCGCGAGACCACGATCCTCTGGGACAGGGAGTCCGGCGAGCCGATCGCCTACGCCATCGTCTGGCAGTGCCGCCGCACCTCGGATATCATCGACGAGCTGGTGAAGGCCGGTCACACCGACATGATCCGCGAGAAAACCGGCCTGATCCCCGACGCCTACTTCTCCGGCTCGAAGATCAAGTGGCTGCTCGACAACGTCCCCGGCGCGCGCCGCCGCGCCGCCGCGGGCAAGCTCCTCTTCGGCACCGTGGACACCTGGCTGATCTGGAAGCCCACCGCCGCGCGCGGCCATGTCACCGACTACCCCAACGCCAGCCGCACCATGCTCTTCAACATCCACACCCTGCAGTGGGACGACGAGCTGCTCGCGCTGCTGAACATCCCGCGCTCCCTGCTGCCGGAGGTGAAGCCCTCCTCCTGCGTCTACGGGAAGACGGATTTTGAGATGTTCGGCGCGGAGATCCCCATCGCCGGGGCGGCGGGCGACCAGCAGGCGGCGCTCTTCGGTCAGTGCTGCTTTGAGCCGGGCACGATGAAGAACACCTACGGCACGGGCTGCTTCCTGCTGATGAACACCGGCAAGACCCCGGTCATGAGCCAAAACGGCCTTGTCACCACCATCGCCGCGAGCACCAGCGACGAGGTCGATTACGCGCTGGAGGGCTCGATCTTCATCGCGGGCGCCGCCGTCCAGTGGCTGCGCGACCAGCTCGGCGTCATCACCTCCGCCAGGGAGAGCCAGGAGTTCGCGGTCAAGGTGCCCGACACGGCGGGCGGCTACGTCGTCCCGGCCTTCACGGGGCTCGGCGCGCCGTTTTGGAGTCAGCGCGCCCGCGGCCTGATCTGCGGCGTTACGCGCGGCTTCAGCCGCGCCCATCTCGTGCGCGCCACGCTCGAATCCCTCGCCTACCAGACGCACGACATTGCCCGCGCCATGGAGCGCGACAGCGGCATCCCCATCGCCGAGCTCAAGGTGGACGGCGGCGCGAGCGCGAACAACTTCCTCATGCAGTTTCAGGCCGATATCCTCGGCGCGGAGGTGTTTCGTCCCCGCTGCATCGAGACGACCGGCCTCGGCGCCGCCTACCTCGCGGGGCTCGCGGTCGGCTACTGGTCGGGGCTCGACGATATCCGCACGAACTGGGCGGTGGACAAGACCTTCGTCCCCACGATGGAGGAGCAAAAGCGCAAAGCGCTGATCCGCGGCTGGGATAAGGCCGTGAAATGCGCGCTGCTGTGGGGAGAGGAAGAATAAACGAAAAGTGAAAAGTGAATAACTAAAAATTGTAGTGTTCCCCTTCGGGGAACGGATTATACTCCGTCGCGAAGCGACACCGCAGTTTTTTACTTTACTCTTTTCACTTTTCACTTTATAGGAAAGGAGCACTATGCCCGATTATACTTCTCTCAAGAATTGCGAGCTGTTCCTCTTCGACATGGACGGGACGCTCTATCTGGGCGACGACGTGTATGACGGCGCGATTGCGCTGATGGAGGATCTGCCGCGCCTCGGCAAGAAGTACATCTACCTCACCAACAACTCCTCGCGCGCGGGCGTGGACTATATCACGCGCCTGCGCCGTCTGGGCTTTCCCTGCGAGAGCGAGAACGTCTTCACCTCCGGGATGGCGACGGGGCAGTATCTCAACCAGCACTGCCCCGGCGCGAGGGTCTACCTCGCCGGGACGCGCGCCTTCTACCGCGAGCTCAAAAGCTACGGGATCGAGCTTGTGAACGACGAGAACGGCCACACGGACGCGGACACGGTGGACGTGGTGGTACAGGGCTTCGACACCGAGCTTGTGTATGAAAAGCTCAACCTCGCCTGCCGCTTCCTGCGGCGCGGCGCGGCCTTCATCGCCGCGAACCCCGACTGGGTCTGCCCCATGCCCGCAGGTGAGGTGCTGCCCGACTGCGGCTCGATCTGCGCGCTGCTGACGGCCTCCTCCGGGCGCGAGCCGACCTACATCGGCAAGCCCAACCGCAACATGATCGACGTGATTTCCGCCATGACGGGCGTTCCCAACGAAAAAATCTGCGCCGTGGGCGATCGGCTCTACACCGATATCGCCGTGGCGCAGAACGCGGGCAGCGTCTCGGTGCTGGTGCTCTCGGGCGAGACGACGCGGGCCATGCTCGATGCCGCCGAACGCAAGCCCAGCTTCGTTCTGCCCTCCGTCAAGGAACTGCATGAGGTGCTGATTCAGGAGCTATGAAGATTCTTCCCTACGCGCTGCCGGTCGCGGCGGCGCTGTTGATTGTCGCCTTTTTCTCCGCGCTGCCTGCGCTCAAAAGCTGCGCGCTGCCGCGCCCCTCGCGCCGCCACAGCCGCCGCATGGGGCGGCTCGACTGGCTGCTGCTCGATCTGCTCACGCTCGCCTACGCCTTCGTGGCGATCTGGAATCTGGGCAACACCTCCTCGCCCGAGAGCTTTGTGCAGATGGAGGGGCGCGAGGCGGTGCTGACGCTGGACGAGGCGCAGAACCTCGCCGGCCTGCAGCTCTTCTGCGGGGTCTCGACCGGAACTTATGAGATCGAGGTCTCCGGGGACGGCGAGAGCTTCACGCCGCTTGAGAGCTTTGAGCAGAACTATATCGCCGTGCTCAAGTGGAACAGCATCTCCCTCGCGGACGCGCCGCAGCCGCTGCGCGCCGTGCGTCTGCGCTGCGTCTCGGGCAGTCCCTTCCTTGGGGAGCTGGCGCTGCGCGACGAGGAGGATACCCTTCTGCCGCTGCGCTCGGACATCCCGGCGCTCTGCGACGAGCAGGAGGCGGTGCCGCTTGTCTCCGGCTACCGCAACTCCACCTACTTCGATGAGATCTACCACGCCCGCACGGCCTGGGAGCATCTGCACGGCGTGTGGCCGTATGAGATTTCCCACCCGCCGCTCGGCAAGGAGCTCCTCTCCCTCGGCATCCTGCTCTTCGGCATGAACCCCTTCGGCTGGCGCATCATGGGGACGCTCTTCGGCGTGGCGATGCTGCCGCTTATGTATCTGCTGCTCAAGCGGCTCTTCGGCGGCACGGGCGTGCCCGCGCTCGGGGCGAGCCTGCTTGCCACGGACTTCATGCACTTTACGCAGACGCGCATCGCCACCATCGACAGCTACGGTGTCTTCTTCATTCTGCTGATGTTCTACTTCCTCCTGCTCTGGGAAGAGGAGGAGCGCCCCTGGCAGCTCGCGCTGTGCGGAATCAGCTTCGGCCTCGGGGCGGCGAGCAAGTGGATCTGCCTCTATGCGGGTCTCGGGCTTGCGGTGCTGTGGCTGCTGCACTGGATCGGGCGCATCGACGAGGAGCCGAAGGAGGCGCTGCGCCGCCTGCCGGGGCATATCGCCCTGTGTCTGCTGGTGTTCGTGCTCGTGCCGGGGCTGATCTACTACCTGAGCTATCTCCCCTACGGCGCGGCGCTGGGGCAAAAGCCCTTCAGCGCGGCGTATACAAAGACGGTCTGGGACAATCAGGTCCTCATGCTGCGCTACCACGCGGGGATCGTCGCCGAGCACCCCTATTCCTCCCGCTGGTACCAGTGGCTGCTCGATATCCGCCCGATCCTCTACTATCTCGAGTACCTGCCCGGCTCCCGGCGCGAGAGCATCTGCGCGTTTCTCAATCCGCTTTTGTGCTGGGCGGGGCTGCTGGGCCTCTTTGTGCTCGGGTATCTCGCATTCTTCCGGCACGATCAGCGCGCGCGCTTTCTGCTGATCGGCTATCTCGCGCAGCTTCTGCCCTGGGTGTTCATCTCGCGCCTCACCTTCGCGTACCATTACTTCGCGGCCTCGGTGTTTCTGGTTCTCGCGCTGGGCTATGTCTTCGCCCTGCTGCGCGAGAACCGCCCCCGCTGGCTCTGGCTCTGCGTGCCCTTCGCCGCCGCGAGCGCGGTGCTGTTCGTGATGTATTACCCGGTGCTCTCCGCCGCGCCGTACAGCGACAGCTACTCCGCCGCCTTCCTGCGGTGGCTGCCCACCTGGCCGATCTGAAGAAACACTGAACAATTACAGTAAACCAAAAAACAGGAGGTATTCATTATGGAACTGACCGCCTTTGCCCTCTGGCTCAACACCGCCTTTGCGGGCTACGACCGCTTCTTCCTCTCCATCCTGCACAAGCTCGGTGAGCTGCTCGGCGTCGTGCTCACGCCGCTCATGCGCCTCATCACCCTGCTCGGTGAGAAGGGGCTGCTGCTCATCCTGCTCGCGCTCGTGCTGATGCTCTACTCCCGCACGCGTAGGATCGGTGTGTGCATCTTCGGCGCCATCGCTATCGGCGCGCTCTTTACCAACTTCATCCTCAAGGATCTCGTCGCGCGCCCGCGCCCCTTCGAGGCCTCCGAGCTCTACCGCGCCTGGTGGCAGGCGATCGGCGCGCCGCCGGAGGACGACTTTTCCTTCCCCTCCGGGCACATGACCGCCGCCGTCGCGGGGCTGGGCGCGCTCTGCCTCACCGACGGGAAGAAGTGGCTCGTCCCCTCCGCCGTCTGGGCGCTGCTGATGGGCGTGTCGCGCAACTATCTGATGGCGCACTACCCGAGCGATGTGCTCTGCGGCGCGTTGGTGGGTCTGCTCGCGGCGGTGCTCGCGTGGTTCATCACCCTCGCGCTCTTCCGCTTCTGTGAGGAGCACAGCGACTGGTCGGTCTGCGCCTTCGTGCTCGACTGGAACCTGCCTGTGCAGATCCCCGGCCTCTCCCCCCGGCGCAAGCGTTCAAGCCGATAACGCGCGAGTGCCTTAAGGGGTAGTCTCAAAACGCTGAGAGCGGCCGTAGGGGCGGCTATCAGCCGCCCGTGCAGTGAAAACATCAACACTTGAAAGGTTGGGCGAATTTGCGTGAAACAGCGGATTCGCCCAACCTTTTTGCAGATATTTTGATGTTGCTGCCGGGAGGCTGATAGCCTCCCCTACATTCTCTTTCGCACTTTTGAGACAATCCCTTACTTTTTCTTGATGTTTCCCGTCGGATATGGTAGGATGTGCCGAAGGAGTGAAGTGATATGAGAATGAGAAAACGCCACAACCTCGCCCCGCGCATGGAGCGCTGCGCCGCGCTGCTGATCGAGGACGGCGCGGAGAACCGCGGGCGCTGGCTGGAGGCTTTCCCCGGTTATCAACAGATTTATGTCGAGCTTGGCTGCGGCAAGGGGCGCTTCACCGCCGAGACCGCCGCGGCGCTGCCCGACACCTTATATATCGCCATCGAGCGCGTGCCGGACGCGATGATCCTCGCCATGGAGCGCGTACAGGCGGCGGGGCTTGAAAACGTCCGCTTCCTGGACTGCGACGCCGCGCGCCTTCCCGAGCTGTTCGCGCCGGGAGAGCTGCGGCGGCTGTACATCAATTTCTGCGACCCCTGGCCGAAGAGCCGGGACGCGAAGCTCAGGCTGACCGCGCCGGGCTTCCTGCGGCTCTACGCCGACGCGCTGGCGGCGGGGGGCGAAATCCACTTCAAGACCGACAACACCCCGCTTTTCGACTGGTCGGCGGCGCAGCTTGCGGACGAGGGCTGGGCGGTCTCGGAGCTGACGCACGATCTGCACGCGGACGGTCCCTGCGGCGTCATGACCGACTACGAGGCGAAATTCGTCGCCGAGGGCAAAACGATCAACCGCCTTGTCGCGGCCAAGACCGCCGGGACCAAGGGCAGCGCGGCGGGCGAGGTGCCCCGGCTGCGCGGCGCGTCGCTGGTGGACGCGCGGGGCTACGAACAGAGTGTGAGGGACGGACAATGAGATTCATTTCCTGGAACGTCAACGGCCTGCGCGCCGTGCTGAAAAAGGGCTTTGAGGACAGCTTTCAGAGCTTTGAGGCGGATTTTGTCTGCCTCCAGGAGACCAAGCTCCAGGCCGGACAGGTGGAGCTCGCCTTCCCCGGCTATGAGAGCTATTGGAGCTACGCGGAGAAGAAGGGCTACTCCGGCACCGTGATCTTCACGCGCCGCACGCCGCTCTCCGTGCGCTATAACCTCCCGCTCCCCGAACACGACACCGAGGGGCGCGCCGTGACGCTGGAGTACGAGGACTTCACCCTTGTCTGCGTCTACACCCCGAACGCGCAGGACGGGCTCAAGCGCCTTGCGTACCGGATGCAGTGGGAGGACGATTTCCGCGCGTATCTCTGCGCGCTCGACCGGGAAAAGCCCGTGATCGTCTGCGGCGATATGAACGTCGCGCATGAGGAGATCGACCTCAAAAACCCCAAGCAAAACGTCGGCAACCCCGGCTTCTCCGACGAGGAGCGCGCGAAGTTCACCGAACTGCTCGCCGCCGGATTTACCGACTCCTTCCGCTATCTCTACCCCGACCGGCGCGACGCCTACTCCTGGTGGAGCTACCGCGCCGCCGCCCGCGCGCGGAACGTGGGCTGGCGCATCGACTACTTTGTGATCTCCGACCGCCTGCGCGAGAGGGTCAAGGACGCCTTTATCCTGCCCGAGATCGAGGGCTCGGATCATTGCCCGGTGGGGCTTGAGCTCCTATGAAGCTCGGAACCGTGGAGCTTTCGGGGCGCGTGACGCTCGGCCCCATGGCGGGGGTGACGGATTTCGCCTTTCGCTCGCTGTGTCTGCGCTGCGGCGCGGCGCTGGTCACGACGGAGATGGTCAGCGCCCGCGCGCTCGTCTACCACGATGAGAAGACAAAGTCGCTGCTCTATCTCCCGGAGGACGGCCACCCCTGCGCCGCGCAGCTCTTCGGGCACGAGCCGGAGGTGCTGGCGGAGGCCGCCCCGATGGCGCTGGAGATATCCGGCGCGGAGGTGCTCGATCTCAACATGGGCTGCCCGGTGGGCAAGGTCGTCAAGTCCGGGGACGGGTCGGCGCTCATGCGCGACCCGGAGCGCGCCGGGCGGATCATCGAGGCCGTTGTGAAGGCCGTGGACGTGCCGGTGACGGTCAAGTTCCGCAAGGGCTGGGACGGCGGCAGTGTGAACGCCGTGGCCTTCGCCCGCGTCTGCGAGCAGGCCGGCGCGGCGCTGATCGCAGTACACGGGCGCACCCGCGCGCAGATGTACGCCGGGCGCGCGGATTGGGATATCCTGCGCGAGGTCGTGCGGGCGGTGCAGATCCCGGTCGTTGCCAACGGCGATATCTTTACCGCCGAGGACGCCGCGCACATCCTGCGCTACACTGGCGCGGCGCTGTGCATGGTCGGGCGCGGGGCGTTCGGGAACCCCTGGCTCTTCACCCAGGCGAACGCCGCCATCGCCGGAGAGCCGATCCCCGCGCCGCCCCCGCTTTCTGAGCGGCTCGACGCCGCCGTCGGCACGATCGAAGCCCTCGCCGCCGTGCAGGGCGAGCGCCTCGCCTGTCTCGAGGCGCGCCACCAGCTCCCCTGGTACCTCCACGGCGTTCCCCACAGCGCCCCCTACCGCGCCGCGCTCGTAAAGGTCGAAACGCTCGAGGATATCCGAAAGATCGTGAAGAACATCCAATCGGATCGGATGCTGTAAGACAGGCTCCCCCTGCCGTCGAGCCGCGCAGGGGTGATTCATGAATCGTCCGGCGGTTGAGGGGATGTTTTTCGTACTCGCCCGGGCGAAGGCGCAGGACGTAGGTTTCCGCGCGCGGGCGCTTCGTGAAGCGCCCCTACGATGCCGCCGTGAGGTTTTCACTTCTATTTCAATCCGTCCGCGCAGCGGACACATCAATTATTCATTATTCATTATTCATTTATGCAAGGGTGATCCTATGCCGCGAGAGGACGAGCTTGTCCGCCGCGCGCAGTCCGGCGACCTCGATGCCTTCGAGGCGCTGATGCGCGCGCACGAAAAAAGTGTATACAACCTCGCCCTGCGCATGACGAACCAGCCGCAGGACGCCGAGGACATGGCGCAGGAGGCGTTTTTGAAGCTCTGGCGCGCCCTGCCGGACTTTCGCTGGGAGTGTAAGTTCTCGGTCTGGCTCTACCGCATCGTCTCGAACGTGTGTCTTGACTGGCTGCGCCGTCAGAGCCGCCGCCCCGCGGTCTCGCTGAGCGCGGAGGACGAGGACGGCGAGACGGTGGAGCGCGAGATCCCCGACGAGCGGCAGACTCCCGAACGTCTGCTGGAGCAAAAGCTCACGCGCGAGGCCGTACAGGCGGGGCTTCGGCAGCTCAACGAGGAGCAGCGGCAGATCCTGCTGCTGCGGGAGATCCGGGGACTGAGCTATGAGGAGATCGGCCAGGCGCTCTCGCTGGAGCCGGGAACGGTGAAGTCGCGCCTCTTCCGTGCGCGCAGGAAGCTCGCCGACTGGCTGCTTGCCAATGGGAACATTCCCGACGGTTATACGTCCAAACGGGCGAAGGGAGACTGAGAACTGATGGATTGTGAACAGGTACAGGAGCGTATCAGCCTCCTGCTCGACGGCGCGCTCAGTGAAGCGGAGGAGGCCGCCGTGCGCGCGCATCTGCAAGAGTGCGCGGACTGTCGGCGCTTCCATGAGGCGCTCGCGGCGTTTTCCGACGCGCTGCGGGGCGATCAGCCCGCGCCGCCGGAGACGCTGCATGAGAATGTGATGGCCGCGCTGCGCCGTGAGGCGATCAAGAGGCGGCACACCCGGCTGCGGCGCGTGCTGCTCTCCGCGGCGGCGGTGCTCGCGCTGGTCGTGGCGCTGCAGGCGGTCTTGCCGCCGCTCCACGCCGACAGGGCGCTCGGCGCCACGGTGCAGCGCATGGATGCGCTTGAGGCGCCGGCAGAGACTGTGCCGCCGGAGGCCAACGCGCTCTATCGCACAAGCGAAGCGGCGTCCGTCGCCGACGCGCCAGAGGCGCTTGGGGCGGATCTCGCCGCGCTGCTGGATTTCCTCGCGGGCGAGACATTGGAGGGCGAACTGCCTGCGGAGGAACCGCTTGCGCGCTTTGTGTTCCCCGGAGGCGCCGTCACGCTCTATGAGCACGACGGCGCGCTGTGCTACCGCGACCCCGTGAGCGGCGCGCTGTGCGAGACCTCGCGAAGCCTTGAGGAGATCAAAAGATTTCTCGCGCAATAGGGTAGAGAGGGGTTAGAGGCTCCTCCCTCCCGTTGCACCGTACGTACCGGTCAGGTATACGGCGCTACATCAAAACAGAAATTCAAGTACATCTTGCGAGATAGTACGTCAGGGGATCGACCAAACCAGGTCGATCCTTTGTTTTGAGACCGAGTATTTTCGGACTCAAGGTGTAATTCATCACATCTCCGGCGCTTCTGCGGTACAGCCCCAGGCGGGAAT
>JAZQCO010000139.1:0-20404 GCA_045546335.1 Candidatus Limivicinus sp. | reverse complement strand
GAGCCGGAGAAGCCGTGGCTGATGATGACGGTGGGGTAGCTGTCCTTCTGCTCCTCGGGAGTGTAGACGACAGCGTAGAGCTGCCTGTCGCCGTTGGGGATGGTCATTTCCTCGCTCTTGGTGGGGACGGGTGTGGGAGTGGGTTCTGCCGTGGGCGTGGGGGCGGGCGCGGACGCGCCGCAGGCGCTGAGCGTCAGGATCGTCGCGAGCGTCAGCAGAATCGCAAGTGCTTTCTTCATGTTCTTTCTCCTTTTCTAATTTTGGTAAACGCTGCCTGTATCATAATAAAAAAACGGCTCCCGTAAACGGGAACCGCAAAGATTGGCACTTATGCCGCAAAACTTGCACCGGGGTTCAAGATTCAAACAGCACCGCGTCCAGCGTGAACAGGCCGCCCTCCGCCCGGACGGCGAGGGTGCCGCCGTATTTTTCGCAGATGCGCCCCATACTCTTCATGCCGAAGCCGTGATAGCGCGGATCGCGCTGGCTCTCGGGCAGGCTCTCCCCCATGACGACCTCCCCGACATAGGGATTTTCCACATGCAGGCTCAGCATCCCGTCCCTCGCGCTCAGGAGCAGGGAGAGGAAGCGCTCTCCCTCCGGCAGTCTGGAGGCCGCGTCGATGGCGTTATTGAGGGAGTTCCCCACCAGCGCGTAGAGATCCAGCTCCTCGACGAAGTCCAGACCGTGCCCGTCGGCATAGGAAGTGAAGTCGATCTTCCGCGCGGCGCAGACCGCCCGCTTTTCCGACAGGACGATATCCAGCACATGGTTGCCTGTCTCGATATGGCTCTCATACTCGCCGATGCGCTCCTTGAGGCTCTCGATCTGCTCGCGGCTGATCTCCCCGTGAAAGCCCTCCAGCAGCCCCTTGAGATCGTGGTACTTCTCGTTGATGAGCTCCACGGACTGCTTGGAGTGGCGGTACTGCTCATGCTGCTCGTGGATGAGCTCCTGCATGGTCTCCACGTTCCGGCTGAGCTTGCACCGCTCCATGACACCGAACTGGATCATCAGCAGCAGGAGCGGGCAGAGGACGGCGAAAAAGCTCTCGTTGATCCGGGAGAGGGTGTTGATGCTCGCGTTGTCCTGCGTGAGACGGCCATTGATGAGGCAGACCATCAGCACCGCGAAGGAGAAGGCCGCGCGCTGGCGTTCGTCCAGGTCGCCGTCGTCCATCTCGATCGAGCGGCGGAAGATGAGATACAGCAGGCAGTAGGTTCCGCCGTAGCAGAGCAAATCCATCAGCAGCACCCAGGGCGTGTAGCTCAGCGCGGCCATGGCGGGCAGGAGCTTCACAAGCGCCTTGATGCTGCCCGCGATCTGCTGCGCGCAGTAACCGGCGGAGGTCAGCGCCAGCGCCGACCAAACCGTCAGCTTATGGCAGAACCAGATCGTGAAGAACACCGCGGCATACTGCACAAGCTGCGTGGAGAGGCGCAGGAGCGAATCTGTGAGGCGCACGACCGTCTGCGGATAGCAATAGTGCGCGGAGAGATAGCAGAGCGCGCAGGAGAGGAGCGTGCTGAGCAGCAGGCGCAGTCCAAAATGCTCCCGCCGCTCCAGCCGTCGGGCGAAGATGCTCACGCCCAGCAGCGTCTGCAAATAGGACAGGGGGCGACGGATCAGCATGTACCAGGGCGCCATCAGAGGCTGCCCCCCTTGTACCGCGCCAGGGCTTCCAGAAACTCCTTCCGCCGCGAACGGGAGATCGGCAGCGCGTCCCCGCCGACCACGACCTCGTCCTTCCGCACGGTCTGGACGTATTTCAGGTTCACAAGGAAGCTGGTGTTGCAGCGGACGAAATTCGCCGCCCTCAGCTCCTCCTCGAACTTTCCGAGCGTCCCCCAGACGCGGATCACCTGACGGTCGGTATGGATGGAGATATCGTGCGCGTCGCTTTCAATGTAGAGGACGCTGCCCACACCGATGCGCTGCCCGCCCTCCTTGCTGCGCAGATCCAGCGTGATATCGTTCTCCCGCTGGGAGAGGCCGCGCAGGATGCGATCCATCTTCGCGGCAAAGGAGGCGTAGTGGAGCGGTTTCAGGATATAGTCGAAGGCGTCCACCGAATAGCCGTCGATGGCGTACTGGGTCAGGCTCGTGATGAAGACGAGCATCGCGTTGTCGTCGCTCTTGCGCAGCTCCTTCGCCACGTCGATCCCCAGCATATCAGGCATACGGATATCCAGAAAAATCAGGTCGGCGTCCCGGTGGTAGTCGGTGAGGAGCTGGATGCCGCGGTCGTAGAGCGTCAAGGTGTACTGAAAGGCGGGATTTTGCTGCCTGTATCGGGTCAGAAACTGAGCGAGAAGCTCCTGCTGGGGCTTTTCATCCTCCAGCGCCAGAATTTTGAACACGCTGTTCTGCCTCCTTTCAGAAGCCGTTTTTGATAAGCCGATTGCAAAAGTCGCAGGCAAGCTCCGAATGTATCCCCGGAGGGCATTTTCCTTCGTTTTTGGCGGGGCTTTGCTTCGACAAAAACACCCTGAGCCGAGCTTGGCGAGGCCTCGCACCGACCAAAGCGGCCTCAGGCCGCTGCGATGAGTGCGCGGCCTCACTTGCGAAACGTGTTTCGCAAGTGCCTAACCGGTTTTGATGATAACACCGCTTTTTTTGCGGTTCGGCTTGTGAATCGGTTGAAAACTGGTAAAGTCCTGTTATGCAGTATTATACAACTTAAACCATGGTTGAAGTCAAGTGGGGCGGAGGGTATCACGATGTACACGGTTGGTCAAATTGCGCAGCTGCTGGATATCCCGTCCTCTACGATCCGCTATTACGACAAGAAGGGGCTGCTCCCCTTCGTCTCGCGCTCGCGCGGCGGTATCCGCCATTTTACGGAGGAGGATCGTGCGCGCATGGAGAACATTCTCCTGCTGCGCCGCTTCGGCTTCTCCGTTGACGAGATCAAGGACTTCGTTGAGCTCGAAGAGCGCGGCGCGTCCACGCTCCCGCAGCGCCTCTCTCTGCTGGAGCAGCGCGGCCGCGCCATGGAGGATGAAATTCGCACCCTCCGGGAGACGCTCTCCCTGCTGGAAGAAACCTGCAGCAAATACCGCACAAGTTAAGGCTATGCGCTGCTTGCGTATCCTCTCCCGCGCTGGGGGAAAAAGGCGCTGACCGCGGAATTCGGCAAGGGGTTTTCACGTGCAAATCTATATAACATGCGGCAGTTTTATCTGTCCTATGAAAAAGTCCAGTCAGTGACTGGAAAATTGACATGGACACATTGCCGATATAGGTTATACTTGTCATGGTGACTCCTCCTTGTGTGTGGTAATCCCTTCGTACTTGGTTTTTGACCATCTCAAGTATCGCAGGTAAATCCACGTTTTGCAAGTGTAGGGGTCACTTCATATTATCTAACAAGGAACAGTTGATCGCCCAGGTAGAAGCGGTGTTGGAAAAGCGAAAAGAGAACGGGAATGAATCCTGATTGCGAATGAGTATGGGTGGCGGAGAGCATTTTCCGCCACCCGTTCTTTATGCCCACAAAATCCTCTCCTCTTATAGTGACACTTTGCCCGAAAAATGGATTTATATAGATGAGGGCCCTTGAAGGAGCACGATCTCTCCGCGCGCAAGAGATCGATGCTCCCATCCTCAAAGGAGACGAGGTATGAACGACAGAGAAATAGTCAACTTATACTGGCAGCGCTCGGAGCAGGCCATCACGGAAACCGAGCAGAAATACGGGCGCTATTGCCATATCATCGCGTATAACATTCTGGAAAACAGCGAGGATTCCGAGGAATGCGTCAACGACACCTGGATGAGTGCCTGGAACGCCATGCCGGACAAGCGCCCGGATCGCCTCGGTCCCTTCCTCGCCCGGATCACACGCAACTTCGCCCTGACCAAGATTGTCCGCCGCACAGCGAAGAAGCGTGGCGGCGGTGAGGCAGAGCTTGCGCTGGAGGAACTGGACGAGTGCCTGGCCGACCGCTGCGATCTGGAAAAAGAGATTGAGGACCGGGAATTGAGCCGTGCCATTGACGCCTTCGTCAGCAATCTCCCGGAAGAAGAGCAGCTTGTCTTTGTCAGTCGGTACTGGTTCGTGGCGACAGAACGTGAGATAGCGGGAAAGCTGGGCATGAGCCGCAGCGGCGTCGCTGCCATGCTGAAGCGGACAAGAAGCAAGCTGAAAACCTATCTGATGATGGAGGGCTTATGTACAATTCGGAACGAATGATGAAAGCCATCGGAGACATTTCCGATGACAAGATCGAAAAAGCCAGCCGTGCGCTGGGCTATCAGAAAGAGCGGAGGCAGACTTCCCGCATCCCCATTCGGATGGGGCGGGTACTGAGTATTGCCGCAGTAGTTGCTTTGATCCTTGCGCTGGGCGCCGTGGCCTATGCTGTCAACCTCTTTGGGTTGCGTGAGCTTTATGCTAACCCCAACCGCGGCGACATGCCCGAAGAGGCTGCTGATCTGATCGTCAGTCAGGGTGCAGAAGTCAAAGGCGACGGCTGGAGTGCCAGCGTGCAGGAAACTTATTGTGATGAGGGAACGGTGCTCGTCACCGTTCACGTGAGCGCTAATGCAAGCTATATCGTTGTACCGACTGATGCGGATCTCGACAGTCCGCTGTCCGTGATTGGCTTGTCGGGAGAGGGAACTCTCTGCGAGCATGCCCAAAAAGAAGGGAAAACGCTTTTGTTCGTGGGGGCAAATCTTGACTGGGAGGCCCTGGGACTTAATTCTGCCGGAGAGCACTTCGAGAACGCCTCTCCGCAGGAAATGACAATCTATGTGGAAGGCGCACGCGGTAGCCGCGCGGCCACGCCGGTTGACACGGTCTGCACGGTTGTTGCTGTGGCATGGTTCCCCGAAACACAAGCCCCCGATACGGTGGTACCGGAGCGGAGGGAACTTCCCATCACGCTGGCTGAGGGCAAAAGCACGCCGTTGGGGCTTTACACGCCTGCCGAGCCTCTTTCCCTGCCTGGCTTCGAGTTGGGTGAACTGAGCTTGACACAAACGCCTCTTGGCATAGAGCTGCGTCTGAAAATGAAGACGCTTGATGAAGAGACAGCAAGGAATCTGCTTACCTTGCGTCTGGATGGCGTTGAGTTCCACGGAGCCGGTTGTATTGACCCGAACGGTTACGCCATTTTTGGTCAGGGACAGGGCGATTTCGGCGACAGCCCAGTCATCCGCTTCTTAGATTGGGATAAAAACACTATCGCTGAGGTCACCTTCGAGAAGATCGGATAAGCATTACTCTGAAAGCGCCGGAAAAGCACAGTCTTTTCGTGAAGACGGCGGGCTGTGTTTTGCCCGGTTTCGGTAATTCGCTTGCAGGCTTTGGGCGCTTGTGATATACTAGATAAAACTATAGTATACCGCAAGAGCGCTCCGGGAAGGCCGCAGGCGGATCGTGCGGTACTCAGGAGAAAGCCTGAGCATAAGAAAGGGTAAAAGCATGAACAACACTTCTGAAAGCCTCGCCGGGAAGAAGCTGCTGATCCTCGGCGGCACACATTTTCACTGCGAGCTTGTCAAGGCCGCAAAGCGCCTGGGCGTGGAGACCTATGTGACGGACTATCTGCCGTTTGCAAAGTCCCCCGCCAAGCCGCTCGCCGACCACGCCTGGGCTCTCAGCACCACAGACTGTGACGCGCTGGAGAAACGCTGCCGCGAGGAGCAGATCGACGGCGTTGTGAATATGTATTGTGACCCGTGTCAGCGCCCCCATCAGGCGCTTTGCGAGCGGCTCGGTCTGCCCTGCTTCGGGACGCGGGAGCAGTATGAAATTTTCACCGACAAAAAGCGGTTTCTGGAACTCTGCGTCAGATACGGCGTAGATATCATTCCCCAGTATCAGGAGTCGGATTTTTCCTTTGATAACCCCGCCATCGAGTATCCCGTCTACGTCAAGCCCAGCGATAGCTGCGCCACGCGCGGGCAGTCGATCTGCCGCTCGTATGCCGAAGTCGCGCCAGCCATTGCGTTTGCGCGCAGCGAGAGCCCCAGCGGCAAAGTTATCATTGAGCGCTTCATGGAGAACGCGCAGGATATCCAACTGACCCTTCTTCTGATCGACGGGAAGCTCCACACAGAGTTTGCCGCGGACAAGCATGACGGAAGCGGGAAGATGGCAGGAATGGTGACTTGCGGCATTGCGCCGTCCCGCTATATGAACAGTGTGATCGCAAGCGCGCTTCCCCGGATCGAGCATATGCTGCTGGAGGTCGGATTGAAAAACGCGGTGATTTTCATGCAGGCCTTCGTGGACGGGGACAAGCTGCGCGTATATGACCCCTCCATGCGTTTTCCGAACACCGATTATGAGCTTCTCGTGAGGGAGGCTGTGGGGCTGGATCTGTATGAAGCGATGGTGTACTTTGCGCTGACGGGGAAGTTCCCGGATGCGCTGCGCGAGATCGACCGGCTGCAATCCCTGGACGGGACGCTCGGTCTTCTGATTTTTATTTATCTCCGGCCGGGAACCATCAAGCACATCATCGGCCTTGAGGAGATCCGCCGCCGGGAAAATTTTCTCAGTGTCATGGTTCGGTATGCCGAGGGTGACAGGATCGAAGGCTGGAGCTATAATATCAACCAGTGTATTTACTACCTGATGTTCAAAAGCCGGGATCTGAAAGAGGCGGAGAGATCGATTCACGATGTCTACGATACCTTGCAGATCCTGGATGAAAACGGCGAGGATATGAAGATCGCGCTCTTCGACACCGCCAGGCTCTGGGAATAAGGTCTATGCAGAAGCGAACAGAGGCGGAGATCGTGAAAAACTGGCCGACAGGCAGCGATACCCCGCTCGTCACGGTCATTGCGATCTGCTACTGTCACGAAAAAACCCTCCGCACCGCGCTCGACAGCATCCTGGCGCAGGAGACGCGCTTCCCCTTCGAGGTGCTTATCCGCGACGACGCCTCCCCCGACGGCAGCGCCGCCATCATCGAGGAATACGCCAGCGCCTATCCGCGCATCTTCCGGCCGATCCTGGAGAAGGAAAATCAGTTCTCCACGGGGACGCAGGCTGTCCTGCGGGAGCTGAAGCCGAGAATACGGGGAAGGTACCTTGCCTATCTGGAGTGCGACGACTTCTGGACGGATGCGCACAAGCTGCAGCAGCAGGTGGAGTTTCTGGAAGCGCACCCGGCCTATCTCGCCGTGGCGCACAACTGCACGATCGTGGATGCCGACGGCGTGCCGACCGGGGAGCAATACCCCGAGTGCCGGGACGAGGAATACACCGTGGATCATTTCCTGCGCGACACGCTGGCCGGGCAGTCCGCCACGCTCGTCGTGCGGGACATCTTCACGCGCTCTGCGGACGATCACCACCTGATCCGAACCGCGCCGCCGGGTCCCTTTGACCGGGTGCTCAATCTGACGCTCCTGCTCAACGGCAGGGTTCACTGCATCCAGAAGAGCATGAGCGCCTATCGCTACGTCACAAGCGGCGGGACGAGCTATTCCGCGACCTATCGCTTCGATATCCGGCGGGAAACCCGCTTCTATCAGTCTCTCGCGCTCTACTGCAAAAGGATGGGCAGAACCGGAGCGGCCATCGGTATGCAGCGCTGGCTGATCGACTATCTGGAGCAGCATGCGCAGCGGGAGGATATCCGAGAGGAGGCCGCGCCGTATCTGGCGCTGTGCCGAACGTCGATCACGTCTCTGACGGATCGGCTGCTGGAGCGCCGCAGGCGCTGTATCTGCTGCGGACAGTATGTGCAGTATGAGCCGCTGCCGATCGAGCAGCAGGAGGCGGCGCTGTCCATGGAAGGGTTCTTCCTGCCCGAGACGCTCAATCCCGACGCATATCGCTGTCCGGGCTGCGGAAGCACGGATCGGGAGCGGCTGATGCTCGCCGCGCTCGAGCGGATGGGGCTTCGGCAAAAAGGGCAGGACTATCGTATCTTGCAGCTCGCGCCGTTCCCCGCGCTCGAGCGATATCTCCGCGCGCTGGATTGCGAGCTTAGCTGCCAGACCGAGCAGCCCCCCGTCGGGCAGTACGATTTGATCCTCTGTGCCGATGTTCTCGAGCGTGTTCGGGATGATCGCGGCGCACTCCGGGAGCTGAAGGAGAGGCTGAAGGAGGACGGCTCTATTCTGCTGCTCGTCCCGGTCGATCTCGGCTTTTCCGGCGTGGACGAGGCATGGGGGCTCAGCGAGGCAGAGAACTACCGCCGCTTCGGGCAGAGGGATCGTGTCCGCCGCTACAGCCGCGAAGGGCTGCTGGAACGGCTGGCGGAGCAATTCGCCGTGCAGCCTCTGGGCAGGGACGATCTCGGCGAGGACTGCTGCCGGGAGGCGGGGCTTTCCGACTCCAGCACCCTGTATGTGCTGAGCAAGCCGGGGCACAGCGCCGCCTTCCCTGCGGCGCAGCCCCGGAAGATCACCGGCTCCACAGCCAGGCTGGTCGCCTATATTCAGCAGCCGGGGGACGCCTGCTACACGGAGATCAAGAAGGCAAGCGCCCTTCTCCCGCTCCAGGGCCGCTATGGCTGTACGCTCTCCCTCTCCGCGTTCGGAGAGCTCGCCCGTTTGCGGATCGACCCCATGGAGCAGCCCTGCTTTCTGCGTGAGATCAGCGTCTCTGCTGTGACGCAGGACGGCGAAGCACTTCCCGTCCCGATTTTGGGGACGAACGGAGTGCCCCTTGCCGACGGCTTGCTGTTCAGCACCAACGACCCGCAACTCGAGCTTGCGCTTGTGCCGGGGAAGTACCGTGAGCTGTCCTTTTCCTGCGAACTGCTCTCCGCCGAAGCTCGAGAGATCGAAACTCTCTGCGGCCTCTCCGATGAATGGAACCGCTCGGCTGCCCGGTGCGGGGAGCTGCGGGACGCGCTCACGCAAGCCGAGGCGGAAAAGGCCGCGCTGGCAGCTCAGGTCGCCAAGACTGACGAAACGCTTGCCCACGCCGAAGCCGAAAAAGAGGCACTGACAGCCCAGCTCTCTCTCGCAAAAGAGGAGTATGCTCTCATCGCAGGCTCCACGTTCTGGAAGCTCACCAAGCCTCTCCGCGTCCTTCTGGACAGTCTCAAAAAACTGACGAAACGGTTTAAGGCCGATTGAAAGCAAACGGAAACGGGTCTGTCCGGAACTGTACGTTCACCAGAGAGACCCGCTGACCTCGTAGTAGTTATAAACCACCTCATCCGTCATCCGGCTTGCGTGAGACGCCGGACGCCGCCTTCCCCTCAAGGGGAAGCTGTGGCGTAAGCGACGGATGAGGCTGTGTGCACGCGGCATCAAGCTCTATGTGTAAGAGGCGATTTACGAATCGCCCGGCGGAAAATGGCATATCTATAGTATCAGTCAGGGGCGAATTCGTAACAATGTGATACGAATTCGCCCCTGTTTTCTGATAACTATATGCTTTTTCTGCACGGCTGCTTCATAAAGCACCCCTACGGCCGAAACCGGTGCGTTTCTCAGGAACTGACTTTTTGAAGCAGTCCCCTGAGTACTTGTCTCCGATTTTACTTTGACTTCTTATACTTCTTGTAAACGCTGTACGCGCCGAAGCAGAGGGCGAGAGCCGCCACGGCGTCCACCGTGATGAGGATCATCTTCCAGGCTTCGAGACCGCCCTGGCTGTGTTCCTCGTCATAGGCCCAGGAGTTGACCGTGGTGTAGAGGATGTTGTGCGTCGCCTCGCGCATATACCGGACGTTGGAGGCCGCGCTCTTGTCGCTGACCTGGTTGGGGCCGCCCGCGAAGGTGGAGAGCATCGCGTCCACGCCGTTGGCCAGCGCCTCGTCGGCGTTCATGAAGCCGTGACCGTTGTTGCGGAAGAAGTCGGAGACCACAAAGCCGCGGAAGCCCCATTCGTCGCGCAGGATCGTCTTCATCAGCGCGCTCGACTCGCCGACCCACTTGTTGCCGATGTACGCCCAGGAGGCCATCACGCCGGTGGCGCCGCCCTCCTTCACAGCGATCTCAAAGGGCTTGAGGTAGATCTCGCGCATGGACTGCTCGGTCGCCCAGGCGCAGACCATCTTGCCGTTGCAGTCATACATGGCATAGTGCTTGATGGTGGAGTACACGCCCTCCTGCATGGCGGCCTTGACCGCGTCGGCGGCCATCCAGCCGGCGAGCACGCCGTCCTCGGAGAAGTACTCATAGTTGCGGGCGGTGAAGGCGGAGCGGTGCGTATTCATGCCGGGGGCATACCAGCCGGTGGAGCCCAGCTCCTTGGCCATTTTGCCCATCATCTCACCCCAGCGGGCAGCCAGCTCGTGGCTCCAGGTGCAGGTGATGACCACCTCGACCGGGAAGCCGATGGAGCCGCCGCCGGTGAAGTTATTGTTGATGGCGGCGGGACCGTCAGAGTCCACGCACTGCACCTTGCCAATGGAGGCGATGGCGGGCGTCTGGTAGCCGGAGAGGGCGATCATGTCCGCCATCTCATCCACCGTGAGCTGATCGAGCAGCGTCTCCCACAGCGGATCGTCATAGCTCTTGCCGCGCAGTTCCTTGAGCATGAGGCCGTTCTTTGCGCCGGTGGTGGGCATGGTATCCTCGGGATTGATGTACGCCCTGGGATCGTAGTTTGCGTTCAGGTGGTAGCCCGCAATGTACTTTTCGGGCAGGTTCAGATCGGCAGGGGCGGCGGTCGCCGTCTCATAGTTGGCAAAGCCGTCCTTGCGGGAGAGGTACTCGACCTCGCCGCGCGCATCCCGAAGCTGGGTCACAGCCGCCGCGTCGTCGGAGGGGCGGGGGTTGGAGGCGTCATACTTGACGGTTTTGGGCTGGGTGTAGACCTTGCTGTCGAGCTCGCGGTGGGAATCCGCCTTGATGGCAATGCTGTAATCACCCTTCTCGAGCACATAGCAGCCGCCGCGCTCGTCGAAGGAGGCGAGCTCCTCAAGCGCGAAGGAGATGTGCACCGTCTCGCTCTCGCCGGGGTTCAGCAGGCCGGTCTTTTCATAGCGCACGAGGTTCGCGCTGGCCTTCTCGATGCCGCCGTTGGTGTACGGAGGATCAAAATAGACCTCCACCACGTCCTTGCCCGCAACAGAACCGGTATTCTGCACCGTCACGTCAAAGGACAGGCTCTCCCCGTCCACGCTCAGCTCGGACATGCTCTGCGTGAAGCTCGTATAGCTCAGGCCGTAGCCGAAGGGGTACTGCACGACGCTGTCGTAGTCGATGACGCCCTCCTTGTCGGCGGTCTCATAGAACTTGTAGCCGACATAGATGTTCTCGACATAGTGGATGAAGGCGGGGGCGTAGGTGGTGGGGACACCGGCGTTCATGCCCTCGACGGTCATGTCGAGCATGTTGGCATAGTCGCGCTTCTCGGCGTTGTTCCAGTAGGGGGTCTGGGTCATGTCGTAGACAAAGGTGTCGTTCGTGCGGCCGGAGGGGTTCACCGTGCCCGCGAGGATCTCGCCCAGAGCGGTGAAGCCCACGTTGCCGGGGCCGCCTGCCCAGATCACGCCCTTGATCTGCGGGTACTGCTCGCAGAAGCCCAGCTCAAAGGCATACGCGCCGTTATAGACGACGATGACGTTCTCAAAATTCGCGCACACAAGCTCGACCATGTCCCGCTCGGTGTTGTTGAGCTCCAGATAGTGCGCGCCCTTGTCCCAGTCGGGATAGGCTTCGCTGTTGTCGGTGTAGATTTCGCACGCCGCCATATCCTGGGGAATGTCGTTGTGACCCTCGCCCGCCATACGGGAGATGACGATCAGCGCGGTGTCGGAGAAGTCCTTCGCCCCCTGCAGCAGCTCGGCGCCGTAGTTCGCGGCGGGCGGCTCGGGCAGGTTCCAGTTCTGCGCGGTGATGGAGACCGCCGCGCGGTTCTCGGCATAGCCGAGATAGAACTCCGTCAGCGCGGGGTTGATCTCAAAGCCCGCGTTCTCGATGCCCTCGATGAGGCTGACCTTGTGGTAGAGATCGTTGAGGCCGCCGGAGCCGGCCCCGCCGTAGACGGGGTTCGTGGACGCCCAGCCGAAGAGGTTGAGGCGCCTGGTGTTCGCAAGCGGCAGGATGCCCTCGTTCTCGAGCAGCACGAAGCCCTCCTCCGCGATTTGCGTGGCGACGGCCTCCGCCTCCTTGGCGAGACCTTCGGAGATCGTGGTGGGCGTTGCGCCGCCGCCGACGAGGCTCAGCAGGGCGGACATGGGGCCGAGGCAAATGAGATTTGCCACGATCACGATGGCGAGCAGCGCGGCGAGCCAGCTCTCACCGCGGATGAATTTTTTCCTGGCCTTGGGCAGCTTCCTGACCGCAACGGTCACGGCGATGGCTGCGGCAAGCGCTACGGCGATGGCGATAAAGTAGGGAACGAGCCCCTGCAATACGCCGATCAGGTCTTCCATTTCAAACGAAATCATGGTAGTGCTCCTCTCTCCTGTTTTGAGTTTGGTCTGTTCGACCTTCTGTAGTCAATATACCAAAACAAGTGCAGGCGCTTCCAGAACAGTTTTGTGAAAGCTGTATATTTGCTGGACATTTTTGAAAAAAGCGTCTATAATTGTTCTACAGAACACGGGAGGCGTTGACCATGGACACTGTGAAAAAGGGGCAGGATCGCAGGACGCTTGTCACAAAAAATCTCATCAAGGATGCCATGCTCACTCTCCTGCGGCAGGGCGGCTTTGACAAGATCAGCGTCGCCGCGCTCTGTCGGGAGGCCGGTGTGGGGCGCGCGACCTTTTACACACATTATACCGGCCTTATGGATGTGATCGACGAGCTGGCGGACGAGGCCATCGGCAGCGCCGCCGCACGATCCACGACCGGCTTTGACCAGCTTGAATACCTCGCCGGGCAGGTCGCGGAGATGGACAAGGCCAGTGAGCTCGAAGGTTTGATAGAGCTTCTGCCGCTCTGCCAGCGTGTGGCGGACGATGCGCGCTATAAGCCCCTGTTCCGGGACGACCAGATCGCGGAATACATCATCATGCGGGTCTACCGCCAGGAGTGCGCGCATATGGTGCCGGAGATGATGCGGGAAATGCAGATCACCGAGCGGCAGGGCGAGCTGCTGTTCCTCTTCTCGGTGATGGGCGCCTTCGCCGTCAACCGCGCGCTGCACTGGAGCAAGGATGAAACCTGGTATGAGATGCAGCGGATGATCCTGACCTACGCCCACGCGGGAAACGAGGCGCTGAAAAAAATGGCGAAGAATTGACAGCGCCCGTCGAATTCGATAGAATAGGTTCATGCGTCCCAAAATACACAACTGTTCAGTCAGTGTGGGTTAGGGGGAGTTCAGAGGGGCACTCCCCTCTGATTTGCCGCCTCGGAAGGCGGCAAAGAAAATCAAATCCGTTTTTTCCGGGGGCGTGTACCTCGGAAAAAACACTTCTCACCCCGCAAGTGTGCGAGCGTTCCCCCGCCGCGAGTGCGCGCAGCGGGGTGCAAGTCCTTTACCTATTCAGTCCCGGTACGGGACTGAATAGGTAGAAAAAATACAGATAGAAAGCGGTGTCGTTATCGTGCCACTCACTGACCTCAAGCTGCGTGAAAAGCTCGTCTATATCTGCAAGCAGTTTCGCATCCCCGGTGAACTGATCCTCTATCGCCCCATCCCCACAGGCCACATCAACACGGCCTATTACACCGCGCTCTATGACGGCAGGGAGGTGCGGCAGTATCTGGTTCAGATGGTGAACTGGTATGTGTTCCGCGACCCGGTCAGCATGATGCGCAACATCGACCTCATCACGCAGCACATCATGTCCAAGGAGCGCACGCTCGAGCGTCGGCGGCGGCTGCACTTCCACCACACGGCTGAGGGCAACAACTACCTGATCCTCGGGGAAGGCGAAAAGCGGGAGTTCTGGCGGCTGTACAACTATGTGGAAAACTCCGTCTCCTTCGAGACCGCCGAGGGGCGGGAGGACGTGCTGCGCGTGTCCGGCAAGGCCTTCGGCAAGTTCCTGCGCCAGCTCGAGGACTTCGACGCCGACCAGCTCGTCGAATCCATCCCGCATTTTCACGATACGCGCTACCGCCTCGAAAACTTCTTCCAGGTGGTGGAGGAGGATGCGCTCGGCCGCGCGCAGGGGGCGCAGCGGGAGATCGCCCTGATCCGGGAAAACCGCGCCTTCGGCTGCTCTCTGTGCGAGCAGATCGACCGGGGCGAGCTGCCCATCCGCGTGACGCACAACGATACCAAGACCAACAACGTCCTCTTCGACCGGGACACGATGGACCCTCTGGTCATCATCGACCTTGACACCTGTATGCCGGGTCTCGCCTGCTACGACTTTGGCGACACCGTGCGCTTCGCGGCCTGCACCGCCGCTGAGGATGAGCCCGACCCCTCGAAGATGAAGCTGGATCTGCACCTCTTCACCGCCTACGCGCAGGGCTATCTCAGCGAGGCGGGGGCGGTGCTGACCCCGGCGGAGATCGAGAGCCTCGCCACCGGCGCCGCTGTCATCACGCTGGAGCTGGGTCTGCGTTTTCTGAGCGATTACCTGATCGGGGACAAGTATTTCCGCATCGACTACCCCGAGCACAATCTTGTGCGCGCCCGCGCGCAGCTCGCTCTCTTTGAGGACATGATGCGACACATGGACGATATGCAGCGCGTCATCCACACGCTGACGAAGTGAACATTTTTCACGGCAGAGGCACCGTCAGGTTCTGCAGGGGCGCTTCACGAAGCGCCCGGCGGCAAATCGTGACCACGTCTATGAAGCATGGGCGAATTCGTACACTGATACGAATTCGCCCATGTTTTCTGATAACGTCAACAGCATTCTGCGCGGGCGATTCGTGAATCGCCCCTACGACGAGAACCGACGTTTTTTCAAAATTGCTGGTAACTATTCAGTCCAGCGTGAATTCGGGGGAGTTCAGAGGGGCACTCCCCTCTGATTTGCCGCCTCGGAAGGCGGCAAAAAAATCAAATCCGTTTTTTCCGGGGGCGTGTACCTCGGAAAAAACACTTCTCACCCCGCAAGTGTGCGAGCCGTCTCCCGCAAGGCGAGTGCGCGCAGCGGGGGTGCAGCCCCTCTAACGATTCAGTCCCGTTCCGGGACTGAATCGTTAGGTTTCTCAAACGGGGCGAACACGGGTTCGATGAGGTAGCTGCTGAGATAGGCCGCGAGGGCGGGGCAGACGAAAAAGGGCGCGGCAAAGCGCAGCGAGACATAGAGCGCCGCCGCCCAGAGCAGCGCCAGCGCCGCGCTGTGGAGGCTGTGCCCCAGCGCGAGGCGCAGCGAGGCGCGCAGCAGCGCGCCTGTCCCCATGGAGAAGCGGGAGAGCGCGGCGAAGAGCCAGCAGAGAAAGCCCAGCAGGAAAAAGCACAGCACGAGCGCGGCGATCAGCAGCGGCGCCGTCTGCGGCAGGGCGCGGAGAGCCAGCCACAGCAGCACGGGCGGCACCGCCCAAACCGGGGTCAGCAGCGCTCCCTGCCGCAGCTCCCGCCGCAGCGTGGAGAGAAAGCGCGCGTAGCTCACGCCCTCGCCGCGCCGCAGGACATGAACCGCCGCGTCATAGAGCGCGGCGCTCGCGGGCGCGAGGGTCACGAGCGGCAGGGAGAACACCGTCCACAGCAGGCTCAGCAGTACCAAATCGCCAAAGATTCCAAGCCAGCGCCACAAAAAATTCTCGGCGTTAAAAAAGCGGCGCATATCAGGTGAGAAGCGTCGGCACCAGCTCGGCGAGCTTCGCGGCGAGCTGGGCGTGACCGCGGCGCGTGAGGTGCATACAGTCGAGGGTGTTGAACTCCGCCACGCCCTCCGCGTCCAGGAACGCGCAGCCGAGGCGCTGCGCGACCTGCGCGTAGTACGGCGCGAGCGCGCGGGATTTCTCCGGGCAGCCGCGCCCCATGGCGTCCCCTCCCGGGTTTTGATACAGCCCTTCGCCGATGTGCGGCGGCGCAATAACCAGAATGCGCGGCTTGCCGTCCCGCCAGGCGGGAACGGACATCGCCTTGCTCAGCAGCCTCTCGAGCCCGATGGCGATGCACGCGGCGTTCACGCCCAGGCGCTCCTTGGTGTCGTTGGTGCCCAGCATCACGATCAGCAGATCGACCGGCTCGTGGCTCATGAGCGTCGAATAGATCACGTCCAGCCCCGCCATGCACTCATGCAGCGGGTCGGGGAAGACCGTCGTGCGGCCGGAAAGCCCCTCTTCGAGCACCAGCACCCCCGCGCCGAGCTGCTTTTGCAGCAGGCACGGCCAGCGCTCGTCCTCATTGAAGCGATCCCCGCCGTCGGCGCAGTCCGCCGGGTCGGCGCAGTAGCCGTGGGTATTGGAATCGCCAAAGCAGATGATATGTTTCTTCAAGGGTCTGCTCCTCCTGTTTTCAAATCCGCTCGCCGCCGATGTAGATCTCTTTCGCGGTGAGGGTCTCGTCGCAGATCACAAAGTCCGCGAGCTTCCCGGCTTCGATGGAGCCGATCTCGTCCGCGCGGCCGATCTCCCGCGCGGGGCGGATCGTCGCGGCGCGGATGGCCTCCTCCGCCGGGATGCCGAAGGCGACGGCGTTTTTCATATCCGCGTAGAGATCGGAGGCTGCGCCCGCAATCGTGCCGTCGGCGAGGCGCGCCACGCCCCCCGATAAAAATACCTGCTGCCCGCCCAGCTCATACTCCCCGTCCGGCATCCCGCAGCAGCGCAGGGAGTCGGAGATCAGGCAGATGCGCCCGGGAAAGAGCTTGAACGCCATGCGCACGGCGCTCGGATGGACGTGCAGCCCGTCGCAGATCAGCTCCGCCGCGACATCCTCACGCTCGGAGGCCGCGCCGATCACGCCCGGCTTGCGGTGGTGGATGGGCGGCATGGCGTTGTAGAGGTGGGTCAGATGGCGCGCCCCGGCCGCATAGACCGCCCGCGCGTCCTCGTAGCCTGCGTCGGTGTGCGCGACGGACACGGTGCACAGCGCCTTCGCCCTTTCGGTGAAGTCCGCCGCACCCTCGAGCTCCGGCGCGACATCGACGATGCGCACCAGTCCCCCGCAGCCCTCATAGAGCGCACGGAAGCCCTCGAAGTCCGGCAGCCTGAGATACGCGCCGTTTTGCGCGCCCTTCTTCTTCTCGGAAAAATACGGTCCCTCCATGTGAATGCCCATCACGCGCGCGCAGCCCGCCGGGCGCTCCTCGCAGAGCGCCGCCCCGGTTTGGAAGGCGGCGGCGAGCGTCTCATAGGGCAGCGTCATGGAGGTCGGCGCGAAGCTCGTCACGCCGCAGCGGGCGAGATGCGCCGCCATGCGCTTTAGCCCTTCCAGGTCGCCGTCGGAGAAATCCGCCCCCATCGCCCCGTGCGTGTGGATATCCACCAGGCCGGGGATCACCGTCGCGCCGTGCAGGTCGTGCCCGTCCTGGCGCTCGCCCGCAAAGACCTCGGTGAAGCGCCCGTTCTCGACGCGAAAGCCGCCGAAGGCAAAGCCCCCGGGCGTAAACACTCTGGCATTGGTATACAGCATCTCACACCTCCGGGAGACTCGCCGCGGCGATACTCTGCCCCACGCGGCGCGCCTTCTCGTCCGGCAGCATGACCGTGACCTTCTCCGCAAGCGCGGGGTATTCCTCGCGCAGCACGCGGTTGCACTCCGCAATCAGCAGATCGCCGCCAACGCCCGAGGCGACGCGCCCGAGCACCAGCAGATAGCGGAGATCGTAAAAGCGCGCGTAGAGCGGCAGGGTGTGGGCGAGGTAGGTGCCGACGGTCACGAAAATCCGCCGCGCGCCCTCGTGCCCTTCCTCCGCGAGCTTCTGCACCGCCTTGAGCTTTTCCGCGAGGCTCAGCGCCTCGTCGAGCTCGATCCCCGCGCGCGGGGCGAGGCGGATCACCGCGTCCTGGGAGAAGTACTTGCAGCCCACGCCGCAGTCTCCGCTCCACTCGTCCTGCGGCGCGCCGTCCTGGAGATCGACCGGAGCGAAGGCCAGCTCGTTGAACCAGCCGAGGATCTTCCCGTCGGGCGTGACGTAGCCCGCCGCCTCGCTGGTACCCATGGCAATGCCCATCACCGCGCCGCAGCCGAGGCTCATCGCCCCCGCGAGCGCGGTCACATCGCCGTCGTTTGCCACCACGATCGGCACGTCCCCGATCTCCCTCGCCGCGCGGTCGTACACGCTCTTGACCTCCTCGCGCCGCTCGCGCGGCACCTTGATGAAAAGCGAGGAGACCATCGGGCTGTTGCCCACAAAGGTGCCTGCGGAGGACACGCCGATCGCGTCCACGCGCGGCATTTTGGAGGCAGCTGTTTTGAACGCCTCGACGATGCCCTGATACTGGTAGTCGGGATCGGCCGACTGCTTGGGGAACCACACGACCTCCTCGGAGTAGACGCTCTTGCCGTCGATGACCGCAGAGACCTTGCGGTCGGAGCCGCCCGCGTCAAAGCCGATGCGGCAGCCCTCGAGGTGCCCGCCGATGCTCCTGGGCTGCTCATGCGCCGTGGGGAAGTCCGCCTCCCCGCACAGCACCAGCTCGAAGGGGCGCTCGAACACGTCGAGCTCGAAGCGCGCGTCAAAATCGCGCTCGCCGCCCACGCGGTAGTGCTCGCGCAGCCTCTCGGCCGTCTCGGGGCAGCCGCAGACCGTCACGCGCCAGCCGCCCACGCTCCAGAGCAGGAACTTCACATAGCGCTCCATGTAGCGGAAGTTGGCTTCTCCGAACTCCTCGCCTCTCAGATATGAGGAGAAGACGGACACGCGCCCCCTCTCCCGCTCAAGCGCCACGCGGAAGGGGCGCGTCGCCTCCTTGAGATACGCCTCCGCCCACACGCCGAAGGGCACGAAGCCCTCATCGAGCGCGGGCTTGTTTTGATAGTCAAAGGATATGCCAAGATAGTTCATAACGCAATCCTCACAGAAAATATATTGTACAAAAGGCCCGCGAACGCGGGCCTTTTGTGTTGCGTGTCGGATCAGCCGTATTTCTTCACAAGCTCTGTGATCTCCGCAGCCAGCGCCTCGACGGCGGGCAGATCCTCCGGCTGCAGGGGATAGAGCGGGGCGCGCACCTCGCCGATATCCGGCCCGCCCTGGGCGCGCAGGATGCCCTTGATGACCGCGTACATATTGCCCTTGCAGGCGCACATCTTGTAGATCACATGGCAGCAGACGTCCTGGATCTCCCGCGCCTCGGCGATCTTGCCCTGCTGCGCGAGGGCGTAGTTTTTCAGGTACAGCTCCGGCATCGCGGCGTAGGTGCCGCCGATGCCGCCGATCGCCCCGGCGACAAGGCCGGAGAGTAGCTGCTCGTCCGGGCCGTTGAAGACGATCGCCCCCTCGTCGCGCCACATCTCAATGTCCTGCACGGGCATGGAGGAGTTCTTCACGCCGATCACGCGCGGATTTTTCAGCATCTCGCGCAGAAGCTGACTCGAGAGCGCCACGCCCGCAAGCTGGGGGATATTGTAGATGATGAAGTCCGTGTTCGGCGCGGCGTCGGAGATATCGTTCCAGTATTTTGCAATGGCGTAGGGCGGGAGATGGAAGTAGATCGGCGGGATGGCGGCGATGGCGTCCACCCCCAGGCTCTCGGCGTGGGCGGCGAGCGCGCGGCTGTCGGCGGTGTTGTTGCAGGCGACATGGGCGATGATCACGATGCGCCCCTTCGCGACTTCCATCACGTTCTCAAGCAGCAGCTTGCGCTCGGCGACGGACTGGTAGATGCACTCGCCGGAGGAGCCGCCGACATAGAGCCCGTTCACGCCCTTTCCGATCAGATACTCCGTAAAGGCGCGCACACGCTCGGGCGAGATGGCGCCGTTTTCATCATAGCAGGCGTAAAAAGCGGGGAATATGCCCCGATACTTGTTCAAATCCTTCATTTACTTCTCCTCAGTCAAAATTTTGAAGACGATCCTCGAGACCGCCCCCGCCTCCCGGCACGCGGTGCCGGGGCGGTGCGCGTCGCCGGGGAAGAGCACGAGGAATTTTCCCGGGCGGAGGATCACCGTCTGCTCCGCCTCGCCCCGGCCGCCCCAGTAGTCGTCCTGGTGCTTCTCGAGCGCGAGAGTTCCGGGCGCGGTGATATCCACCTGCTCGACGCCCTCCACGACGGCAAAAATGTCCAGATAGCGGCGGTGGTACTCGAAAAGCCGCGTCTCGTCGGCGCTGGTGTGCACGTCAAAGCGCGTGACAAACAGCGCGCTCCCGTCGATCTCCCGGCGCACGGCGGGAACCGCGCGCAGATACGCCTCCGTCAGCAGCCCCAGCGCATGATCGAGGCGCGGGTGGATGCCAAGATAGCGCTTCGCGTCCTGTAAGTCAGCATAGATCATGGTCTTACCCCTTGACAGCGCCCATGGTGATGCCCTTGGTAAAGTACTTCTGGAAGATGATGAACACGATGATGATGGGCACCGATGCCAGCGCCGAGCCCGCCATGATCAGGCCGAAGTCCGTGGAGTTCTCGCCCTGCATGGTGGCGATACCGAGGGAGATGGTCTGGTTCTGGGTGCTCGAGAGCATGATGAGCTGCATGAAGTAGTCGTTCCAGGAGT
>JAZQCO010000138.1:0-13150 GCA_045546335.1 Candidatus Limivicinus sp. | reverse complement strand
GTTATCCCGGCGGACTGAAGGAAACCCAGTACAAGACCCTGATGGAGAAGAAGCCCGACCTGGCCATGCGTCTTGCCGTCCGCGGCATGCTGCAAAGTCGGAGGCCAAGCGGTCTTAGGAAGACAACACTTAGCTACAACTCCTTGCCTCACAGAACGACATGGCTACCATCCGACTTCACTCCGGTTATCCCGGCGGACTGAAGGAAACCCAGTACAAGACCCTGATGGAGAAGAAGCCCGACCTGGCCATGCGTCTTGCCGTCCGCGGCATGCTGCAGAAGAACACCATCGCCCAGTGGCAGCTCAAGCGTCTTCGCATCTTCGCCGGCTCTGAGCACACCCACGCCGCCCAGAAGCCCGAAGTCTGGGATTTCTAAGGAGGTAAACGAATATGGCAACCTATAAGACCAAGAAGCCCTATATGTACGGCACCGGCCGTCGGAAGTCCTCCGTGGCCCGCGTTCACCTCATCCCCAACGGCAGCGGCGTCATCACCGTCAACGGCCGTGAGCTCGACGATTACTTCGGTCTCGAGACCCTGAAGCTCATCGTCCGCCAGCCCCTCGTCACCACCAACACCGTCGGCAAGGTCGATATCGAGGCCACCGTCGTCGGCGGCGGCGTGTCCGGCCAGGCCGGCGCCATCCGTCACGGCATCGCCCGCGCCCTGCTGCTCGTCGATGAGAGCTACCGCGCTCCCCTCAAGGCCGCCGGTCTCCTGACCCGCGACCCGCGCATGAAAGAGCGTAAGAAGTACGGTCTCAAGGCCGCCCGCCGCGCTCCTCAGTTCTCCAAGCGCTGAGTTACAAAACCGATCCCGGAATCCGAAAGGGTTCCGGGATATTTTTTCAGCATTCTTAAGAACCGCCGCGTCAGGTTTATGCTATACTTGCAGTATACTTTCAGAGGAGGACACGATCATGAGAAAAATCATATCTCTGCTCTGCGTCTGCCTGATGCTCTCGCTGCTGCCGCTCCCGGCGCAGGCGGAGGAGCCGGACTGGGCGACGGCGTATGAGCAGGTCGTGAGCGAGCAGGTGAGCGCGTTCTACGACGAGCACGGCGACCAGGGCTACATCGTCGGCTCGGAGCTGAGCTATCTGCTTTACGACATCGACAAGGACGGCACGCCCGAGCTGCTGATCAAATTCGGCACCTGCGAGGCGGACTATCAGGGGCGGCTCTACAGCTTCCGCGACGGGCAGGCCGTGCAGATCGGCGAGGAGCTCGGCCTCGGGCACAGCAGCTTTTACAGCGACCCCGGCGAGAACGGGATCATCCTCATGTGGGGGCACATGGGCTACGCCAGCGCAGAGCGCATCTCGCTTGCGGACGGCTTTGCCTCGGAACTGCTGTATGAGGACAACCTCAACGAGCGCCTGGAGACCGACCCGGACGCGGAGTATATTTATCCCTACGACGTGATCCCCGGCTCGGTGCACCTCACGCTTTGCCGCTGGGACATTACGCTGCCCCTGACGCATTATGAGGAGATTTGCCGCTGTCTCGACGGCGACATACCCCGCAGCGCGGAGGCAGCGTATCCCGGGGGCGACGCGGGCTTCTTCGAGAGCCTGATGGCGAATGACGGCGAGGTCGTCGCCGTGACGGCGGACGGCTTCACGCGCAGTCCAGGCCGGATCGGCTTCCAGGCGCTGCTCAAGCAGAACGTCGCCGCCGACTGGATGCAGGGCGATCTGAGCGTGCTCTCCGCCACCCCCGCCGATCTCAACGGCGACGGGCAGCTAGAGTGCGTCGTGGCTGTCGGCTGCGAGGGCGGAAGCGAGATGCGCGTTATCCTCAGCGAACAGGACGGCGTCGTCTATGCCTATCTGATGAACTACACCGAGGGCTATGAAGTGGACGCGGACGGCAACCTCAGCGTCTCGCGCTACTACCCGGCGCGCTACCGGCTGATCTTCGATCAGGAACAGGCCTTCCTGCTCAGTCTCCCCACCCTGTAAAAACAATGCCGCAGTGAAAAAGTCAAACTTCACGCTTCTTCCGTAGGGGCGGCTATCAGCCGCCCGGCAGTACAATATCATTATTCTTTGCAAAAAATGGGCGAATTCGTAGCATTATAAACGAATTCGCCCATTATTTCTCATGTTTTTCATTTTCTTGCACGGGCGGCTGGCAGCCGCCCCTACGGCTCAGGAGGGGACTTTTCACAGTCCCTATTTCTTTTTTACATCACATCCCGCTCTGTCTCGCGGCCGAGGACGATGTTGAGGTTGCCGTTGCGGCAGCGGAGGGCGTCGAGGAAGGCGCGGGTGTGCGCGGGCTCCTTAAGCTCGATGCGGTAGCTGAGCTCATAGAGCGTGCCCATGTTGGTGCTGCGCACGCGCTCAAGCTCCCAGCTCCGGGCGTACTGCGCGAAGAGGTCGTCGAACAGCCCCTCATAATCGAGCGTCTCGGGAATGGTGATCTTGAGCTGGCGCTGGCTGAACGCGGGCTCGCCGAAGCGCAGCTTGTGCAGCAGCAGGGCGCTTGCGCCGACGATCAGGAAGAACAGCGCCGCGCAGCCGATATAGCCCATCCCGCAGGCGAGGCCGATCGCCACGGAGAAGAAGATGCCGGTGATCTCCTTGGCAGTGCCGGGGGCACTGCGAAAGCGCACGAGCGCGAAGGTGCCCGCCACGGCGAGACCCGCGCCGATATTGCCCGTGACCAGCATGATGACGAGTGACACGATGGGCGGCAGCAGCGCGAGCGTCTGGGCGAAGGCGCCGGAATAGCGCTCCCCGCGGGTAAAGACCCAGGCGGCGAGCAGGCCGAGCAGCAGGGCGCTGCCCTCGCACAGCAGGAAGGAGCTCAGCTCGATCGAGCCTTGAATAACAGTCTGAAACACGGCGGTATCTCCTTTATCTATAATAGATGGTATAAATGCTCTCTGTAGCACACGCCGTACTTGGAAAAGCCGGTGGGGAAAAGCTGCTCCTCGCACAGCAGATGCGCGAGCCACAGCGGCGCGGCCTCGGGCAGCTTGAGCTCCATGAGCACCTCGCCCTCGGGGAGAAGCAGCTCCCCGGCGCTGCCGTGGGAGAGCAGCAGATCGTGCTCGCGCCAGCGGATCGCCTCATCGAAGGTGACGCGCAGCGCGGGGTCCTCCGCCGCCACCCAGGCCGTGCGGTCGCAGGCGATGAGTACCTTGGGCTTGGGGTGGTTCTGGTGCAAAAACCAGTCGATCTCCCGCGCCATCTGGCTGTCCTGGGGCGGCGGGGTCTCCCCGGCGATCCAGCGCACGGCGGCCTCCTCGGTGGAGGCGACGCGGCGCTTGTAGACCACGCCCTTGAACTTCTTTTTCAGCTCCACAAAGACCTCGCTCCCGGCGCTCGGGCGCTCGTAGCTGCGAAGGCGCAGCTTCTCCTTATAGAGCGGCGCGTCGATGGAGTGGCGGATCAGGCGGTAGTCGTCCCAGTCGTAGTAGATGCTGCGCACTGTGCTGCGGTGGTAGTCGTCGGGCACGAGGCGCGGGGCGAGGCGCGCCATCAGGCGCTCATAGCTCTCGCGGCTGAGCAGATACTTCTTCTCGTAGCGTTTGAAGCTGTAGATCGTCTCTTTCATAGGCCGTCACCGAAATACGCCGCGCGCTCCTCGGCGCTGAGCTTGAGGCGCTGGCAGAGCGTGTCGATACACGTCTGCGTCCAGCCCTTGCCGTCGCAGAGCGCGCGCAGCAGCGCCACGCTCTCTGGCCAGCGTCCCGCGTCAAGCCCGAGCATGGCGTGGTTGCGGGGGATTTCCGGGGCGAGGATCGCCTCGAGGCGGTCGATCTGGGCGAGCAGCGCCGCGTCGCTGAGCGGCCCCGAGAAGAGCGCGGCGGCGCGTGTGAGAAAGCGGTCGCGGAAGCTCGCGTTTTGCAGCAGCGCCGAGAGAAGCTGCCCGATCTGCCTGTCGGCGAGGGAGGGAGCCGAGAGGATGTCAAAGCAGGCGTCCACGCCGGAGAAGGTCGCGTCCAGATCGTAGAGCATGAGCCGCCAGCGGCCGTCGTTCTCGGTGGAGCGGGCGTAGCGGAGGTTGCCGGATTGCAGATCCTTGTTGGCGCACCAGCCCTCTATGATCGTCCAGTCGATGAGGCTCGCGATATCCAGCCGCTCCTCGATCAGGCGGTAGTTCTCGTCATCACACAGATCGAGCGTGGTCGCGGGCTCAAATACCTCGCGGTAGAACTCGCTGTCGGCGTGGGCGCTCGCCTCGACGACGGTGACGCTGTCCTTGCTCACGCCCATCCAGTCCGCCGCCATCTGCTCGTTGGTCTTCTCCATCAGGGCGTAGATGCCGGCGTACTCGCCGTTTATGTACAGCGCGCAGTAGCGAAAGCGCTGGACACACACCGCGTCCGTCGCGGCCTCCGCCAGAGCGCAGCCAAGCTCGTTTTTCATCACCGCGCCGTTATAGCTCTGCCCGCTGCGAAGCAGGAGGTTTGTAAAGCGCGTCACGCCCCCGCCGAAGCAGTCGTAGTTCAGCTCGCTCACGCCGTAGGCGGCGCGGAAGCGCAGGCTGAGGTTTTTCTTCGGCAGCACCAGGCTCGTCTCGCCGTTGAGCCTGACCTCGCAGGGGAGGTTGAAGCCCCCGCCCGTCTCGTCATAGAAGGCGACGTTCGCCGTGATGCGCTGCACAGGGCCGTTGTGCTCGTACAGCTTGCGCAGGTCGTGGAGCGAATCGGACAGGAGGCTTGCGACGGGCAGCGTGTGCCCCTCGTTCAGAATATAGCTCAGGCTCAGCGCGCGGCTCGGCAGCGCGTCGGGCTCGATGGCGACAGCGCGCAGCACCGTCGTCTCGGTGAAGGTCAGCGGCTCGCTGTAGAGCGCGCTCTGCGCGTCCGGCAGGCTCCCGTCGAGCGTGTAGCGGATCTCCCCCGCCGCCGTGAGCGTCACGGTGACGCTCTGTGCGTCCTTGAACACGCCGTCCGGCTCCGCGCTCACGGGCATCGCCGAGACGCGGCGGAAGCCCTCGGCGTTCGGATGGCCGGGGGTCGGGTCGGCAAAATAGCACCAGCCGCCGCGCCCCTCGGCGCGCCCGAAGCTCGCGCCGAGCGGGATGCCGCGCAGCGCCGCCCAATCCGAGAGCGCGCCATCCGGGTCGCGCAGGAAGAGGCGCTCGTTCTCGGCGCTCAGGGCAAAGCCCGTGCAGTAGTCGTGGCTGTAGCCGGTCGTGGCTTCATCGCAGCGCAGCAGCAGGCACTCCCCCGCGCCGAGCTGCTTTGCGGGCAGGGCATAGTTCGTCTTGCCGTCCGAGAGCGTCCAGCCCGCAAGCGGGAGCGCCTCGCCGCTGCGGTTTCGCACTTCCACCCAGTCGCACGCGCCCAGCTCCTCGCCAAAGCGCGCGCGCTGCTCGTAGACGCAGACCTCGGAGATCTCCAGCGCGCCGAGCGGCTCGCAGCTCTGCTGCCAGGCCTCATAGCCCGCGTTCGTGTCGTAATAGCCGGGGGTCGGGAAATTGCAGGGGACGAAGCCCGCCTCCGTGCGCACGAGCGACACGTCGCTCTCCGCGCCCTCGCAGGGCACCGCGTCGGCCACCGTGCCGTCGGGCGCGCGCAGCAGCAGCGTCTCGCCCTCGGAGAGCGCGAAGTCCGTATGCAGCTCGCCCTCGCCGCGATCCTTGCCGTCTGCAAAGAGCAGCAGCCGCTCGCCGGGCTGCATCACTCTCTCCGGCAGCGCCCAGCCGGCGCGCTCCTCCCGGTCGCTCAGCGTCCAGCCGAGGAGGGAGACGGGGCGGCCGGAGGCGTTTTCCAGCTCGATCCAGTCGGAAAAATCGCCGTCGGCGTCCCGGATCGTCGCTTTATTTTTAATCATCAGCTCCGTCACGCGCACTGTCGCCCCGTCCTCCGCCCGCGCCGCGGGAACGGCGGGCAGCAGACACAGCGCGATGCACAGCGCGAGGAGCCGCTGAAGCAGTCTTTGCATAGTGATCCTTCCCGCATGGTAATGTAACTCAAGTATTATACCGATTTTCCGCCCCGGTGTCAATTTCTCCGCAAAATTTTCGACAGGAGGCGGTGGAAAGCGAAAAGTGAAAAATTATTCCGTCCGCGCAGCGGACACCATAGCTTTTCACTTTTAACTTTTACTTTTCACTTTTCATTTTTCCAATCCGTCCGCGCAGCGGACACCTCAATTTTTCACTTTTCATTTTCCACTTTTCACTTATATTCAATCCGTCCGCGCAGCGGACACCATAATTATTCATTATTCATTATTCATTTTTCCCGTACTTGACTTTCCCGTTTTCCGGAGTAAAATATAATGATATATCACCAGCAAAGAGGAGGCCACAGTGTGGAGGAGAAGAAAACCAGCCTGATGTATAAGATCCTGCGCTTTTTCATCTGGCTGTTCTTTCAAAAGACGCGCATCGTCGGCGCGGAGAAGCTGCCCGAGGAGCCGTGCATCATCGTGGGCAACCACGCGCAGATCAACGGCCCCATCGTCGCCGAGCTGCACCTGCCCGGACGGCGCGAAATCTGGTGCGTGGGACAGATGATGCACCGCAGGGAGGTCGCCGCCTACGCCTTCGAGGATTTCTGGTCCTTCAAGCCCAGGTGGACGCAGCCCTTCTTCCGTCTGCTCGCACATCTGATCGTGCCGGTCTCGGTGTGCCTGTTCAATAACGCCCACACGATCCCGGTCTACCACGATATGCGCCTGCGCGACACGCTGCGTCTGAGCATGGAGGCGCTCGACAAGGGGGAGAACCTCGTCATCTTCCCCGAGCACAACGTCCTGTATAACGACATCGTCTACGATTTTCAGGATCGCTTCATCGACCTCGCGCGGCTCTATTACCGCCGCACGGGCAAGACGCTGCGCTTCGTGCCGCTCTACATCGCCCCGGCGCTCAAGGAGGCGCATTTCGGCGAGCCGCTGTGCTATGACCCCTCCGTCCCCTTCGCCGAAGAGCGCGCGCGGCTCAAGCAGGGGCTGATGGACGCCGTCACCGCCACCGCCGAGAGTCTGCCGCGCCACCGCGTCGTGCCCTACCGCAACATTCCCAAGCACCTATATCCATACAATAAGAAGGAAGAACCATGAAACAGCCTGTCGTCAACTACCGTGACTTTCGCTTCAGCCGTCTCTCTGAGCCGCGCTTTTCCCATCTCAAGCTGCTGCTCGGCTGGGTCGTCTACTTCGCGCTCTATTTTCTGACCGAGAACCTGATCCCCGTCTCCCGCTGCCACCTGATCCACTCGCGGCTCGATGACCTGATCCCCTTCTGCGAGGTCTTCGTGCTCTTTTACGTCTCGTGGTTTGGGCTGATCGTCTACTCGCTGCTGAACTTCATGCTCTACGATATCCAGAGCTTCCGGGATCTCTCCGTGTTCATCATGGTGACGCAGGCCGTGGCGATGGCGGTGTACATTCTCTACCCGAACTATCAGGATCTGCGCCCCGAGGTCTTCCCGCGCCACAATCTCCTCACGGCGCTGCTGGGCTTTATCTATCAGTTCGACACGCCGACCGGGGTCTGCCCCTCGCTGCACGTCGCCTATTCCCTCGGCATCGGCTCGGTCTGGCTCAAGAAGAAGGACGCAAGCCCGCTCTGGAAGACGGTGCTCGTGGTCTGGATCGTGCTGATCTGCCTGTCGGTGATGTTCGTCAAGCAGCACTCCTCGGTGGACGTGCTCTGCGCCCTGCCCGTCGGCGCGCTCGCGGAATGGTTCGTCTACGGCTATCTGCGTAAGAAAAAGCGCGCCAAGGCTTGACCTGCGCGCCGCGGTGTGATAGGATTTGCCCGCAAGCAATCGAACCGGAGCAGGGGAATATGGGTGTAATGCCGATTCCCGGTATGATTCCCATGCGAGGCCGTCACTGTGAAGCGGAGTGCTGCCGCACTCCCGAAGTCAGAACACCTGCCCGGGCTGTGCATAAAACGCATGGCGTCGCGCAAAGTTCCGCGTCACCCGGACAAAACAGACGCCGCCCGACCAGGGCGGTACTCTCTTTTGCTTTGTGCGATTTTCGATGGTTTCCTCTGTCTGAGGCAGAGAGACCGAACAAAGAAAGGAGAGATGCAACATGTTCAAAAAGAACAAAAAAACCATCATTGCCGTGGCCGTCTTGCTTGTACTGGTCATCGGCGCGCTGCTGCTTTGGCAGTTCAACAAGCCCGTCGCCCAGGAGGGCGGCAAGAGCATCGTGTTCGAGGTCATCCACAAGGACGAGAGCCGCAAGGAGTTCCCGATCCAAACCGACGCGGAAAATCTGCGCGGGGCGCTGGAATCCGTTGACGGCCTGATCGCGGGCTCGGAGAGCGAATACGGCCTCTTTGTCGAGACCGTGGACGGCGAGACCGCCGATTCCGCCGCGCAGGAGTGGTGGTGCTTCACCAAGGGCGGCGAGACGCTGATGACCGGTGTGGACGACACCGTGATCGCCGATGGCGAGCACTACGAAGCCACCCTCACCGTCGGCTGGTAACGCGCGCGAGCTGTGTCTGCTCGCGCTGATGGCCGCGCTGATCTTCTCCTCGAAGGTCGCCCTCGCGGCGCTTCCGAACATCAACCTCAATTCCGTGCTCATCATCCTCACGGTGGTGTTCTTCGGCTGGCACGCGCTGCTGACGGTGTACGTCTATGTGCTGCTGGAGGGGCTGGTGTTTGGCTTCAGCATCTGGTGGTTCGGCTACCTCTACGTCTGGGACGTGCTGGTGGTCGCGGCGATGCTGCTGCGCAAGAACGAGTCCGCTCTGGTCTGGGCGGTCGTGGCGGCGGTCTTCGGGCTGTGCTTCGGGCCGCTGATGTACCTCGAATACTTCGCCATCAACGGCGGCTGGGAGATGTTTTTTGCGATGTGGGTCGCGGGCATCCCCTACGATCTCACCCACTGTATCGGCAACTTCGTGTTCACGCTGGTGCTGTATCGCCCGCTGTACAAGGTGATGCGGCGTCTTATCAACTGAAAGGAAGCGGTATCATGGCGGGCAAAACAGTCGGCGAACTCATCAAGGAGGCGCGCACCGGGGCGGGGCTGAGCCAGGCGGCGCTGGCGGCGCAGATCGAGGGGCTGTCGGCCTCGGACATCGGCAAGGCCGAGCGCGGGGAGAAGGCTCTGAGCCAGGCGGCGCTCAAGGCGATCGCCAAGGCGACCGGGGTGACGCAGAAGTCGCTGCTCGAGGCGGCGCAGGCCGGGGAAAAGAAGCCCGCCGCCAAGAAGGCGGAGGCCATCGAGCTCACAAGCGCGGAAAAGACCATGCTGAGCGCCTGGCGCAAGGCGGACGCCCAGACGCGCAAGGCGGCGCTGCGGCTCCTCCGGGGTGAGAAGGAGGAGAGCGGCGAGCTCGGCGCGGACGATCTGCTGGGTACGCTCCTGAGCGGTGCGATGGACGTTCTCGGCAATCTCGGAAAAAAGTAACACGGGGCAAAGTCCCCCGAGCCGTAAGGTTTCCGCACATCTGCGGCGTTCTCCATCGTCCCCCTTTTGCAACAAAAAGCCTCCCCTTTCGCTCGCGCGAAAGGGGAGGCTTGTTTACAGGGAGATATTCGCGTAATCTCAGCCGCGCACCGCGATGAGCCGCGCGAGCTTTTCCGCAGAGATGGTGAAGCGCACCGTCTGACCCTCGCCGTAAGGGAGAGCGAAGGTGTAGAGGCCGTCCTCGTTGCGCTCGGCGGTGATGACCGTGCCGTCCTCGGTCGTGAACACGGGCACGCCGTCCTCAAAGGCGTAGGTGCCGTAGAGCTTCACCCCGTCGGCAAGGCGCAGGACATAGCTGCCGTCCTCGAGCAGACGCAGACCGATGCCCTCGCCCACGTCGAGCAGCGCGACAACATTCGATTCGACGGGCGCAGCCGCGACCGCAAGCACCTCGAGGCGCAGATACACGCCGCCGCCCTTCGGGACGATCAGGAAGTAGTTGCCATTGGCATCCTTCTCGAGCATCACGCCGTTATTGGTGACGGTCGCCCCGCTCGGCGTTTTCAGCGTGACAAGCTCGCCCTCTCTGGCGCAGTCGCGCTCGTGGCTCTGCGTCGTGCCGGACAGGCCGATCTGACCCTGCGCTGCCTCATCCATCTTGATAATGTAGAGGATGTTCTGCTCAAACGCCTCGCACTCATCCTGGTAATACCCATCGACGACCGTGCCGCCCTCGTTGAGCGTCGCCTTCCAGACCGTCAGCTTTCCCTCATCGCTGTATCCGTCCAGGTACACGGCGCTGGTCGAGCCGGAGAGCGTCCCGTCCACAAGCGTGTCGGTCATGCTTTCGCCATAGCCGTACAGATACAGATACAGGCCATAGCCCCAGTCAGCGTCCTCAGCGCTGACATCACCCGCTATTTGGGCGTTGATGTTCCCGCCGTAGTTCTGAAGGTACAAGCCGTAAGCGGTGTCACTGGTCGTAGTTGCGCTGACGCTGTCGAGGTTGAGGTTTGCCACCACGCTTTCGTCTTCATCGTACCATCTCTCGACGAAAGCGTAAACGCCGTATGCCTCGCCATCGCCCCTGGCGACTACATTGCCCGCCGTGACCGTGGCAGCGCTTCCATCGCCCTCGACATCCATGTATATACCGTCTGCAGTTGTTTCCGTGGATTCCGCCGTGAGATCACCGGCCGTGACGTTCGTGACGCCCCCATAGTAGGACTCCGCGTCGATGGCCTCTATCCATCCCGACGTGCCCTTCGCGTAGACATCGCCCACCGTGACATTCACCTGAGTATCCGTGCCATAGCTGTCCGGATAGGCCTCGGCGTAGACAGCTTCCACATAGCCGCTGTCTGATATGACGCTCACATCGCCCGCCGTGACGTTCGCAATCGCGTTGTCATCGTAGGCTTCGGCCATGATCCCGTAGCGGCTGCCGCTGCCTTCCGTGGTCACATTCCCCGCGTTGACCGTTATCGTCCCGTCAGTATATGGGTAGACCTCCAGGACGGTACCACCCCCCGCGCTGCCGGTGAGGTCGCCGAGGGTCTCCGTGACGTTATCGCTGTCGTCGGTATCGTAATAATAGTCCGCCGCAAAGGCCGCCGGGGAGAGCGCTGCCACGACGCAGAGCGCCAGCAGCAGCGCAAGCGCTTTCTGTATTTTTTTCATAGTATTGTCTCCTTTCCCCTGAATCATCAGGTATTTTCGTTTCATTCTACCCCCCCCCGGTCGTTTCTGTCAAGGTTTATTTTCTATTTTATGGTAATTTTCTGGTGTTTTTTGCCATCTGCTATGGAAGAATTTCCCATGTCCCCTGCGGTATTGCCGCAATTCCACTTTTTTGCAATTTCAGTGGAAAAACTCTTGCAATCGGGACATACTTCTGATATAATATCCGCGCATTTCGCATGAGAGCGGACTTGCGGCCAGGTGGCTCGCCGGTGCGGGCTTGGACGCGGGGTGGAGGCTCTCAGAGGAAATAACAAAATTTTAGGAGGAAACCAAATGTCCGTCGTATCCATGAAGCAGCTTTTGGAGGCCGGTGTCCACTTCGGTCACCAGACCCGCCGCTGGAACCCCAAGATGGCCGAGTACATCTACTGCGAGCGCAACGGTATCTACATCATCGACCTGCAGAAGACCGTCAAGAAGCTCGAGGAGGCGTACAACTTCGTGCGTGAGCTCGCCGCGAGCGGCCAGACCATCCTCTTTGTCGGCACCAAGAAGCAGGCGACCGACGCCGTGCGCGAGGAGGCTTCCCGCGTCGGTATGTACTATGTGAACGCCCGCTGGCTCGGCGGTATGCTCACCAACTTCAAGACCATGCGCACCCGCGTGGATCGTCTCGCCCAGCTCAAGAAGATGCAGGAGGACGGCACCTTCGATATGCTGCCCAAGAAGGAAGTTATGAAGCATCTCGGCGAGATGGAGAAGCTCGAGAAGTATCTCGGCGGCGTCAAGGAGATGAAGAAGCTCCCCGGCGCGCTGTTCGTTGTTGACCCCCGCAAGGAGCACAACGCCATCGCCGAGGCGCGCAAGCTGCACATCCCCATCGTTGCCATCGTCGATACCAACTGCGATCCCGACGAGGTCGATTATGTGATCCCCGCCAACGACGACGCGATCCGCGCCATCCGTCTGATCTCCGCCACCATGGCCAACGCCGTGCAGGAGGGTCACCAGGGCGCCGATCAGGAGGACGCTGAGGCCGTCATGGCCGAGGCCGTCGATTCCGTCGAGGCGTAATTTGTACAAAACCGAGGGGGCGCCTGACCGCGCCCCCTTTCACAGATTTTGAGGAGGAATATTCAAATGGCTTTTACCGCTCAGGATGTCAAGACTCTGCGTGAGATGACCAACGTCGGCATGATGGACTGCAAGAAGGCGCTCCAGGCCTGCGACGGCGATATGGACAAGGCTGTTGACTGGCTGCGTGAAAAGGGTCTGGCGAAAGCCGCGAAGAAGGCCGGCCGCATCGCCGCCGAGGGCATGGCCTATGCCCATGTCTGCCCCGGCTGCGGCGCCGCCGCCGTCGTCGAGGTCAACTGCGAGACCGACTTCTGCGCCAAGAGCGAGGCGTTCCAGCAGTTCGTGAAGGACGTGTGCAAGGTCGTCATTAAGGAGAACCCCGCCGACGTCGAGGCGCTGCTCCAGTGCAAGTATCCCGACCGCGATATGACCGTGGCCGAGATCCTGCCCGAGAAGGTCATGTCCATCGGCGAGAACCTGCAGATCCGCCGCTTCGTCCGCTTTGCCAACCCCACCAACGTCGCTTACGTTCACGCGGGCGGCAGCCACGGCGTGCTCGTGAACCTCGCTGTCGAGGGCGATATCGACGCGACCGAGATCGGCAAGAACGTCGCCATGCAGATCGCAGCGATGAATCCCAAGTTCTGGGATAAGTCCCTCGTGCCCCAGGCCGATATCGACCACGAGCTCGAGGTGCAGGTTGCCCTGATGGAGAACGATCCGAAGATGGCCGCGAAGCCCGCCGCCGTCAAGGAGAAGATCGCCGCCGGCAAGCTCAACGCCTTCTATCGTGAGAACTGCCTGCTCCAGCAGGACTTCGTCCGCTCCGACCTCTTCCAGGGCTCCGTCGAGGGCTACATCGCCGACGCCGGCAAGAAGCTCGGCGGCTCCGTCAAGTTCGTTGACGCCGTCCACTTCATCAAGGGCGAGGGCATCGAGAAGAAGCAGGAGGACTTCGCCGCTGAAGTCGCCGCGCAGATGAACATGGGCAAGTAAGCCCGATCCAAACCGCACAAAAAACCCCCGCGCCATCCGGCG
>JAZQCO010000137.1:0-17715 GCA_045546335.1 Candidatus Limivicinus sp. | reverse complement strand
ATGAAGTTCAAGAACAGGATCCGGATGAACCCACCGGTATGGAGGAGCTCAATGAGCTGATCGGCCTAGAGGGCATCAAGCACGATGTCCGTGAACTGGTCAGCTTTATGAAGGTACAGAAGCTCCGTGTGGAAAAGGGTGGAAAGTCTGTGCCGGTCTCGCTTCATCTTGTTTTTACCGGAAATCCCGGTACCGGCAAAACAACGATCGCACGGATCCTCGCCAAGCTCTACAAAGAGATCGGCGTTCTGTCCAAAGGCCAGCTGGTGGAAGTCGACCGTTCCGGTCTCGTGGCCGGTTATGTAGGTCAGACCGCCATCAAGACCCAGAAGAAAATTGAGGAAGCCAAAGGCGGCATCCTGTTCATCGATGAAGCCTACACGCTCGCCAAGGAAGGGAACGACTTCGGACAGGAAGCCATCGATACCATCCTGAAAGCGATGGAGGACAATCGTAAAGACCTCGTTGTCATAGTAGCCGGCTATACAATTCTCATGCAGAATTTTATCAACAGCAATCCCGGCCTCAAGTCCCGCTTCAACAAGTATTTCAAGTTCCCCGACTACTCGGTGCCCGAGCTGATCGAAATTTTCGACGCGCTGTGCGAGAAGTTCGACTACAGCATCACCCCGGAGGCGCACGCGCTCGCGCTCTCGCGCATCGAGCGCATGGAGCAGAGCAAGGGCGAGCACTTCGCCAACGCCCGCGATATCCGCAATTACTTCGAGACCATTGTCACCCGTCAGGCCAACCGCATCGCCCAGAGCCTTGAGATCCCCGACGACGAGGTGTTCACCATCACGGTGGATGACGTGTGACGGGAGGATAAGAAAAAGAGTGATCGTAGAAAAAGGGCTTGTGTTCCCCTACGATCACTCTTTTTTTCAGTCTGTTTTGCTCTAAAACTCCCTTGCTGAATACCGAACTGTCACAATAATTACACTTTTAACGGATTCTTCGATCCGGTAAATAATCGTGTAGTTCTTCACGAACAGCTGACGGTAGCCCTTGTTTCCGTAGATACCCCGTTTCCGTTCCGGGCAGCGGTAGGGCATGGACTCCAGGGAAAAAATGGCGTTTTCCAGCGAATCCAACATTTTTTCTGCCGTTCCCGGCTCGAGAAACGTTCCCGCGATATAAGAATAGATTCCGTCCAAGTCCCGCCGCGCCTGCGACAGCAGTTTGATTTGATACTCAGCCAAGGTACTTTCTCCTCAATGCGCGCAGCTCCTCGCGCGCGTCATAGAGCCTTCCGCTCGCGGCAAACTCCGCCTCCGCCTCCGCAATGGCGGAATCTGTGCTTGTCATTTCCAGCAGCTCGTCGTAGGTCTCCATGCTCATCACAACCATATCGCCATACCCGTTCTTCGTGATAAAGATTGGTTCACGCTTCGCGTGGCACAGATTTGAAATCTCGGTCGTGTTGCGCATATCGGTAATCGGTCTGATCTGCGGCATTCTATGCACCACCCTTTCTGTACATTATTATAGCAGAATCATGTATAAAATACAACAGCTTTTCACCATTAGCTTGTCAGATGCTATGGCGATAGATATGGAGTTTATTTTTAATAATGCAAAAGCCTTTCTGCTGCCATATCAATTATTGATCAGGGATGATAAACGGCAATGATGTCGCCGCCGCAGGCGGCGAATGATGTTTCTCCGCTTCGCTCCGAAATAATGCGATGTCTGCCCCATGTGCCCGCAGGCACACATCATTAGCGAAGCGACATCATGCGCGAAGCGCACATCTTTTGCCCGTCAGGGCAAACATCATTCAAAAACGCGTGATTTGCTTAACAAATCACGCGTTTTTGTAAATGGAGATGGGGGGAGTTGAACCCCCGTCCGAAAGCATTTTAACAGGAACTTCTCCGGGCGCAGACGGTTATTTGCATTCCCTCACCCCGGCGCGAGCCGTCACGCTCGGGGGCTTGGTAGCTTCATTGTTCATGGTATGCGCAAAGCTTTGCATACGCACGTTCACCACTCAGTGACGCTCCGTTCCGGGCCGTGGTACTCCCGGAGGGAACGCTCGCTTAATTAAGCAGCGAGAAGAACAGTGTTATCGTTGTTCTTTAATTTATAAAAGGCGCCCTTTTTAAGGATGGTAGGCGCATCCGCCCGCTATTCCTGCCTCCACGCCCCCGTCGAAACCGTTACATCCCCGCGAAGCGGGCGCACAGCGCCCGTTGAGCGATAACAGAAAAAATCAGCACTTCTCCGGTTCGGGGTACTCGACGCCGAAGGTCTCGACCGTGACCTTCTTCATCACCTGCGGCACGCGGGGCTTGTCGTTGTAGTCCGTGCGCACGGCGCAGATGGCATCGACGGCCTCGATGCCCTCGATGACCTTGCCGAAGGCGGCATACTGCCCGTCGAGGTGCGGGGAATTCTCGTGCATGATGAAGAACTGGCTCCCGGCGGAGTTCGGCGCCATCGTACGCGCCATGGAGAGTACGCCGCGGTCATGCTTGAGATCGTTCTTGAAGCCGTTGGCGGCAAACTCGCCCTTGATGCAGTAGCCCGGGCCGCCCACGCCGACGCCCTTGGGGTCGCCGCCCTGGATCATGAAGCCGGGGATCACGCGGTGGAAGATCACGCCGTCATAGAAGCCCTGCTTCACGAGGGAGACAAAGTTATTGACCGTGTTCGGGGCGATCTCGGGATAGAGCTCGGCCTTCATCACGTCGCCATTTTCCATTTCAATCGTTACGATGGGGTTGCTCATTCGTAGCTCCTCTCTTTCATCATGCGATCTATGTCGCGTTTGGATTCTCTCTCCGCCTCGCTGCTGCGCTTATCGTAGAGCTTTTTGCCCTTGCACAGCCCCAGCTCCAGCTTCACGCGGCTGTCGCGGAAATACAGTGACAGCGGCACCAGCGCCACGCCGTCCTGCATGACGCGGGCGTTGAGCTTTATGATCTCCCGCTTGTGCATGAGCAGGCGGCGGGGGCGCACCGGATCCTTGCTGAAGATGTTCCCGTGCTCGTAGGGGCTGATGTGCATACCGCGCACGAACAGCTCCCCGTCCTTCACGGTACAGAAGCTGTCCTTGAGATTGACCTGCCCGGCGCGGATGGACTTGACCTCCGTCCCGGCCAGCTCGATCCCGGCCTCGAAGCGCTCCAGCACAAAATAGTCGTGAAACGCCTTGCGGTTGTCTGCGATTTTCTTGATGCCCTGCTGCTTTGGCAAGCGTCTCACTCCCTTCGTGCAGATATTCAGTATAACACAATTGTGTGCAGAAGAAAAGGGGAAAACCTGCGAAGGAGCCGGACGGCTCCTCCGGTCAATCCTCCTCTTCCGTCTTTTCGGTCTTTTTCCGCTTGCCGACGAGGCGGCAGAGCAGGATGCTCAGCTCATACAGCAGCAGCATCGGCACGGCGACCATGATCTGCGACACGACATCCGGCGGTGTGATGACCGCCGCGAGGAAAAAGATCCCGACGATCATAAAGCGGCGCGCCTTGGCGAGCCATTCCGCGCGCAGGATGCCGAGTGCGGTGAGGATGACCGTGATGACCGGCATCTCAAAGACGATGCCGAAGATCAGAAACACCGTGAGCAGAAAAGAGATGTACTGCTGGATGCTGATCGACGCCGACACATCCACCGCGCCGGTCAGAGAGATCAGAAAGCGCAGCATGAACGGCACGCTCACGAGCCGGGCGAAGGTGACGCCCAGCAGGAAGAACAGCGTCCCGGCAAAAAGCCCGGCCTGGATGTAGCTGCGCTCCTTCTTCCGAAGTCCGGGGCTGCAAAAGGCGTAGATATGATAGGCCAGCACCGGGAAGCTGAGCACGAGGCTCCCGACAAAGGCGATGGAGAACTCCGTCAGCAGCAGCTCCGCCGGGGCGAGGTACACCAGCGTGTACCCGTAGGCCGTGCCCATATCGCTGAAGAGCGTGATGAGCCGCGGCGCGACGCCGAGACAGGCGCAGAAGCCGGCCACGAGCACGACCACGCAGATCAGCACGCGGTTTCGCAGCTCCTTGAGGTGCCCGGAGAGGCTCATGCTCCCGTCACTCGATACCTCCGGCTTCGCTTTAGTCTTCATCCTCAGACTTGGACTTCTTGGCAGATTCGGCCTCGGCCTCCTCCATGCCGTCCTTAAAGCCCTTCACGCTCTTGCCGAGCATCTTGGTGAGCTTGGGGATCTGGGTGGGTCCGAAGATGATGATGACGATCACCAGGACGATCAAAAGCTGCTGAACACCGATTCTCATGGTGTGCTTCCTCCTTCTGTATTCTCGCCCTCGGCGCTCTCCGCCGTGGGCGCTTGTGTACTTGTTTCCGTCTCGCGCGCCTCTGCTTCGGTGGGCGCGGCCTCGCCGTCAGGCTCCTTGTTCTCCGGGGTCTTCTTCGGCTTTCCGATGTTCTTAAACTCCCGCTCGACGCTGTTGAGGCTGCCCTCAACCTCTTTTTTCAGCTCCGTCAGCGGTTCCACCGCCTCGCGCAGGGGCTTGGAGGCCTCGTCCAGCGGCTCGATCACGCTCTCGCGCACTTCCTTGGTCACGCTCTCGGACACCTTGCGCAGCTCCTTGAGCGCAGCGCCCAGCTTCTTCGTATAATACGGCAGCTTATCGGGCCCGATGACCAGCAGCGCGACGACCAGGATCACCAGGATCTCCCAAAAACCGAGCTTCATTGTCCTCTCTCCTATCGGTGGGAATACTCAGATTATAGTGATTTTCTGCTGGGAAGTCAATCTATTTTTGGATGACGCGCAGCTCCTTCTCCGACGTGACGCGCCCGGAAAGCCCCTCGGTGATATAGACCGTGCCTTCCCCGTCGATCAGGATCGCCTCGAACTCGCCGCTGTGCGCGCGCCAGTAGTCCGACGCTCCGTCCAGCCCCATGATATAGAGCGCGGTGGAAAGTCCGTCAGCGAGCGTGCCGTTTGCCGTCACAATGCTCACCGAGCTCAGCCCGCTCTCGACCGGATAGCCCGTCGCGGGGTCGATGATATGCTGGTAGCGCCGCCCGGTTGCGGGATCGTCGAAGTATCTCTCATAGCCGCCTGAGGTGATGACCGCCTCGTCCTCCACCGAAACGATGGCGGAGAGGCTGGCATCCGGATCGGCGGGGTCCTTCACGCCGATGCGCCAGGGCTGGCCGTTTGGCTTGAGACCGAGGCACTGGATGTTCCCGCCGAGCGAGACGATGGCCGAGCGCACGCCGTACTCGCGGAAAATCGCCATCAGGCGCTGCGAGGCGTAGCCCTTGGCGATGCCGCCGAGGTCGATCGCCTGCCCCGCGCCAAGGGTGACGAAATCGTTTCCGTCGATCGTGACGCGCGACGCGCCGACGCGGCTCAGCGCATCGGCAAGCTCCGCCCCGGTCGGGACGTGGTAGTCCTTCGACACGAAGCCCCAGAGCGCCATCAGCGGGTAGATCGTGGGATCAAAGACGCCGCCCGTCTCCTCGCTGAGCGCAAGCGCCTCGCGCAGCAGCGCGGCGGTGTCGGCGGAGACCGGCCCGCCGCCGTCGCGGTTCACGCGGGAGATGTCGCTCTCCTCCTCGCCGATGCTGAAGAGGGCGTTGAGCCGCTCGATCTCCGCCTGCGCCGCCTGCAGGGCCTCGTCACGCTGCGCGCCGTAGGCGCTCAGCTCCATGACGGTATCCATACAAAAGACGTAGATCGTGCTCTTCTGCTCCGCCTCGGGATCGGGCGCGGAGGCCGCAGCGCTCCCGCAGCCGACGAGCAGCGCGGCAATCAGCAGCAACACGATACGCCATAGTCTGTTTCTCATCCGCACCGTCCTCCTTTGCCGGACTATGATAGCATGAATCCAGCGGATTTGCAACGCAGGATATTAGGTTGACAACAAAGCCATTTCGCACTATAATAACAGTGAAGAGCGAACCACGCACACGGTTAGCTCCTCAAGCTGCTAATTGAATTTGTGGCAGGGCCACAAAGACAACCGTCACTTTGCAGGAGTGGCGGTTGTCTTTTTTGCGGGCTTTGCCTTTTGGGAAGTTTCCTTCACAAGAATTGTGACCGTCCACTTATGAAAAAACTCGGCGCAGCTTGAGACGGCGGAGATCGCTCGTCTCAGGCTGTGCTGTTTTCTCTCCCCCGCTCGTTTTTCCACTCCCCGAGGCGTGTCCGCAGCCCCTCAAGATCGAGCACGCCGCAGGCGAAGCCCTTGCGCACCAGCTCCTCGGGCAGGTACTCGTCGTACTTGTCAAAGAGCGGCAGCTCCTTGGGATAGACCAGCTCCAGCGGGTCGATGGGCTTTGCGATCTCCTCAAAGAGCACGGCGAAGAAGCGCGCCTCGTCCGCCTCCATCGTAAACTGGATAAAGAAGGGGCGGGCGGATTCGAGATTGCGCAGCCCCAGCCGTTCGGCGCAGCGCAGACGCAGAAAGCGCTCGAGCGCGAGGAAGGCGTAGGTGCCGAGCCAGGGCAGCAGGCACCACATTTTCCCGCCGAGGTTGATAAGCTGCTTCTCCGCCGCGCCGGAGGCGGCGGCGGTATAGCGCGCCTGCTGCAGACGCGCGGCGGCGTTTTTCATCAGATAGGGGTAGCGCCGCCCCTCCCGCAGCACCTCGCGCATCCGCTCGAGGATGCGGGTGTGCAGATCGCCCGGACACTCGCCGAAGTAGGCGGGGACGTGCCCCTTGACTTGCTCGACATAGACCGAGTGGCGCTTGTGGTCGATATCCAGCACGCGCCAGACCGCCCCGGCGATGGCGAGCTTTTCCCCGAGCGGCGGGGGCGAGACGACGGTGCCGAGCTCCTGGGAATCGCTGCGCACGGTGTACTCCTCGCTCTCCACGAACACGCCGTAGAAGCGATAGGAGTTGATGACCTGCTCCCCGGCGAGGCCGACGATCAGCCCGCCCTGCTCGGTGTACTGGATGTGCTCGCGCTCGAGCAGGTGATGCAGCAGTGTGCGGAAGTCCTCCTGCGTGACGCGGTGGAAGTAATGCAGCGACAGCACCCGGTCGGCCAGCGCGCGCGGCGAGAGCTCACCGCTCGAGGCGAGAGTCGCCATCGTCTGGTGGTACAGGAGGCTGTAGGGCAGACGGTCAAGGCGCGGCGGCTCCACCCAGCGCTCCTCGAGATAGAGCTGCACGAGGGCGATGCCCTGCAGCAGCTTCCAGGGGATGGTGGTGGGCAGCATCGCGCGCACCTCCGGCTCGTCCTCGCGCAGCACGAACCACATCTCCGGCGGCTGTCCGCGCCGCCCTGTGCGCCCCATGCGCTGCAAAAACGAGGACACCGTCCACGGCGCGTCGATCTGGAAGGCGCGCTCGAGGCGGCCGATGTCGATGCCCAGCTCCAGTGTCGAGGTCGTGACCGTGGTCAGGGTCTGCGACTCGTCCTTCATCACGCTCTCGGCGGTCTCGCGGTAGGCGGCGGAGAGGTTGCCGTGGTGGATCAGGAAGCGGTCGCGCTCGTGCTTGATTTCACAGTAGCGCCTGAGCGTCGTGGTGACGGTCTCGCACTCCTCGCGGGAATTGACGAACACCAGGCACTTCTTCCCGCGCGTGTGCTCAAAGATATAGCCCACGCCGGGATCGGCGAGCAGCGGCGCTTCGTCGGTCTTCTCCTCGAGCGGCGCCATGCCCTCGACCTCGGGGTAGTCCTCCCCCGCCTGGGAGTTTCGGACATAGAAGTGCTCCATCGAGAGCCGCCATTTGCTCCCCTTCGCCTCGATCTGCGGGATCAGGGTCTGTCGCCCGGTGCCGAGGGAGAGGAAGGCGCCCGTCCCCTCGGGGTCGCCGATCGTGGCGGAGAGGCCGATGCGCCTCGGGTTCACGCCCGCAAGGCGGGAGAGGCGCTCGATCAGGCAGAGGGTCTGCCCGCCGCGGTCGCCGCGCAGGAGGGAATGCACCTCGTCGATCACGATAAAGCGCAGATCGTGAAACAGCCGTGGGATCGCCGCGTGCTTGTGCAGCAGCAGCGCCTCGAGCGACTCGGGCGTGATCTGCAAGATGCCGCTCGGGCGCTTCATGAGCCTGTCCTTGTGGCTCTGCGCCACGTCGCCGTGCCAGTGCCAGACGGGGATCTCCGCCTCCTCGCACAGCTCCGTCAGCCGCTGGAACTGGTCGTTGATAAGCGCCTTGAGGGGACCTATGTAGATACAGCCCACGGACGCCGGCGGGTTCTCGGCGAAGAGCGTGAGGATCGGGAAGAAGGCGGCCTCCGTCTTGCCGGAGGCGGTGGAGGCGGTGAGCAGGAGGTTTTCATCGGTGTTGAACACCACGTCCGCCGCCGCGACCTGGATGGCGCGCAGGTTCTCCCAGCCGTTTCGGTAGATGTAGTCCTGCACGAAGGGGGCGTAGCGGTCAAAGGCGCTCATAGCTCAAACTCCGCAAATTCTTCCCGCGTCTCCTCGCCTTCCACGGCGTTTTGCGCGTAGTCGAAGTCCCCCGAGCCCAGAAGCTCCGCGACCTTGACCTCGGGGTTCTGGTATACGATGTCCAGCACCTCGATGAAATCGCGGATCACCTCGCGCGGGGTGATATGGCTGTCCGCCCCCACGCGCTCAAATTCGATGCGGATAAAGTCGGTCATATCCTTCTGCGTGACGATCTGCGGATATTCGTAGAGCGTCGCGTGGATATCCGCGAGCTTCTCAGTGAGGATCAGCAGCTCCTCCCAGCTCAGCGGCTCAAGGCGGATGACCGGCGCGAGCAGATCGCGGTGCTCGCCGCCGAAGCGCCCCTCCGCGAGCCGCGAGCGCAGCGCCTCGTAGCTGTATACGCCGCGGCGCTGATCCTCCATGCACTGGGGCGTGCCCGAGAGGATGACGCCGAGATAGCGCGCCTTGCCCTGGAGGGCGTCGTTATACATGGTGAGGATCTTCTCATAGTTATACTGCCGGGTGATGGCGTTTGGGATCTTGTAGATGTTCACCAGCTCGTCGATCAGGATGAGCAGCCCCGCGTAGCCCGCCTGGCGGAAGAAGGCCGCGAAGAGCTTGAGATAATCGTACCAGTCGTCATCGGTGATGATGATGCTCACCCCGAGCTCCTGCCGCGCCTCGCTCTTGGTCGTATACTCCCCCCGGAACCACTTGCACACGCGCGCCTTGAGCGCGTCGTCCCCGGCGCGGTGCGCCTCGTAATAGAGTGTGAGCAGACGCGCGAAGTCGTAGCCGTGCACCAGCTCCCCGAGGGAGAACACCGCCTCGGCGATCTTCTTCTCCGTGAGCGCGGCGAGGCGTTCATCGAGCAGGGTGAGTCCGTTTTCCTCCGCCGCCTCCTGCTGCGCGGTGCTGATCCAGCGCTCGAGGATCAGCGTGAGCGCGCCGCCCTCCGGCCGCGTCTTGGTGGACATGTTGCCTATCAGCTCCCGGTAGGTGGCCAGTCCCTGCCCGCGCGTGCCCTGCAGGCGGCGCTCCGGGGAGAGGTCGGCATCCACAACGACGAAGTTCTTCGCCATCACATAGTTGCGGATCGTCTGCAAGAGAAAGCTCTTGCCGCTGCCGTAGCGCCCGACGATGAAGCGGAAGGACGCGCCGCCGTCGGCGATCAGCTCCACGTCGCGCAAGAGCGCGTCGATCTCGTTTTTCCGTCCCACCGTGATATACGGCAGCCCCACGCGCGGCACCACGCCCCCCTTGAGGGAGTTGAGCAGCGTCTGGGCAATGCGTTTGGGTATCTTCACAGATTCAAGTACTCCTTCAGTTCTTCCACATAGTCCTCCACCGGCTCAGGCGGCTCGCCGTCGAGCAGCACGGTGTCGTCAAAGCGGTCATAGAGCTTTTCGTTGATGCTGTCGGTGAGTACGCTCAGCGACAGCCCCTTCTCCCGCAGCCAAGCGAGGCTCTCGCCGCGCAGGAGACAGGCAAGCAGCCGCGCCTCGTCTTCGCTCAGCCCCAGCTCCTCCCCCGCCGGTTTCGTCTCCGGCGCGGGCGGTTCCTCCTCGCGCTCCTCGTCCACGATCAGACGCTCGCGCGTCTCGGCGGCGTCGGCGCGGATGCCGGCGAGCTTGGAGTAGTCAAAGCGCACGCGCCTCGCCTCCATGGCCTGCCGCTCGCGCAGCGCCGCGTCGATCTCCTCGTCGATCAGCGCGAGGATCCACTTGGTACTGAGCCCCGGCTTCACGGCGCTGCCAACGCCGGTCTTCTCCCGCAGGCGGGAGTCGATCGTGCGCATCAGCTCCCCGAGCTTCTGATTGCGCCCGGTGTCGCCGCGCACCGTGCGCAGATACCAGGTGCCGCCCCAGCAGGTGTAGACGCGAAGCGGGCTGAGCTCGACCGCGCCGTCGCGCCGTGGGCTCTGTTCCCAGAACACCGCGCTCTCAAAGAGCTGCACCGGGTGCTCCTCCAGCGCGCCGAACCAGGCGTCCGCGAGGCTCTGCGTGCGGTGCTTGTCGTAATAGGCGCTCACGCGGCGATAGATGCGCGGGAACACCGCCTCGCACAGCGCGCTCTCGCGCTGGTACAGGGCGCTGCGGTCCAGCCGGTAGGACGAGAGCGCGCACAGCGCCTCAAAGAGCGCCGCGTCCTGCGCCTCCCCCGGCTCGCGCAGCAGGGCGAGCTGTCCGTCGCGCGCATAGGTCTCCCGCCCCGAGAGCAGCACCGGATCGAGCCGGTAGCAGACCACATAGTCCTCCAGCCAGCGCTCGAGATAGCGCGTGATCTTACCATCGAGCGCGCCGTAGTCGCGCCCGAAGTCGCGCAGCCGCTCAAAGCCCTCCACCACGTCGCGCACACCGATCTGATTGAGCAGCTCATAGATGTAGAGGAAGGCGAAGCTCAGCCAGGTCTTTTCCCGCTCGCCGCGCCGCCAGTGCGCGCGCCAGGTGAAATAGGCGCGCAGCTCCCGGTCGGTCAGGGATTGGTAGGTGGGGTAGTAGCGCAGCACGTCGAGGCGGTAGTCGTACTCGTCCTCGTAGTCGGCCAGTCTCCGCGCCTGGAGGACAAAAAGCTGCTCGCGCGGGAGAAGCAGGTTCTCCCGCGCACGCTCCATCTCGCGTATCTCCCGCAGCGGCTCCGGCAGCACCTCGCGCGGCGCCGTCTCGCGCGGGCGAATCTGCTCGTCACGGTAGAGGCCGCCGGTAAACCAACGCGCCGCGTTTTTCAGTCTTTTCGTATCCATGGCGATCTCGATTTTTATTTTCATAATTCTGTCGCACAGCGACACCTCAGTTTTTCATTTTTCACTTTTCATTTTTCCTTTTGCCGTGCGCCTTGAAGATCACGAGCAGCAGCAGCGCGAGATACGCCGCGGCGATGCCGACCGTCACCCAGCACATGAGGTCGGAGCGCGGCGCAAGGCCGACGAGCACGAGGATCGGCGCGCCGAGGATGATGCCGAAGCTGCTGCCGACGACAAGGTTGTTTGCGGCGGGGGTCTCGAGGTTCGGGTCGAGTTCGCGCAGCAGCAGGATACCGGAGCTGATGGTGCCGGTCATCATGCCGTACATGGAGATCAGCCCCTCGTTGAAGTAGCCGGGATAGACCTTCTTGCAAACGAGCTTGAGATGGAACCAGGTCACGATCCCGCCCGCGACGGCGAGCAGCGCAAAGGGCAGCCACAGCCCGCGCAGATCCTCCAGCTCGATCGAGGCGATACCCGCCACGATCATCACGTCAAAGAAGAAGCCGGAGATACGGTTCAGGAGGTAATTGTTCTGATACTGCCGCTGAATGAGGCCGCGCTTCTTCCCGCTCTCGAGCAGGACGCGCAGCAGCATCGCAAGCGCCGAGCCGATGATGAAGTTGAAGCCCCAGATCAGGGTGTTCACCGTCCCGGCCAGCCCTGCCGACAGCGCGGCGATGCCCGAGGTCACGCCCCAGGCGCAGAGATAGGTCGCAAGATACACCAGCAGCACCATAGCAAGCTGCACGGAGAGCTTGTCGATGGAGTCGGCGATCGGGATCTCGTTCTCGCTCTGGAAGAAGCTCACATCCGTGCTCTTCTCCCGGCACGCCCCCGCGCCGCGGCGCGAGGCGCGCATCTTCACATTCAGCAGCACCACGCCCACGACGCAGGCCACGAGGTAGCCCGCCGCCGCAATCGACAGCCCGAAGCTGCGTCCGCCCGCAAAGCCCAGCGCCTCATAGGTGGAGCCGACGTTGTTCGCCTGGCCGGGTCCCTGTCCGTAGCCCATGGGCAGCAGCAGCCCCGCCGCCTTGAAAAAGCCCGGGCGCAGGGTATAGGCCAGCAGCAGCGTGATGAGCAGCCCCGTCACGCCCTGCACCAGATAGGTACTCACGATGATCGCCCCGGATTTGAGCCCCGTGAGGTCGCCCTTGGCGCTCTCCGTTTTTTCCGGCACGCGCAGGCTCATGGCGATAAAGCCCAGGGCGATGCCGTGGTAGACCAGCATCTCCATCATCGCCGTGTCGATTCGCACGAGATGCAGATACTTCGCCGCGAGCAGCAGAAAGCCGCTGAGCACGGCGACGGGCATCATGCTGCCCCGGATGAAGGCGAGCTTTGCGCGCAGAAACTGCGCGAGCAGGATCGCCCCGGCGATCAGCCCGAGCTGGATGATGATGTTCCAGAGGGCGAGGTTGGCTGCCGAATAGTCCATGGTATCACTCCCGATTCTGTAATTTCCAGATTTCCAGATACTTTCTCAGATTGCAGCGCCCGTCGCTGCGCAGTTCATAATAGCGCTCCTCGAAGGTGAAGAGCAGCCGCCGGGTCTGCACCATCGCCATGCTGCGGATCTGCGAGAGCGGGAAGCGCCGCTCGCCAAAGCCGAGCGCGTCCTTATACTGCGTGAGCGTCCCGCTGCCGAGCCGCTTCTCCCGGTGCCCGTTCTCGATCTCCACGAGCCTGAGCCCCGTGTCCGAGAAGAGCGCGCCCTCGCCGCCGTTTTTCCAGCGCAGCGCCGCTCTCTGCCAGTCCTCCCAGTCGGCCAGCGTCGCGAAGGGCTCCGGCGGATCGAAGAAGCCCTCCTCGGTATAGCGCCGCGCGAGGCCGCAGGAGCAAAAGAGGAACTCCCCCTTCGAGCGCAGCGTCCCGATCTTTTCACAGCGCGGACAGCAGTAGAGCGCCGTCTCCAGCCGCTCGGCGAGGTGCCGCCCCCGGTAGCGCACGGGATCGCCGCGCTGCCGCTCCCAGGCGTTCTCGCCGATGTCGCGGTCGATGGCGGCGGTGATCTCCGGCGCGTGCATCTGCTTGAGCTGCTCGTGGGTGTAGCGCTGTACGGCGTGGCCGCGCACCCGCCCCCGGCGGATACCGCGCCCCCAGCGGGGCTTGGAGAGGTACGCCCCCTCCAGCCGGTAGGTCATCAGCGACGCGCCAGAGGCGCGCGCGAGCTTGCCCGTGGACGGGAATATGCCGACCGGCCGCCCGTCCCAGCTCGCGTCCCCCTCCGCAAAGAGAACCACGGCGTGCCCCTCCTTGAGGTGGCGCAAAATCGCCTTGACCGTGTCCGCCGCCGTCGAGCCCTTGCGCCGGGCGATCGGCTCCATGAGCCAGTCGAGCGCGCGCGAGAGCAGCCCCTGGCGGAAAATGTGCTCGCTTGCGACAAAGTAGAGGGGCGTGTCGGGAAAGCTCATCGAGAGCAGCAGCGGGTCGAAGTCCGTGACGTGGTTTGCCACGATCAGGCACGCCCCCTCGGGGTGCAGCGTCTCCGCCTCCATGTGAAACCGCGCGCAGATCGCCCTGTGCAGCAGCCGGTACGCGCAGCGCCATATCCGCTCATGCCGCTCCATCCCCGCTCCCCCTTCGCATATTTTGTAGAATTCTATAGAACAAGTATATCAGTTTCATTCCGTGAACGCAAGAGCGGCCGATAAAAAAGCAGCTCACGCACGGAAAGCGGCTGAGTAATATGAATCCAAATTTGCGAAGAGATATTGACGAACAGCCCGCTATCCTGTAGAATAAAAGCCCCGAAAGGGACGGTGAAGAGTTGAACATTCACACGCAGGCGGTTGGCTCCATCCTCCGATAAGGAGGTGGTACCTATGCGGATTACTTTCCATATAAAGAAGTGGACGATCACGATTTATGTGAGGGAAACTTCCAAAAAGGCAAAGCCCGCTAAAAAGACAACCGCCACTCCTGCAAAGTGACGGTTGTCTTGTGGCCTTGCCACACTTTAACTTAAATCTTTGAGGAGCCAACCGTGTGCGTGGTTCGCTCTTCACTGTTATTATAGGGGTGCTGAGCCGTTTTGTCAATCACTATTCTTTACAAACCGCCTGACTTAGTGTATGATACGATAAAATATAATTCGGGAGGTTTCGCATGAGTATGACCTTTTGCGTGCCCTGTCTCTTCGGGCTGGAGGGCCTTGTCATCGACGAACTGAAGCGCCTTGGTATGAGGGAGGTGCGCGGCGAGAACGGCCGCGTGTTCTTCACGGGCGAGGCGAAAGATATCGCCGCGGCGAACCTCTCGCTGCGCACGGGCGAGCGCGTGCTGCTCGAAGTCGGCAGCTTCGAGGCCGTGAGCTTTGATGCGCTCTTTGAGCAGACCAAGGCGCTGCCCTGGGAGCGCTGGATCGCACGCGACGCGGCCTTCCCCGTCGTGGGACACAGCCTCAACTCCAAGCTCTTCTCCGTCCCCGACTGTCAGAAGATCATCAAAAAGGCCATCGTCGAGCGTCTGCGCGGCAAGTACGGGCAGAGCTGGTTTGACGAGAACGCCGAGACCGTGCAGATCCGCTTCTCGATCATGAAGGATCAGGTCTCGCTCTGCCTTGACACCAGCGGCATGGGGCTGCACAAGCGCGGCTATCGCCCCGCGCATAACGCCGCTCCCCTGCGCGAGACCCTCGCCGCCGGGCTCGTGCTGCTCTCGCGCTACAAGGGGCGGGGCGATTTCGTCGATCCCTTCTGCGGCAGCGGCACCATCCCCATTGAGGCCGCGCTGATCGCCCTCAACCGCGCGCCGGGGCTGCACCGGCACTTCGCCGCCATGGACTGGCGCACGCTCGACCACGGCATCTGGGCGGAGGCCGCCGAGGCGGCGCGCGCGAAGGAGTTTCACGGGGACTATTCGATCCTCGGCACAGACATCGACCCCAAGGCCATCGCCATCGCCAAGCAAAACGCCCTGCGCGCCGGAGTCTCGGAGCTTGTGCGCTTCGAGGTCGCCGACGCCACCGCCTTCCACCGCGAGACTGAGCGAGGCGTGATCGTCACCAATCCCCCCTACGGCGAGCGCATCATGGAGAAGGAACAGGCCGAGGCGCTCTACCGGGGCTTCGGTGAGGCGCTGCGCGGGCTGGAGAACTGGTCGGTATACCTGCTCTCCTCGCACACGGAATTTGAACGCTGCTTCGGGCGCGAGGCCGTGCGCAAGCGCAAGCTCTACAACGGCATGATAAAATGCGATTTATTCATGTACTACAAGTGAAAGAGGCCATAGCATGAAGCATCTTTTCATCGTCAACCCCACCGCCGGGGGTGAAGACAAGACCGCCGCCGTGCGCGCGCAGGTCGAGGCCGCCTTCGCCTCGCGCACAGAGCCCTGGGAGGTCTATGTGACGAAGGCGCCGCTGGATGCGATCGACAAGATCCGCGCCGAGGCCGGGAACGGCGAGGAACTGCGCGTCTACGCCTGCGGCGGGGACGGCACCTTCAACGAGTGCGTCAATGGCGCGGCGCTGCGTCCGAACGTCGCGGTCTGCCCCTTCCCCACCGGCACGGGCAACGACTTCTGCCGCCTCTTCGGCGAGGACGCGCCGCTGTTTCGTGACCTCGCCGCGCTGCTGGACGGTTCCATCCGTCCGATCGACCTGATCGACTGCGGCGGGCGCTACGGCGTGAACATTTGCTCGGTGGGCATCGATGCGCGCATCGGCACGGGTGTGCATGAGTTCAGCCGCTTCCCGCTCGTCAAGGGTCCCTTCGCCTACGTCGTGTCTGCGGCGGTGAATATGTTCCGCGGCATCGCGCAGCCCATGCGCATCCGCTGCGGCGAGACCTGCATCGACGCCCCCGTCACCCTCGCCTGCGCCTGCAACGGGCAGTACTACGGCGGCGGCTTCCACCCCTCGCTGACCGCCCGCCCCGACGACGGCGAGATGGACATTTTCATCGCCGGGAAGGTCTCCCTGCTGCAATTTGCGGCGCTGATCGGCAAATACGCCAAGGGCCAGGCCGCCGAGATGACCGGGCTCGTGACCCATCTGAAGGGGCGGGAGCTCAGCATCGAATTTGAGCGCGAGGACGTGGTGAACCTCGACGGCGAGGCCGTCTACGCCCGCTCGCTCACGATGAAGCTCGTCCCCGCCGCGCTGAACCTGCTCGTCCCGAAGGGGCTGCGGTGGTTTGAAAACTAAAAACGAAAAGTGTAAAGTGAAAAACTGCGGTGTGCCCTTCGGGCACGGATTTTCATTCCGTCGCCGTCAGGCGACTCCGCATTTTTTCATTTTTCGTTTTTCATTTTTCACTTGTCACAATCCGCCGTAACAAAAAATTCAAAAGTTTTTTATGGCAGGGTCTTGCAAAAACAGAAAAGTGTGGTATGATAAGCACCGTTAGCACTCAGAGTTTTTGAGTGCTAACGGTGCTGAATTTTGTATTAAATAAAATTGGAGGTATAGAAGATGAAACTCAAACCCCTGGCTGATCGCGTCGTGCTCAAGCAGAACGCGGCTGAGGAGCGCACCTCCTCCGGCATTTTCCTGACCGCCTCCGCGCAGGAGAAGCCCGAGGTCTACGAGGTCGTCGAGGTCGGCCCCGGCGGCATGGTGGACGGCAACGAGGTCGTCATGATCGTCAAGCCCGGTGAGAAGGTGCTTGTCGGCAAGTACAGCGGCAGCAAGGTCAAGCTCGACGAGCAGGAGTACACCATCGTCCGTCAGAGCGACATTCTGGCCGTCATCGAGTAATTACAGGAGGATTTTGACTTATGGCAAAGCAGATTATTTATGGCGAAGAGGCCCGCAAGGCCATTGAGCGCGGTGTTGACCAGCTCGCCAATACCGTGAAGATCACCCTCGGCCCCAAGGGGCGCAACGTCGTGCTCGACAAGAAGTTCGGCACCCCGCTTATCACCAACGACGGTGTGACCATCGCCAAGGAGATCGAGCTGGAGGATCCGTTTGAGAACATGGGCGCGCAGCTCACCAAGGAGGTCTCCACCAAGACCAACGACGTCGCCGGCGACGGCACCACCACCGCCACCGTGCTCGCCCAGGCCATGATCGGCGAAGGGCTCAAGAACCTTGCCGCCGGCGCCAACCCCATGATCATGAAGAAGGGCATCCAGAAGGCTACCTCCGCCGCCGTTGAGGCCGTGAAGGCCATCTCCCAGCCCGTGTCCGGTTCCAAGGATATCGCCCGCGTCGGCACCATCTCCTCCGGCGATGAGCTGATCGGCTCTCTGATCGCTGAGGCCATGGAGAAGGTCAGCCAGAACGGCGTCATCACCCTCGAGGAGTCCAAGACCGCCGAGACCTACAGCGACGTGGTCGAGGGCATGCAGTTCGACCGGGGCTACCTCTCCCCCTACATGGTCACCGATCCCGATAAGATGGAGGCCGTCATCGACGACGCGCTGATCCTCATTACCGATAAGAAGATCTCCAACATCCAGGAGATCCTGCCCCTGCTCGAGCAGATCGTCAAGGCCGGCCGCAAGCTGCTCATCATCGCTGAGGACGTGGAGGGCGAGGCGCTCGCGACCATCGTGCTCAACAAGCTGCGCGGCACCTTCACCTGCGTGTGCGTCAAGGCGCCCGGCTTTGGCGACCGCCGCAAGGAGATGCTCATCCACATCGCTACCCTGACCGGCCCTACGGTGGTTTGCTCCGAGGTAGGTCTGGAGCTGAAGG
>JAZQCO010000136.1:0-14368 GCA_045546335.1 Candidatus Limivicinus sp. | reverse complement strand
GTCGTGGGGCGGAGAGGGTCTTGCCTCGTAGAAACCCCTCTCAGTCACCGCCGCAAGCGACGGCGACAGCTCTCCCTAAGGGAGAGCCAAGTGCTGGCCGCTCGAATGGTTTACACTTTTTTAACTCATGCGTTTGTCGTGCCTTCCACATTTTCCGTGACAAAGCCGCGCGAGTGTGGTATGATGCTGGCGGAGGGATGCGACCATGCACGAATTAGGCACCATCACCTATGTCATCAACACGGTGGAGAAGCTCGCCGTGGAAAACCAGCTCACGAAGATCGGCTCTGTCACGCTCGAGGTGGGCGAGGTCAGCGGCATCGTTCCCGAGTTTCTGATCGACTACTGGGAGTACGCCAAGAAAAAGACCACCTATCTGCTCGACGCCGCGCTCAAGATCGAGACCATCCACGCCGTCACCTACTGCCAGAGCTGCGGCGAGACCTACCCGACCCTGCAATACGCGAAAATCTGCCCCCACTGCGGCAGCGACAACACCTTCCTCATCACCGGCAACGAGTACAACATCAAAGAGATCGAAGCGATGTAACACAAGTCCGCCGCTCGTCATGGGCGGCGGACTTGTATTACTTAATAGTTAATAATGAATAATTAATAATTATGGTGTCCCCTTCGGGGACGGATTGAAAAACGAAAAATGAAAAGTGAAAAGTGAAAAATTATGGTGTCGCTGCGCGACGGGAATATATAAGTACGTTTAAGGCATATCCTTTTCCAGCTCTGCCGGAATATCGCGTCCGCCGTAGAGAATACGGAGAATCTGGACTGCGCCGCGCTCCTTCACCACATGATAGATCACGCAGTAACGGTCTACCGTTACCATCCGTACCGTCTTCGCCGCGTCAAAGCCGAGGTCGAGAGCTTTATATCGCTCCGGCAGCTCAGACAGAGACAGAATCTCCCGCTCGATGCGCTCCAATTGCCTCTCAGCGTTGATTTTAGAATGCAGCGCGAAGGCAATATATTCGTAGATGCCGCGAAGATCCGTCCTGGCCTGGTCGGTCATCTCGACCATATAGCTCATGTGAGGTATTCCTCCCGCAGCTCGGCAAACACATCAGCGGCGGGTCTCACGCGCCCGGCGGCGGCATCGGCGAAGCCCTTCTCGATCTCCGCTTTCAGTTGCCCCTTCGTGAGCTCGCTCATATCCGGAACGGGCATAGCGGGCAGCTTTACCTCAAAGGGGATTCCGCGCTGGAGAATAATTTGCTTGTAGAACATATTGATCGCGTTGGAAACAGGGATACCCAGCGCCTCCAAAATACTCTCCGCCTGATCCTTGACCTCCGGTTCAATGCGGGCGTACAGATTCGCAGTCTTAGCCATGATGCAGCACTCCTTTCGCAGTTTTGCTTTCATAGATAGTATACGCTATTGTACGCACATTAGCAAGACAAAATTCAGAACAGGCGTTGTTTTTATAGTAAACGAAGAATAGTTAATAATGAATAATTATGGTGTCCCCTGCGGGGACGGATTGAAATAAATGGCGCGGAATCCTGCATCACACCGCCGTAGGGGACGCGGAGGCCGCGTCCCGCGGATTTGCGATACCCTTACGGCGCTGTCGTAGGGGCGCTTCACGATGCGCCCGGCGGAACGACCACGGTCGCGCACTCGCCCGGGCGAATACGAAAACCGTACATTCCCGCGCCGGGAGGGGCAAGCCCCTCCCCTACGGCGAACCGTTCAAGTATCGCGTATCGGCGGGACGCGGAGGCCGCGTCCCCTACGGTGAAACGTGAGAGTACCGCCTCTATTCTAATCCGTCGCGCAGCGACACCATAATTTTTCACTTTTCACTTTTCATTTTTCGTTTTTCAATCCGTCGCGCAGCGACACCATAATTTTTCGCTTTTCGCTTTTCATTTTTCGTTTTTCAATCCGTCGCGCAGCGACACCATAATTTTTCACTTTTCGCTTTTCATTTTTCGTTTTTCAATCCGTCGCGCAGCGACACCATAATTTTTCACTTTTCGCTTTTCACTTTTCGTTTTTCAATCCGTCGCGCAGCGACACCATAATTATTCATTATTCATTATTCATTCTTCATTATCTCCCCGAGGTACTCGCAGATCAGCTTCACGCAGCCGTCCACGCCGATCTTCGCGCTGCTCAGGATCAGGTCGTAGTTCTCCCGCTCGCCCCAGACCTGGTCGGTGTAATAGCGGTAGTAGCTGCTGCGATCCTTATCCACCTCGCGCACCAGCTTGCGCGCCTGCTCCTCGCTGAGGCTCTTGCGCTGCATCATCGTGCGCACGCGGAAGGGCTCGTCCGCCATGATGAACACGCGCAGCAGATCGTCCCGACTGCGCAGCACATAGTCCGCGCAGCGCCCGACAAAGACGCAGTTTCCGCGCTCGGCGAGGCTGCGGATCGCCTCGAACTGCGCGGCGGCGACCTGCATATTCAGCCGGAAGCCCTCACTCAGCCCCAGATAGTGCGGCACGGGGACGATGTACGGCGAGACGCGCTTCTCGTCGTAGGAGTGCAAAATCTCCTTGCAGAACTCGGAGTTCTCCGCCGCGTGATCCACGATCTCCTTGTCAAAGCAGGCGTAGCCCAGCGCCTCCGCCACGCCGCGCGCCACCAGATGACCGTTGCTGCCGTGCTCTCTGCCGATGGTGATGATCATTGTTCTATCCCCTTTCCATATCCGAATCCCTTCCCGAAGGGGAGGGAACAGCCGTTTCCCTCTGTCAATAGTGTACAACAGGAAAGCGAAAAATTCAAGAAAAATCGGCGACTTGTCCGCATAGATTGAGATATCCTGTTCAGGAGGACTGTCTATGCAAGCTCGCCGTCTCGCCGCCAACACCGCGCTGCTCACCGCCTCCTCGCTTCTGATGAGCGTGATCGGCATGGCCTTCCAGACCTGGCTCGTCGGGCGCATCGGCCCGGCCGGGATCGGACTGTACCAGCTCACGCTCTCCGTCACGAACCTCGCCGCGACCTTCGCCATCTCGGGCATCCGCTTCGCCTCGACCCGGCTCGTCTCGGAGGAGCTCGGCGCCGAGCGCGCAGACGGCGTGCGTCTCGCCATGCGCCGCTGCCTCGGCTACGCCGCCTTCTTCGGCTGCGCGGCGCTGCTGATCCTCTACTTCCTCGCCCCGCTGCTCGGTGATCTCGCCATCCGCGACCGGCGCACGGTGCGCTCTCTCCAGCTCGCCGCGCTCTCGATGCCCTGTATCTCGCTCTGCTCCTCGCTCGCGGGCTACTTCACCGCCTGCGGTCGGGTGTGGAAAAGCGCGCTCGTGCATCTGATCGAGCAGCTTCTGGGCGTGTGGCTCGCGGCGCTCTTTCTCTCCCGCGCGCCCTCGGGCGATCTCGCGCGCTGCTGCGAGGCCGTGACGCTCGCTCGCGTCGCCGCCGACTGGGCGGCGCTCGCGCTCATGCTGCTCGCCTACCGCCTCGACCGCGCCGGACACCCCGCCGAGAGCGCGCCGCCGCCCGCGCTCACCGCGCGGATGCTGCGCATCGCCCTTCCCCTCGCCTTCTCCGCCTACGCGCGCAGCGCCCTCGGCACGGCGCAGCATCTTCTGATCCCGCGCGGCCTGCGCGCCGCGGGCTATTCCGCCGAGCGCGCCCTCGCGGGCTACGGCGTCCTGCAGGGCATGGCGCTGCCCGTCGTGTTCTTCCCCGCCTGCGTGCTCTCCGCCCTCGCGGAGCTGAGCGTCCCGCTGCTGACCGAGGCCCAGGTGCGCGGCGACACCGCCGACATCCGCCGCACGGCGCGGCTGCTGCTGCGCCGCAGCTTCCTCTACGCCTGCGCCGTCGCGCTCTTCCTGCTCTGCTGCGCCGAACCGCTCGGCTGGCTGCTGTATAAAAATCGAGCAGCCGGCTCGTATATCCGGCTGCTCGCGCCCCTCATTCCGATCATGTACACCGATATGACCGTGGACGGCTGCCTCAAGGGGCTCGGGGAACAGCTCTGGAGCATGGGCGTGAACATCGCCGAATCCGTCCTCGGCCTCGTCCTCGTGCTCTGGCTCCTCCCCCGCTACGCCCTCGGCGGCTATATCGCCCTCGTGTACGCCACGGAGCTGTTCAATTTTGTTCTCAGCCTCGCCCGCCTGCGCCGGAGGCTCTGCGCGCCTGACGGCGCGCATCCCCGGTATGCAGCAAGGGGGAAATGCGCTTATACAGCAGCAGCGTCAGCAGCGAGTCCACAGCGCCCTTGAGCAGGTTGAAGGGCACCACCGCATAGAGCACCAGCGTTGTGACACTCGTGATGCTCGCGTTCACCTTCGTCCCCATGCCGATGATGGCGTCCAGCGGCATCCCGAAGAGCTCTGCAAACTTCGGCAGCAGGTAGAGGGCGTTGAAGGCACTGCCGAAGACCGTCATCACCAGCGTCCCCGCGATCAGCCCCAGCAGCGCACTGCGGCGGCTCGGGTTCGCGTGATAGACGATGCTCGCCGGGAGCACAAAGGAGCAGCCGACGGCGAAGTTGGCAAAATCGCCGACAAAGGCCGTCGATGTGCCCTTGAGCAGCAGCTTCAGACACACCTTCAGCAGCTCCGACACGACCCCCGCCACCGGTCCGAGATAGAAGGTGCAGATCAGCACCGGCAGCTCGCTCAGGTCGATCTTGTAGAAGCCCGGCGCGAAGAACAGCGGGATCTCCACCAGCATCAGCACCCCCGCCATCGCCGAGAACACGGCGGTGTAGGTGACATAGTGCGTGTCGGAGAAGGCCTTGCGGCTCTTCATCAGCAGCTTCTCCGCCGCCGCGGCCAGCGCCAGCAGCGCCGCGAACACCGCAAGGCACACCAGGATGAATTTCAGGTTTTCCATTCTTTTTCCCTCCAAAAGAAAATGCCCGAAGATCCGATGATCTCCAGGCACACACAGGACAGGACAGGCATATTGAAAGATTTTATACCCGTCTTCTTCCATCCAGACTTTACTGTCGGTTCCGGAATCGCACCGGATCAGCAATCGCGCATGGCGACCGCTCGCGGACTTGTTCTCACCGCCGGTCGGGAATCTCACCCTGCCCTGAAGACATTTCTTACTATAGCACATGGATTTGGTTTTGACAAGAGGGAGTTTCGGGAGTATGATAGAGGTACGGAGAGGAGGGGATCTCATGGACAGAAGTATCACATGCAGCTTCACCGGGCGGCGGCCGCAGAATCTGCCCTGGGGCTGGAACGAGAACGATCCGCGCTGCCGCGCGCTGAAGGAGCGCCTCGCCGGACAGCTCGAAATGCTCTATTACGGCGGCTACCGCCATTTCATCTGCGGCATGGCGCTCGGCTGCGATATGTACTTCGGCGAGGCCGTGCTCGCGCTGCGTCAGCGCTTCAGCGACGTGTCCCTCGAGGCGGCGATCCCCTGCGGCGACCAGCCCGATCGCTGGAGCCGTGAACAGCGCCTGCGCTATAACCGTCTGCTCGATCACGCCGACAAGGTCACGGTGCTGCAAATCCACTATTCCTCCGACTGCATGATGCGCCGCAACCGCTATATGGTCGATCACTCCTCCGTCATGCTCGCCTGCACCGACTGGAAGCCCGGCGGCACGCTCAGCACGATCCGCTACGCCGAACGCTGCGGTGTCACCGTCATCCCACTGGCGCTGACAGGGAGCACCTGACTTCCCGCATTGGGGCGGTCAGGTGCTCTCTGTTTGACGTTTCAGGATAACGCTCACTGCGCAAGCAGATTGAACTCCGCAAGCTTTTTGTCAAATTCTTCGACGGAGCAGCCCAGACGGTGCGCAGCCCCTTCCTTCGTCAACGTCCCGTCCAGAATCAGGTTCTGCATCAGTCTCAGCTGCCCCTTGATCTCGCCAAGCGCGATCCCGCGCGCCTCGCCAAGAGCGATCCCGCGCGCCTCGCCGAGTGCGATCCCGCGCGCTTCGCCAAGTGCGATCCCGCGCGCCTCAACTTTATCCAAAACTTCGCACATAGTTGCGTCCTCCTTTTCCGTATCTGTAAAGTATATCAATCGCATTGACATTGCGCATAGTTTGGTATACACTAACGCTGAGGTGAGAATTATGGCAAGCATCAACATGAGTATTCGGACAGATTCCGAATTGAAGGCGCAGGCCGAGGCAGTTTTATCTCAGCTCGGAATGAGCATGAACGGAACGATCAATATGTTCTTACACCAGATCGTGCGGGATAAGGCCGTTCCGCTGAGCCTCTCGCTCAGCGCTGAGCAGGCCGTATACGCTGACCTTCTGGCCGCGCAGGCTGAGCGCAAGCAGGGCTTCAAAGGCCGCGATGCCCGCGAGGTACTGGCGGATATGGATCGTATCCTTTCCGAGGCAGAGGTCGGCGGCGAATGAGTGGCTATACCGTCAGCGTCGCCCGCCGGGTTGACGCACAGCTTATCCGACACATACGGTTTCTCGCTAAGGTCAGTTTGCCCGCCGCCAGGCGCTTTCGGGAGGAATACGCGGAGATCGTGAAGCGTCTGGAGGACAACCCTTTCCAGTTTCCGGTGGACACAGACCCGATGCTTCCCGAAGGGCTGTACCGGAGGGCGCTCTTCGCGCGCTGGTACAAGGCACTGTTCACGGTGGAGAACAAGAAGGTGTACCTCGATGCTGTCGTGGATTGCCGCTCGAGCGCAAGCCGCCTGTGACTAAACACGGCGCTCCGGCATAGACTAAGCCGGGAGGTGGCCTATGATTCAGACCTATTTTCTCGGCGCCAATTCCCGGGACGGCTTCGCCTCGCTCTACCGGTACTTCCCCGGCGGCGAGGGCGCGTATCTGCACATCCTCAAGGGCGGCCCCGGCACGGGCAAGTCGGGCTTCATGCGCCGCATCGGCGAAGCCGCCGAGGCGCGGGGGCTCGAGGTGCACTATGTACTCTGCTCGGGCGACCCGGATTCGCTCGACGGCGTGTATCTGCCGCAGCGGAAGCTCGCCTGGGTGGACGGCACCGCGCCGCACAGCCTCGAACCGGGCTGCTTCGGCGTGGACGGTGATTATGTAAACCTCGGTGTCTTTTGCCGCACACCGCTCGATGCGCCCGACCGTGAGCGCGTCCTGGCGCTGACGCGGCAGTACCGCAGCCTCTACCGCGAGGTGTACCGGCTTCTCGCAGACGGACGCCCCGGCGTGCTGCCGCCCGGTGTGCGGCGCTCGCCCTCGGAGCTGCTGCGCGGCGTCGATCTGCGCGACGCGCTCCCCTGCCCGCCGCAGCAGCGCTTCCTGCATACGGTGAGCTGTCAGGGGGAGTTCTGGCTCGAGGGCGAGATAGAGAAGTTATGTAAACTTGTCGTTCCGGTCACGGAGGCGGAGCTCGCCGCGCTCTCGCTGGAGCTGCAGCGGCGCGACCTGCCCGCGATCCGCTGCCCCTCGCCGCTCGACCCCGCGCGGCTGGAGGCGCTGCTGCTGCCGTGGGCGGGCACAGCCTATCAGGCGCCGCGCAGCATCGCCGCGCCCGAGGCCGCGCTTGGCAGGCTCGGCGAGGCGAAGGCGCTGCACGACAAGATCGAGGCGGTCTACAAGCCCTATGTGGACTTCACCGCGCTCACGGCCTTTACCGACGAGACGATAAGCGCGCTTTTCCCCGAATAGAGCGACATCCCCTGCGTTCCGCGCAGGGGATGGTTTTTACTCCATTTTTATACGACGTGGATCACGGCGTAGGTTCCGGCGGACATGATCGCCGCGGCGATGCAGACGCCGACGAGGATCGCCGGGGTGGCCTGCTTGACGCGAAGATTCAGCAGCGCCGCGATCAGCGCGCCCGTCCACGCGCCGGTGCCGGGCAGCGGGATCGCCACGAACAGCAGCAGCCCCCAGGGGCCGACGCGCTGCACGACCTCGCCCTTGCCGCTGGCCTTGCGCTCCATACGGCTGATGAAGCCGTCCAGCCGCGCGTCGCGCCCGCGCAGCCAGGCGAACACGCGCTGGATATAGACGATGATGAAGGGCACGGGAAGCATATTCCCGCAGAGCGCCGCCGCGAGCGCCAGCGGATACGGCAGCCCCATCGCAATCCCGGTCGGCAGCCCGACGCGCAGCTCCACGATCGGCACCATGGAGATCAGAAAGGTCAGTATGAATTTTCCCAGAACGGTGCCCGTAAACCACGCAGTCATAGCCACACTCCGTCTTCACAAATTGGCATAAGTATAGCACAGCGCGCCCTCCACCGCAAGGGTAATTCTCCGTTTCACACGAAAAACCGTGAACGCCGCCCCCCTGCGTCCCGGTCTGTCCGCGCCGATACTTGGAGTATATCACTCCGTTTTGGATTTGTCAAGCCTTTTTTGCCGCTGCACGGCGCAAGGAGGGATTCGCCCTCGCTCTCGCCCTCGTCCTCGCCCTCAATCTATATATAGAACTCTTTATTATTCTCTATCTTATTCTCTATCTCATTCTCTTTCTTGCTTACACTTTGCTTCCCCTTTGCTTACAGAGCAGGGGCGCTGAAAGCCGCAGAATCAGCGGTTTTTTCCTTGTCAGCTCGTCAGCTTTGTGGTAGAATATATTTGACTTTTTTCCCAGGTTAGTTTCGGATAACTTGTACTTCCCTTCCGATTTTTTCCCAGGTTAGTTCCGATTAACCGGGAGTCTTCTTCCGACTTTTTTTCAGGAGGTTTCGAGATGACCTATACGTTTCGTCCAAAAGGTGTCTGTTCTCAGCTCATGGAGTTTGAGGTAGACGACGGGATCATTCAAAGTCTGCGCGTGTTCGGCGGCTGCGACGGGAACCTTCAGGGCATCGCCCGGCTCGTCTCCGGGATGCCGGTGGACGAGGCGATAGGCCGTTTAGAGGGTATCCGCTGCGGAAGGAAGAGCACCTCCTGCCCCGATCAGATCGCCCAGGCGCTCAAGGAAATGCGGGCGGAGGCATGAAGAGGCTGCTTTCGCTGCTGCTGTGTCTGTGTCTGCTGCCCTCGATTTTCGCCTTCGCGGAGGGGGAGACGCGCGTGCCGGTCTATGTGGACGGGCTGCTGCGTCTGCGCGGCTATCGCGTCGAAGGGACGCTCTACCTCTGTCCGGAGGAGCTCTGCCGCCTCTTTTCCCTCGAGGCGGAGGCGGAATTTGACGGCGAGACGTACACGCTCCGCATCGGTGACTGGTGCTTCGAGGCGGGGCGGGACGCGGAGGTCTATACCGCCGACGGGCGGCTGCTCTACGATCCCGAGGGGCTGCGCGTGCTCGAAGGGCGCGTGTGCTTTCCCGCTGATGTGCTCGGGCGGCTCTTTGGGCTGACGCTTCGCTTCGACGGTGAGCGCGGTGAGACGGAGAGCGGCGGCCTCCTGCTGCTGCGCGGCGGCGAGGACTACTACACGGCGCACTTTGCCGCCGACGATCTCTATTGGCTCTGCCACATCATCCAGTCCGAGGCGCGCTGGGAACCGCTCGCCGGGAAGATCGGCGTGGGCAACGTGGTGCTCAACCGCGTCCGGGACGCGCGCTTCCCCGACAGCGTGATGGCGGTCGTGCTCGAGCGCACGCCGGTGATACAGTTCGACCCGGTCGGGACCGGAGAGGTCACGGCCGAGCCGGAGGAGGAGGCGCAGATCGCCGCGCGGCTGTGCCTGGAGGGCTACAACACGGTCGGCGAGAGCCTGTATTTTGTCAACCCCGAGCGCGGCGACGGGAGCTGGTTTGCCGAAGCCCTGACCCCCACCGTCACCATCGGGCTGCACCATTTTTATAAATAATTCCGCTTAGCCTCCCCTGAAAGGGGAGGTGCAACCGTTCCCGGTTTCGCCGTAGGGGCTTGTCCCCGCCCGGCGGGGGAAGGTACGTTCCTCGTATTCGCCCGGGCGAATCCATGACCTCCCCCGCCGCGCCGGGCGACCATAAAGGTCGCCCCTACGAAAACGGCGTGAGCTTGTGCGTATCTGCGGGAGGGGCAAGCCCCTCCCCTACGGCAGCGCCCTGCCATTTCACGCAGGCTTTTACGATAGCCCCCTCCGTAACCGTCTCCCCTTCCGCCGGGACAAATCACATTTTCAAGAGGATACGTTATGCTGGAAGAACTGTTGACCGCCGGGTTTGCCGAGCTGGGTCTGCCGCTGGACGGGCAGGCGCTGCACCGCTACCGGCTGTATTATGACCGCCTCGCGGAACAAAACAAGGTGATGAACCTCACCGCCATCGACGGCGAGGACGAGAGCGCGCGGCTGCATTTTCTCGACTGCGCGGCGCTGCTGACGCTCACGGACTTCGCGGGCAAGCGGCTGATCGACGTGGGCAGCGGCGCGGGCTTTCCCGGCCTTGCGCTGAAGATCGCCTGTCCCTCGCTCTCCCTCACGCTGCTCGACAGCCTCGACAAGCGCGTGCGCTTTTTGCAGGCGGTCTCGACGGAGCTGGGCTTCGAGGACGTGCAGTGCCTCCACGCCCGCGCCGAGGAAGCGCCGGGCGCGCTGCGCGAGAGCTTCGACCTCGCCGCGTCGCGCGCCGTGGCGCGGCTGAACCTGCTGTGCGAGCTGTGTCTGCCCTTCGTGAAGGTCGGGGGGCTGTTCCTCGCGATGAAGGGGCCGGGCGCCGCCGGGGAGGCGGAGGAGGCCAAAGGCGCCATCACGGCGCTCGGCGGGCGCGTGCGCGCCATCACCGAGTACCCGATCCCGGGCACGGACACGCGCCACAGCCTCGTGCTGATCGAGAAGACGCGCCCCACGCCCCGGCAGTATCCCCGCCGCTGGGCGCAGATCAAGAAAGCTCCTCTGTGATGAAGCTCTCGAGCTCCCGCGCCGTGTGGGCGATGCGTTTCGCCCCGGCGTCGAGAAGCTGCCTCTCGCTGCGAAAGCCCCAGCTCACGGCGATACAGGCCATGTGGGCGTTTTGCGCCGTGGCGAGATCGACCTCGGTGTCCCCGACGTAGACGCAGCGCGCGAGCGGCACGTCCATGCGCTGCGCCGCGGCGAGCACCGCGTCGGGGTCGGGCTTGCGGCGCACGGTCGCGCTCTCCCCCACCGCCGTCTCGAGCAGGCCGGGGAAGAACTCCCCGGCGAGCGCTTGCACGGCGGCATCGCCCTTGTTGGAGATGATCGCCTGTCGGATGCCCCGCGCCTTGAGGCGCGCCATCAGCGCGAGGATGCCGGGATAGGGCTTCGTGTCGATGCGGCAGTGCGCCTCGTACCAGGGCTGGTACCAGGCGAGGACGCGCCGCGTCAGCGCCTCGTCCGTCCCCTCCGGGACGCAGGAGCGGATCAGGGTCGCCGCGCCGTTTCCGAGGCTCGCGCAGACCTTTTCCCGGGAAACCGCGGGCAGGTCGAACTCCCGCAGCGCGGCGTTCACCGCCGAAGCGAGATCGCTCAGCGTGTCGAGCACCGTGCCGTCCATATCGAATAAAACCGCCTGATAGGCCATCGTTTTTCTCTCCCTTTAAATATTTTCACTGAAAGTATACCCCCGCTGTCAAGGAGGCGTCCATGAACCGAAAGCCCGTCGCGGCGCTGCTGCTTGTCGCGCTGCTGCTCAGCGGCTGCGCGGCGGAGGCGCCGTCCGATCCCTACGCGCTCACGCTCTGGCTCTGTGAGGGCGACGCGCTCACCCCGGCGCTGACAGCGCTCGCGGAGGACTATAACCGAGAGCGCGACCGGGATGCGCTCGCGGTCAGCGTCCGCAGCTTCGAGAGTGAAGAGCAGCTCCTCGCCGCGCTGCAAAGCGGGGCCGCGCCGGGGCTTTGCGTTCTCGCCAGCGAGGACGCGGAGGAGCTCGAGCGCGCACATCTGCTGTATGACCCCGGCATCCCGCCGTTTGACGGGGGCTTTTGCAGCCTCGGCGTCACGGTGCCGCTGCTGTGCGCCGCCGGGGACGCGCCCTCCTCCCTCACCGCGCTGCTCGAGGCCGCCGCGCGCGGCGAGATCAGCCTTTTTATCGGCGCCTTCGCCCCGGTCTTCGGGCAGGGGATGCTTGAGGCACAGCAGCGCTTCACCGCCGATTTCGAGCTTGAGGCGCAGAACGAGAGTTATGTAAACCTCTACAATCTCATCGCCGGGGCGGCGTTCACCGGCGGCCTCACGGACGCGGAGGACGCGCCGTACCGCATCGAGCGCAGCACCGCCCTCGCGGGGCGGGAGCTGAGCGGGTACGCGCTCTCCCCGCTCGCGGAGGATCGGCTGTTCTCGGAGGGCGTGTCGCTCGCCGTGACCGCGCGGGAGGCGCGGATGCGCCGCGCCGTGCCGGCGTTTCTGCACTGGCTGCTCGAGGGCGACGCGCTGCCCGCCGCCGCGCTCGAGGCGGGGATGATCCCCGTGCTCGGCGGCGATCCCGTCGCCGACAGTCCCCTGGACGAGACGCTGCTGAGCCTGCGGGGCGCGGCGCTGAGCCACACGGACGTCGCCTACCGCCGAAACGCCGCCGCCTTCGATAAGCGGCTGCGCGAGGCGCTCTCGCTGCTGCGGTAGGGCGCCGCCGCAAGGGCGTTAGGTTTCCGCAAATCCGCCGGGGGGGCAAGCCCCTCCCCTACAGCTTGAAAAATGGCAACTACTATGCTATGATACCACACGATCACTACGCTACGAAAAGAGGAAACCGCTATGGAAGGATACCGCATTTTAGAGATCAAGCAGAGCATTTTCGAGAGCAACGACCGCGAGGCGGACAAGCTGCGCGCTGAGCTCAAGCAGAGCAAGACCTTTCTGTTGAACCTCATGTCCTCCCCCGGCTCGGGCAAGACCACGACGCTCCAGCGCACGATCGCGGGGCTGAAGGACGAGTTTCGCATCGGCGTGATGGAGGCGGACATCGACTCCGACGTGGACGCCGCCACAATCGAAAAGACCGGCGCGAAGGTCATCCAGCCCCACACGGGCGGGATGTGCCACCTCGACGCGGGCATGACGCGCCAGGGGCTCGAGGGTCTGGGCGTGGAGGATGTGGACTTCGCCATCCTCGAGAATATCGGAAATCTCGTCTGCCCCGCGGAGTTTGACACCGGCGCTGTGAAGAACGCCATGATCCTCTCCGTCCCCGAGGGCGACGACAAGCCGCTCAAGTACCCGCTGATGTTCTCGATCTGTGACGTGCTGCTCATCAACAAGATCGACGTGCTGCCGTATTTTGACTTCGACCTCGAGGCGTGCAAAAAATATGTCCGCCGCCTGAACCCGAACATGCAGATCTTCCCCATCAGCGCCCGCAGCGGCGAGGGCCTGGAGCCCTGGCTCGACTGGCTGCGCGGCGAGATTCGCACGTTCAACGCCTGATACGCGGCATATTTGCGGGGCGCGGCGTTCTATTTCAATCGTCCGCGCAGCGGACACCTTAATTATTAATTATTAATTATTAGTTATTAGTTATCTTTCGTCCCCTACGGCGAAACCGCCCTGCGCCATACGGCGCAGGGCGGTGAATATTTATGCAGAAAGCGTCGTCAACGGACGCGGAGAGGGAAGCCAGCGAAAAACGGGACGGCGGGGTTATTTCTTCGAATAAAACAGAAGCGTGCTATACGTTTCATACCAGCGGTAAACACCATCGTAGGGCATTGCCTTTAGCTGCTCAGTATAAGAATCAGAAAGGAATAGTTCGTCAAGAGTCGTACTTTTGCCCGCCTCGTAGAGATCTTCTTTGGATTCAGAGAACGTTATGTTAAAAAAGCCCGTGGCGTCTTGCACGCCCTTCATATCAGCATAAGTGTTTCCCATGTATTCCACTCTACCATTGCCCAGCGTCTCGTCATTAAAGCCAGACAGGGTGATGGGCCCGGGATTATTTGCCCCGCTGGTGGCGATTACGTCAATACCCCCCCCGAAACGGGTGACTTCCGCCTCGGGTCTCATCATTTTAGCCATTGTTAGTACCTCCTGTGTGTCTCATAGATTGCATATCGTTCGTTTTACCGCCAAGCCGTGAGCTTGAACGATTTTGTAATATAATACCACAAGGCCATCCGGGTGTCAACCAAGGAAGCGGATTTTTACGGTTTCCCGTACACAGCGCCGTTACCGCCGTAGGGGCGATTCATGAATCTTCCGGCAGAACGACAGCGGTCACGCATTTCGCCCGGGCGAATCCGTACAGGGTACGCCTCTCCCGCGCGCTCGCTTCGTGAAGCGCCCCTACGGTAACGCCGTGAGGCGATCACAATTTGACGGGAGGGGCAAGCCCCTCCCCTACGGTGAACCCGTCAGATTTCCTCATGATTCCAATCCGTCGCCGGAGGCGACACCACAATTTTTCACTTTTCGTTTTTCACTTTTCATTCATCCAATCCGTCCGCGCAGCGGACACCTTAATTATTCATTATTCATTATTCATTATTAATTATCCCTAGTGTCTCAGTGCTTCTCGTACAGGAACTGCTCGGGCAGCGTGACCTTGAAGTCCACCGCAAGGCGGCGGAAGTCGTCGGGCGTGATGGTCTGGCGCTTGTAGGGCTGCATGGAGAGCACAAGTCGGATCGTTGCCATG
>JAZQCO010000135.1:0-11056 GCA_045546335.1 Candidatus Limivicinus sp. | reverse complement strand
CCGGCCGTGTGGAACGGAGAGACAACCGGATCGGCCAGCTCCCAGATCTTGCCGACGGGGTCCTTGAACGCGCCGTCGCCATAGACCATGACTTCGACATGCTTGCCGGTGGCCTTCAGGATATCCTCCTGAATTCCCTCGACCAGCCCCTGAGCGTCACGCGGGAACAGCTTTACCGTATCTTCCGTGGCCTTGTTGGTGCCGAGCAGGCCGTATTTCTCGTTGTAGCCGCTGCCGTTGACCGGCGCGGTGAGCAGCTCGTCCATGCCGTAGACACGCTCGGCTCCGGCGGCGCGGAGCAGACGCTTGGTGCGCGCGCGGGTGTGGATATCGCAGGGGATGACGTTCTTCGTATACTTCAAAATCTCGCGGGGATCGTTGGCAAAGACGACCTCGACCTCCGCCCCGGCCTCACGGATCAGATCGGAGTAGAACTGCACATAGTCCACGCCGGTGAACCGGTGAACCTTGTAGCCAAACAGCTCGCGGTAGCGTTCGAGCGAGAGCACGTCACGGTAGGGGTCAACGCCCTTCTCGTCCATCTCGTCCACGTCGATCAGGTGGTTGCCCACCTCGTCGGCGGGGTAGGACAGCATCAGAACAACCTTCTTCGCGCCTTTGGCGATGCCGCGCAGGCAGATGGAGAAGCGGTTGCGGCTCAGGATCGGGAACACGACGCCGACCGTCTCGCCGCCAAACTTCGCGCGCACATCGGCGGCGATGTCGTCCACCGTTGCGTAGTTGCCCTGGGCGCGGGCGACAATGGCCTCGGTCATGCAGACGATATCCCGGTCGCGGACGGCAAAGCCTTCACTCTCAGCGGCCTGCAGCACGCAGTCCACCACGATTTTTCTCAAATCGTCTCCCTCACGGATGATCGGCGCACGAACGCCACGGGAGACTGTTCCAACCATGCGGCTCATAAAGCAGCACCTCTTTCTGAAAGAATCACTCAAATACTATACTACATCTTGTTCTGTTTGTAAATCAAAATGTATACAAATTCCGTATTGTTATCCGGCTGCGATGAATATAAAAGCGGCTGCGTGAGTTGCCCACGCAGCCACAGGGATCAAAAATCGTACTCAAAGTCCTTTTCGGAGACCCAGGTCGAAGAGAAGTTTGTGAGAATCTGCTCGATTTTCACATGGACAGTTCCCTTCTCGGGCATCCAGTCCATGCGCGGGAAGTAGAGCTTCGCGTTATAGAAGGTGATGGTCTCGCCGTCTGTCGTCTCCCACTCACCCGCGTTTTCCAGAACATACTCGCACTCGTCCTCGGTGATCTCGCGCCCGTCGATCGAGAAGCTGACGCGCATCGCGGCCGTGACCTCGGGCACGCCGTTCTTTTCGGTTGTGGTCATGGAGAGAGGGGAGGTTTTGTCGAAGAGGAAGCTCACCTTCATCGGCGTCTCATAGGTCGTGAATTCAAACCAGCCCGGGCGTGTCCACTCGTAGTCCTCGCCGTCCTCCGGCCAATAGCGGAAGGTCCAGCCCAGCTCATACTCCGAGCGCTGCGTCATGCTCACACGCTGCTCGCCCTCAGCGCTGTCATAAACCATCTCGACGCGCATCTCCACCTCCGGCTCGGCGTAAAGCGCTTCGTACTCGTCCATGTGCGCAAAGTACAGCTCTGCCGTGTCGAAGCCCGGAAGCTCCGCCTCACCCTCGGCGATCTCCGCCTCACTCAGGTCGTACTCCGCCAGCAGCAGCTCGAGATTCGGCTCCCACAGCTCCACATGGACGCTCTTGACCGAATCGGAATCGATCAGCAGCACGCGGCTTTCAATGCTGGAGGAAAAGCTGACGCAGAGCGGAACCAGCTTCGGCTCCACATAGACCGGCTCCGGTGTCGGTGTCGGCGTGGGTTCGGGCGTGGGTTCGGGCGTGGGGCTCGGCGTCGGCTCGGGGGTCGGACTTGGCGTGGGCTCGGGAGTCGGGCTCGGTGTCGGCTCGGGCGTCGGTTCAACGGTGGGGCTCGGCGTGGGCTCGGGTGTCGCGGCGGGCAGCGCGGGCGGAATCGGGACGGAAATGAGGAGCCACACGGTCGTGAGCGCGGCGGCAGTCAGTGACACGACGCGCCGACGCTGCCGCTTTTTTTCTGTCGAGGACGGTCTGGGCGGGGCACCGGCGTTGTATTCATCCGGCGGCGGGCTGAATTCCTGCCCCCGCGCGGGAAATTCCTTCGGCTCCATGGCTCACTTCTGGTGCAGATCGAGCTGCGGGAAGGGGATCTCCACCCCGGCCTTGCGGAAGGCGACAAAGAGGTCGCGGTTGAGGATGCGCTGCACGCCGTAGATATCGCTCTCATCCACCTCGACCACGAAGCGCAGCACGACGGCGGAATCGGCAAGCTCCTGCACGCCGAGATAGACCGGCACACTCTTCATCTTGTCCCCGTGCGCCTTATAGATTCCCTCGAGGATCGCGGGGAGCTTGGCCTCGAAGGCGGGCAGATCGGTCTCATAGGGGATGGACATGTCGCAGACCGAGCGCGAAGCGTGGTCAGAGCGGTTGAGGATATCCTTCATGTTGGAATTGTTGATGATCTTGACGTTGCCGCCCGGATCGGTGATGGAGGTCGTGCGGATGCCGATATCCGTCACGGTGCCGCGAAAGCCCCCGACCTCGACGATATCGCCGACGTTGTACTGGTTTTCAAACAGCATGAACAGCCCCGTGATGACATCCTCGATCAGGCTCTCCGCGCCGAAGCCGACGATCAGCGCGACGATCCCGACGGAGGCGACGATGGTCGTGACGTTCACGCCCAGGATGTGCAGCCCCCAGCAGAGGATCACGATGGCCGCGCCGTAGCGCAGGAGGCTTTGCAGGATGGTGATGACGGTGGCAGAGCGGTGCGAGGGGCGCTTGAAGAAGCCGAGCAGGAGTACGGCTGCCTTCTCCACCGCGAGAACCAGAAAGAGCATGACCGCGAGGGTCAGCAGGGAAGTGGGGTTGAGGTGGATGCCGGAGAATACGCCGCGAATGTCATCAAAGCTGCCGAGCGCCATTCCGCCCCAGGCGGAACCGGCTGCGAGCACCAGACACAGCAGCAGACCGAGAAACTGTTTGCCCTTGTTGTCTTTCATAGGGGTAGCCTCCTGTCAATTTGTTGGTTTTGCCAGTTCCAGTTTATCATAGCTCTGTACAGTTTGCAAGGTCATACTTGACGAATGAGCAAGTTTCGGGTATGATGCCACGGGAAAAGAGATCACTATACAAACTAAGGAGGCAACAATGCCTGAGATATACGGAACGCTCGGCCCGGCCTGCGCCGATGCTGCGATCCTCGAGCAGATGCTGCACTTGGGGATGACCGGCGTGCGACTGAACCTCTCCCATGTGACGCTCCTGGAGGCAGAGGGGGAGCTGGAGGCGCTGACGCTGGCCGCGCAGCGTGTCGGCGTTCGCCCCAAGCTGCTGATTGATATGCAGGGGCCGGAGCTGCGCGTCGGCGCCCTGTGCGAGCCGCTGCGGCTCACAGAGGGCGAGCTTGTGCCGCTTGCGGCGCTCTCCCTGCCGGAAATCGTGACGCGGGAGCTCACGGAGGGGATGGAACTGCTGCTCGACGACGGCAAGCTGCTCGTCCGGCTTGAGGGCGAGCCGAATGCGCTCTGCGGCCGGGTGCTGCACGGCGGGCTGCTGCGCGGGCGCAAGAGTGTGGCGGTGCCGGGGCTGAACGTCTCGCTTCCTGCGCTTACCGAGGCCGATCGGCGGAATCTGCGCGCGGCGGCGTCTTACGGCGTGACCGGGTTGATGCAGCCCTTCGTCCGCTCGCGGGAGGATCTGGAGGCTGTGCGCGCGGCGATGGCGGAGGCAGGCTGCCCGAACCTCCGGCTCTTTGCCAAGATCGAGAACCGTACCGGGCTTGAGAAGCTGCCTGAGCTGATCGGGACGGCGGACGAGATCGTGATCGCGCGCGGCGATCTCGGAAACGCCGTGCCGCTTTGGGCGCTGCCCCGGGTACAGAAGGAGATCGCCGCCGCCTGCCGCAAGGCGGGGCGGCCGTTCATGGTGGTGACGCAGATGCTCGCCTCCATGGAGCACAGCCCCGTGCCGACCCGCGCCGAGGTCAGCGATATCTTCAACGCCGTGCTGGACGGCGCGACCTCCGTCATGGTGACGGGGGAGACCGCCGCAGGGGAGTATCCCGTGGAGGTGCTGCGGTATCTCAGCAGCACCGTCAGAGAAGCTGAAAACTATTTGAATCATAGAAAGGAACAGACAACATGAAAGTATCCGAACTGCCCTATCGCCGCCTGACGCTCGAGGAGGCGAGCGCGGTCATGCAGGATGTGACCGAGCGTGTGCGCGGCGCTGGAAGCGTCGAGGAGATCCTCGCGGCGCGCGAGGACTATTTGAAATTCGCCTGCGAGCTCAAGACCGCGATGAACCTCGCCTATGTCCGCTACACCATCAACACCGCCGATGAGTTCTATCAGGCGGAGATGGGCTACTATGACGAGATCGGCCCGCGCGTGCAGCAGCTCACGACCGACTACGCCGCGGCGATGCTGGATTCTCCTTTCCGTGCAGAGCTCGAGGCGCGCCTGAGCCCTGTGCTCTTCCAGATGATGGAGGTCGAGCGCAAGGCCATGTCCCCGGAGATCCTTGAGGATATGGTGGAGGAAAACAAGCTCGTGCGCGAGTACTCCGACCTGATGAGCGGGATGGAGTTTACCTTCCGTGGGGAGAAGATGCCGCGCGCGATGCTGATGAAGTATGCCAAGGACGAGGATCGGGACACCCGCCGCGAGTGCTATGAGGTGCTCGGACGAGGGCTCGAGGCGCACAAGGCGGAGCTGGACGGCATCTATGACCGCCTGGTCAAGGTGCGCGACCGCATGGCGAAGAAGCTCGGGATGAAGAACTATATCGAGCTGGGCTACTACCGCATGTCCCGCCTCTGCTTCGATCAGGAGAAGGTGCGGGTGTTCCGTGAGAACGTCCTGCGCGACGTGGTACCGGTCGTGGCGCGGCTGCGCACGGAGAACGCCAAGCGTCTCGGCATTGAGGACTACAAGCTCTATGACGACGGCGTCATCATTCCCGGCGGCGACCCCAAGCCCAAGGGCAAGGAGGAGATTTTCGCCGCGGCGAAGGCGATGTACCACGAGATGAGCCCGGAGACAGGCGCGTTCATCGACCTGATGCTGGAAAACGACGCCTTCGACGTGGAGAGCCGCAAGAACAAGTGGGGCGGCGGCTACATGACCGACTTTCCCAAGTACAAGCAGCCCTTCATCTTCGCAAACTTCAACGGCACCACCGGCGATGTGGACGTGGTGACGCACGAGGCCGGTCACGCCTTCAACGGCTGGCTGATCGCCGACAACCGCTTCGCCCTCGAGCTGGAGTGCGGCGGGATGGAGACGGCGGAGACGCACTCCATGTCGATGGAGTTTTTCGCCTGGCCGCATATGGAGAAGTTCTTCGGCGCGGACGCGGAGAAGTACAAGTACCTCCACGCGCTCGAGTCCCTGTCCTTCATCCCCTACGGCACGATGGTCGATGCCTTCCAGCACATCGTCTATGAGAAGCCGGAGCTCACGCCCGACGAACGCGACGCGGTATGGCTGGAGCTGGAAAAGCAGTTCCGCCCCTATATGTCCATGGAGGGGATGCCCTATCTCGAGAAGGGCACGCGCTGGCAGTACCAGATGCACATTTACGAGATGCCCTTCTACTATATCGACTACTGCCTGGCGCAGACGGCGGCCTTCCAGTTCCTGCTCAAGAGCCGCGAGGACTACGCCGACGCCTTTGCGCGCTACCTGCGCTTCAGCCGCCACGGTGGAGAGCTGGTCTGGACAGATCTTCTCGCCGAGGCCGGGCTGCCCAATCCCTTCGAGCCGGGTGCGCTCAAGACCCTCGCCGAGCGCGTGGAAAAGCTGCTCGAGGAGCTGGGTGCGACACTATAAAAAAGAAGGAGACCTGCGGTTTTTTGCAGGTCTCCTTGTGCGTTCACAGAGCCGTGTCAAGGCACTTCTTCACGGCGGCCTTGATGTCCTCGTAGCTCATGCCGATGTGCGCTTCAAAGAGCTTTTCCTTACCGATAAAGAAGCTCGGCACGGCGTAGTAGTCATAGGTATCAGCAAGGGCTGGCTCGCGGGATTCTTCGATGCGCGTGAGTGGGATCGCGGCATAGGCGGGGTTCTCGGCGAACAGCTCGTCGAGCGCGCGGCGCGCCTTTGCGCAGTAGCCGCAGTCCTCGAGGTAAAACATGGTCAGTTCTTTCATGGGAAGTGCTCCTTTCTCTGTGTTATCCCTATTGTACCCGCTTTTGGGAAAAAGTACAAGCGGTATTGGAAACAATCGCCCCTTGCCAGATGGCGCTGCGGCGTGTAAAATAAGCACATGAAAACGAAGCTCTCTCACCGCCTTCGCTCGCTCTGCCCCTGGCGCCTGGGGCTGACGTTGCTGGCCACTCTTGTGATCGTGCTCCAACGGGCGCTGCGCAATCAGTATCCCCTCATGCGCTTGCTCGCCGAGCGCTTTGTCCGCCCCACGCTGCGGCGGCTGGGGCGGCTCAGCGCCTGTGTGCCCTTTTCTGTGGCTGAGCTGCTGATCGCGCTCTTTTGCCTCGCCGTACTGGCGTACATAGTGCTCTGGCTGCGCAAACTTCTGCGCGGCGGACGGCTCTGGTATCTTCTCTACCGTCTGGTGCTGACTGCTGTCTGCGCCGCCGCGCTGCTCTATGCGGGCTTTTGTCTGCTCTGGGGTGTCTATTATTATGGCGATGATTTCGTCACGCGCAGCGGACTGCACAACGCTCCGATCTCCGCCGAAGCGCTCGCCGCCGTGACGGAACGCTTCGCGCGCCTCGCGGACGAATATGCCCCGCTTGTGGAGCGGGACGCGCGCGGCGTGTGCTGTACGGATCGCACTGCGGTGCTCGCGCGCTCACCCGTATTGTACCGGGACATTCAGGAGCGCTTTCCCTGTCTGGCAGGGGAGGAGCTCGCCGCCAAAGGCATTTTCTGCTCTCGGGTGATGAGCTATACCGACTTTACGGGCTTCTTTTTCCCCTTTACAGGCGAGGCAAATGTCAACACCGACTTCCCGCCGAGTCTCTTTGCCTCCACCGTCGCGCATGAGCTGGCGCACCAGCGGGGTGTCGCCAAGGAGCAGGAGGCGAACTTCGTCGCGGTGCTCGCGTGTCTGGAGAGCGGGGATGCGGATTACGTCTACTCTGCGGCGCTGCTGGCCTATACGCATCTCTCCAACGCCCTCTACAGCGCCGACCACGCCGCCTGGGGGCGGATCGCCTCAAGCCTGTCCGAGCCTGTGCTGCGCGACTTTGCCGCGAACCGCGCCTACTGGGCGCAGTTTGAAAGTCCAGTGCGTGCAGTCTCCGACACGGTGTATGAGGGTTTTCTGCAAAGCTATGACCAGACGCTCGGCCTGCGCAGCTACGGGGCCTGTGTCGATCTGCTGGTCAATTACTATGAGAACGAGGTTTTTCCATGACGTGCTTTTCTTCTGCGGATATTCTTCTCCCCTGTGGGGTAGAGATGGACAAATGGGCGGTGATCGCCTGTGACCAGTTCAGCTCAGAACCGGAATACTGGCAGCGCGTGGAGCGCAGCGTGGGCGACGCGCCATCGACGCTCAGGCTGATCTTTCCCGAGGCGCTGCTCAAGGATGATGCGGCAGCGCGCATCCGCTCTATCAACGCTGCCATGCGCGGCTATGAGGAGGCGGGGCTGTTCTCCTGCTGCACCGACAGCTTTGTCTATGTCGAGCGCACACTCTCCGACGGAACGCTGCGCCGCGGGCTTGTGGGCGTGCTCGATCTCGAGTGCTATGAGTTCACCGAAAACAGCTCTGCCCCGGTGCGCGCAACGGAGCGCACGGTGGTTGAGCGCATTCCGCCCCGCGTGGCGATCCGCGAGGGTGCAACACTCGAGCTGCCCCATGTGCTGCTGTTGTGCGACGACGAGGAGGACGCGATCCTCGCCCCGATCAAGGGGGAGAGACTGTATGACTTCGAGCTGATGGAGGGCGGCGGGCACATTCACGGCACTCTCCTGCGCGGTGCGGCGGCGGAGAAGATGCGCCGGCGCATCGCCGCCTATGAGCAGCGGCAGCGCCTGCTGTGCGAGTCGCAGGGCTTCGCCCCGCTGCTCTACGCCGTCGGGGACGGGAACCACTCCCTCGCCACGGCCAAGGCCTGCTTCGAGCGTATCAAGCACGAGCGCGGCGCAGAGGCGGCGGCCAGCCATCCTGCGCGCTATGCGCTGGTGGAGCTGGAGAACCTGCATGATAGCGCGCAGCGCTTCGCCCCGATCCACCGCCTCGTGACGGGGACGGATGTGCCCGCGCTGCTCAAGGCGCTGGAGGAGAAGCTCGGCGCGTCCAGCGGCGTTGTCGTGCCGTGGATCAGCGCGGAGGCAAGCGGGGCGCTGACGCTCGACACCGCCTCCGGGCGCCTGCCGGTCGATCTGCTGCAGAGCTTTCTGGATGACTGGCTCGCTTCCCACAGGGGAGAGCTCGACTATATTCACGGGGACGAGAGTCTGCGTCGGCTCGCAAAAGCGCCGGAGAGCGTGGGCTTCCTGCTCCCGGAGATCGGCAAGGCCGACTTCTTCCGGGGTATCATGGCAGGCGGCGTCTTGCCGCGCAAAACCTTCTCCATGGGACAGGCGCGGGATAAACGCTACTATCTCGAAGCGAGACGAATCGTATAGAAGGAATAAGCCGTGGGAGCGCCGCTTCCGCGGCTTATTCCTTGCTTTTTCGGAAATATGTGGTATACTGTAGATGATAAAATCGCATTCTATGCGGATATCTCTACAGAGGTTTGAATCCATGGCAAAAATGACAGAACAATACGGCAACGACAGTATCTCCCAGCTCAAGGGCGCCGACCGCGTCCGCAAACGCCCGGGGGTCATTTTCGGTTCGGACGGGCTGGACGGCTGCGAGCACGCCGTCTTTGAAGTCGGAGGCCAAGCGGTCTTAGGAAGACAACACTTAGCTACAACTCCTTGGCTCACAGAACGACATGGCTACGATCCGACTTCCCAGCTCAAGGGCGCCGACCGCGTCCGCACACGCCCGGGGGTCATTTTCGGTTCGGACGGGCTGGACGGCTGCGAGCACGCCGTCTTTGAGATCCTCTCCAACTCCATCGACGAGGCGCGCGAGGGGCACGGCAGTCTTATTACCTTGAGCTATTACGAGGACGGCTCGATCGAAGTCGAGGACTTCGGCCGCGGCTGTCCGCTCGACTGGAACCCGAGCGAAAAGCGCTATAACTGGGAGCTGGTTTTCTGCGAGCTCTATGCCGGCGGCAAGTATAAAAACGACGACGGCGGCGACTATGAGTACTCCCTCGGTCTCAACGGCCTCGGCTCCTGCGCGACACAGTACGCCTCGGAGTATATGGATGTGACCGTCTGGCGCGACGGGAACAAGTACAGTCTGCATTTTAAGAAGGGGCAGCCCCTCGGCAGGAAGGGCAAGGAGCTCACCATCGAGCCGAGCGACCGGAAAAAGACAGGCACCACCATACGCTGGAAGCCCGATCTCGAGGTCTTTACCGATATCGCCATCCCGGAGGAATACTTCGACGATATTCTGCACCGCCAGGCCGTCGTGAACGCGGGCGTGACCTTCCGCCTGCGGCTGCAAAGAAACGGCAAGTTTGAGACGCGCGACTATCTCTACGAAAACGGGATCGTGGACTATGTGGCGGAGCTGGCAGGGGAGGGGCCGCTGACATCCCCGACCTTCATCTCCACCGAACGCAAGGGGCGCGACCGCGAGGACAAGAACGACTACAAGGTGAAAATCTCCGCCGCCTTCTGCTTCTCCAACAAGACAAACGCCCTGGAGTATTACCACAACTCCTCCTGGCTCGAAAACGGCGGCGCGCCGGACAAGGCGGTCAAGAGTGCCTTTCTCTCCGCCATCGACGCCTACATCAAGCAGCTCGGCAAGTACCAGAAGAACGAGAACTCCATCAAATTCCAGGACGTGCAGGACTGCCTGGTGCTCGTGACCAACTGCTTTTCCACCCAGACCTCCTATGAGAACCAGACGAAGAGGGCCACCAACATCCGCTTCATCCAGCAGGCGATGACGGAGTTTTTCAAGGCGCAGCTCGAGGTCTACTTCATCGAGAACAAGCCCGAGGCCGACCGGATCGCCGAGCAGGTGCTCATCAACAAGCGCAGCCGCGAGACTGCCGAAAAGGCGCGGCAGGGCATGAAGAAGAAGCTCTCCGGGAGCATCGACATTGCTAACCGCGTGCAGAAGTTCGTGGATTGCCGCAGCAAGGACACCGACCGGCGCGAAATCTACATCGTGGAGGGCGATTCGGCTCTCGGCGCGTGCAAGCTCTCGCGCGACGCGGAGTTTCAGGGCATCATGCCCGTGCGCGGCAAGATCCTCAACTGCCTCAAGGCCGACTACGTCCGCATCTTCAAGAGCGATGTCATCACCGATCTGATGAAGGTGCTCGGCTGCGGGGTCGAGGTCAAGGACAAGCACACCAAGGAGCTCTCGAGCTTCGATCTCGAGGCGCTGCGCTGGAATAAAATCATCATCTGCACCGATGCCGACGTGGACGGCTTCCAGATCCGCACGCTGATCCTCACCATGCTCTACCGCCTGGTGCCGACGCTGCTGCGCGAGGGCTATGTCTATATCGCCGAGTCGCCGCTGTACGAGATCAACTGCAAGGACAAGACGTACTTTGCCTACTCCGAGCGCGAGAAGGCGGAAATCCTCTCCGACCTCCCGGCGAAGGGCGTCTCCATCAGCCGCAGCAAGGGCCTGGGTGAGAACGACCCGGATATGATGTGGATGACCACGATGAATCCCGAGACGCGGCGCTTGATCAAGGTGGTGCCGGAGGATGCCGAGCATATGGCCGAAGTCTTCGAACTGCTTCTCGGCGATGATCTGAACGGTCGCAAAAACCATATTGCTGAGTTCGGATATCGCTATCTGGACATGGCGGATATCTCTTGAAATATTGAGGATTAGATGAGGATTATGGCAAAGAAGAAAGAAAAGGAAGCTAAAAAGTTCGACAACCCGAATGT
>JAZQCO010000134.1:0-9773 GCA_045546335.1 Candidatus Limivicinus sp. | reverse complement strand
CTCGCTCTTCTCGATATCGAGGAAGTACTTGTAGGTGTCCACGGTCAGCTCACCGCAGGCGGCCTCGTCGCAGGCGATGATGGCGCCGTTGTGAAGCTGGAGAGCCGAGCACGTCCACTTCTGGCTGACGCCGCCCTCGACCGTCGCGGCGAGCGCGCGCGCCTTGTTGTGGCCGTTGATGAGGATGAGCACCTCCTTGGAGTCGGTCACGGTGCCGACGCCGACGGACAGCGCCTGAGAGGGGACGGCCTCCGGGTCGTTTCCAAAGAAGCGGCTGTTGACAATGCGGGTGTCGGTGGTGAGGTTACGCACACCGGTGCGGGAGGCGAGGCTGGTGAAGGGCTCGTTGAAGGCGATGTGCCCGTCCACGCCGATGCCGCCCATGAAGAGGTCAATGCCGCCGTAGGAGGCGATCTTCGCCTCGTAGCGGGCACACTCGGCCTCGGGATCGTCGGTCATGCCGTTGAGGATGTTGATGTTCTCCGGCTTCATATCGACCAGATGGTCGAAGAAGTTGTCGTGCATGAAGTACCAGTAGCTCTGGTCGTGCTCATGGGGCAGACCGAGGTACTCGTCCATATTGAAGCTCACGACGTTGGCAAAGGACAGCTCGCCCGCCTGGTTCATGCGAGCCAGCTCCTTGTACACGCCGATGGGCGAGGAGCCGGTGGGCAGACCCAGCACGAAGGGGCGCTCTTCCTTGTGCGCCTTGATCTTTGCGGCGATATAGTGCGCCGCCCACAGGCACATCTTGTTGTAATCTTCCTGAATTACTACGCGCATTTTGCAACACTCACTTTCCGCGGCTTAGGCCGCACACACTTTTCTTACGGTTGCCTTAACGGAATGAATATTAATACTATCAAACGAAAAAATCAAGAAAAAAATGCGGCGCATCGTACAATCAGGTTTGGAATAAGCCCTTGAAGATAGTTCTGGACGCGCGCGAAAAATGTGGTATACTGTAAAATAGAACACTTGGGAGGGGGAGCATATGACACGCTATGTCGCCTTTGACGTGGAGACGCCCAACCGCTATAACAGCCGCATGAGCGCGATCGGCCTGAGCGTGATCGAGGACGGGCGCATCGTCCGGGACTTCTACTCCCTTGTCGATCCCGAGCAGCCCTTCGACTGGTTCAACAGCCAGCTCACGGGCATCAACGAGGAGACGGTGTTCGACGCGCCGAGCTTCCCCGAGCTCTGGCCGGAGCTCGAGCCGATCCTCTCCTCGGGCGTCCTGGTCGCGCACAACGCGAGCTTTGATATGAACGTGCTGCGAAAGTGCCTGATCGGCTATGAGATCCCCTGGAGGCACACGGTCAGGGGTATCTGTACCGTGCTCATGGGGCGCAGCCTCCTGCCGGGGATCAGCCATAAGCTCAACGACCTCTGCGACTACTACGCCATCCCCCTCAACCACCACCGCGCCGACAGCGACAGCCGCGCCTGCGCGGAGATTTTGCTGCGCTATATCCAAAGCGGCGCGTCGCCGGAAAAATACATCCGCACCTACCGGATGGATTGAGAAATGCGCCGTTTTCACTGTAGGGGCGCTTCACGAAGCGCCCGTGCAGAGCGTTTGTGAATCTATCAGAAATAATGGGCGAATTCGTTTGAAATGCTACGAATTCGCCCGTTTTTTGTAAAGTATAATAGTGGTGTACTGCCGGGCGGCTAATAGCCGCCATACGGAAGGAGCGTGAATTTCGACTTTTTTCACAGCCCCCTGTCATTTCACATAGCTCACGGTGAGCGTCGTTCCGTCGCTCACGACCAGCACCGCGCCCTCCGAGGTCAGATATACCGGCACGCCCGCCGCGTCGAGCGCCCGGAGGGTCGCCGTCGTGTCCGGCTCCTCGGCTGAACAGGTAATGATGGCGTATTCCGGCGCTGTCTCGGCGATCAGCCGCGCCATCTGCGTATCCTCCCCGCCGTGGTGGGGGATCTTCAGCAGGTCGCAGTCCACCGGGGAGGCGGCGAGGTATTCCGCCAGCCGCTCGGTCTGGGCATCGCCCATGAAGAGCAGCACCGTCTCGCCATATTTGACCGTGACGATCAGCGAGGAGTTGTTGCTGTCGTCCTTGCGGTAATCGTCGAGAAGCGGGGGATTCACGGTGAACTCCACCCCGTCGAGCGTGAAGCGGTACTCCTCCCGCACTGTGACCGGTTCGAGACCCGCGTCGCCGAGTGCCTTGAGGTACTTTTCGTACTCCTCGCTGTCCTTGGGGCTGTTGCTCTGCAAAACGCTGCCGATTTTGATGTTGTGGATGACCTTCGCCGCGCCGCCCACATGATCCTGGTCGAAGTGCGTCACGATCAGGCAGTCGAGCGTTTCGATCCCGCGCTCCTCGAGGTAAGAGAGGATCGTAGAGCCGAAGCCCTTCTCCCCGCAGTCGATCAGCACGGAGGCGTTTTCGGTACTGAGCAAAATGGCATCGGCCTTCCCGGCGGAGAAGAAGTAGACCGAGAGCGCCGCGTCCTCCGCCGCCGCGCAGCCGCAGAGGCTGAGCGAGAGCAGAAGCGCGAGCGCGAGGCAGAGAAGTCTTGACATTTTCATATTCCGCACCTCCTCTGCCGCTATTTTATAGCTGATTGGCCTGTTCTGTAAAGGGCAGGATGGCGATTTCGAGGTTGCCGTTCTTGGTGCGCAGCGCGTCGATGAACGCCTTCTCCTCCGCCGGGTCCTTCATGCGGATCTTGAAGGAGAGACGGAACATGCTGCCCATGCCGGTGGTCTTGACCCCGGCCTTCTCGACCTTGCTGAGGTAGCGGTCAAAGATGTCATCGAAGGTGCCGGTGTAGTCGAGCGACTCCGGGATCGTGACGCGCAGGAGCTGATCGTCGGCCTGTGAGGCGTGCTCGAAGAGCGGCGTTTTGCCGAGCAGCAGATACAGCAGCGCGAGCACGAGCATCAGCAGCACGCCGTAAGCGAGAAAGCCCATGCCGAAGGCAATGCCCGCGCCCATGGCGACGAGGATCGCCGCGATTTCATCGGCGCTTCCCGGCGCGCTGCGGAAGCGGATCAGCCCGAAGGCGCCGCCTACGGCCACGCCTGCGCCGATGTTGCCGTTGACGAAGGTGATGACCGCCGCCACGATAAAGGGGATCAGCGCCGTCACCAGGAAGAAACGCCTGGTGGAGCGGATGCAGTAGCTCATGATCCAGGAGAACACGATGCCGGTCAGGAGCGTGACGCCGGCCATGAGGAAAAACTGCGCGGGCGTCACCGTTGCGGAATATATCGAGTTAAACATTTCAAAATCTCCTTTCTCTTTCCCTGTTCAGCAGGCGGCCTTGAGCAGCGTCTGGCGGTAGGCTTCGCCGTACTTGGAGAAGCTGCCCTTGTAGATATGTCCCTCGGACAAAATCTCAGCCAGCCACAGCGGCATGGCGTTTTGTACCTTGATCTCGAGGATCGTCCAGCCCTCGGGCAGCAGGGGAACGCCGTCGAGCGAGTGCGTCAGGGTCAGATCGTCCGTGCGGTAGCGGGGGTTTGCGTCGATGGTCAGGCGCAGGTCTCCGCCAGGCTCGAAGTAGGCGGTGCGGTCGTAGAGAATAAGGCAGGTGGGGGAGAGCTCGCCGTAGTAGTCGCGAAAGCTCCTGAGCTCGCGGTTGATCTGCCCCTCGGCGAGATCGCCGCCGCCTTCGGTGAAGAAACGCTCCACCTGCGGGATCGTGCACTGCACGCGCCGCTTGTAGACGATGCCCTCCGCCTTGCGCTTGAGCTCGAGATACACCGGGGAGTCCTCGGTCGCAAGCCCGTAGGAGCGCAGGCGCAGCTTTTCCTTGAACTCCGGCTTCTCAAGGCTTGCGCGGATCAGCCGGTAGTCCGGGGTGTCGAAGTAGAGCGACGCGATGGAGGTAAGGCCGAAGCTGTCAGGGCGCATATGTCCCTCCAGGCGCTGCTTGAAGAACGCTGTTTTCTCCGCGTCCAGGAGATATTTCAGCTCGTAGCGCTTCATCACTACGATGGGATCGGAAACTGTCTGGCTCATGGCCTAACCCTCCTTTTTTACTCGTGTTTTACCAATGTCCGCCGCCGTGACCACCGAAGCCGCCCTGCATACCGCCGCCGAAGCCGCCCTGCATGCCGCCGCCAAAGCCGCCCTGCATGCCGCCGCCGAAGCCGCCCATGCCGCCGCCCATGAGCTGGTTGGAGATCGTGTCGGTCTGCTGACCGTTCACGATGAGGGTGCCGCCGGTGAACTGCGCGCTGCCGTCGTAATCGAAGGGGGACTGCGCGGTGATGTCGATGGTGCCGCCGGTGATGATGAGATTGCCGTTGGAGTCGATGGCGTCGGTGTCCCCGGCACCCATGGAGATCGTGAGAGAGCCGCCGTTGATCTCCGCCGCGACGGTGTAGGCGCTGGATTTATACGCGGCGTTGATTCCGTCGTCGCTCGCGCTGATCGAGACGCTGCCGCCGTTGAGCTGCACCCAGGTCGCCTCGATGCCCTCGGCGGCGCGGATGCTGACGCTGCCGCCGTCGATCTGGGCGATCGTGACCGCGTGGATGCCGTCGTCGCCCGCCTGAATGTCCAGTGTGCCGCCGCTGATGTACACAAAGCCGGTGGAGGCGTCGCTGTCGTCCGCGGCGTGCAGACCGTCCGCCCCGGCGACCAGCGTGAGCGCGCCGTCGGCGATGCGGATGGAGTCCTTCGCCTCGAGGGCGTGACCGGAGGCGCTGATGTTCAGCGTGCCGCCGGTGATCTTGAGATCGTCCTTGCAGCTCACGCCGTTGTCACTCGAGAAGATCGTGAGTGTGCCGAGGCCGTTGAGCACCAGGTCGTCCTTCGAGAAGATGGCGGCGTCGGTGTTCGTCTCGCCGTCGGCGGTGAAGGCGCCGGTCACGCTCAGGCTGTTCTCGGAGGCGGTGGTGGTTACGAAGACCTTGCCCGCGTCCCTGACGTAGAGGCAGGGGAAGCTCGTATTCGTAATGCTCACGCCGTCGAGCACAAGCTGTACCTTCGCATCCGGCGCGTCTACGAGGATCGTCGCCTCTGTCGCCGTGCCGCTGAGTACATAGACGCCCTCGGCGCTGATCGTGACGGTCTCGCCGCTTGTCACGGTGAGATACGCGGCGTCGGTCAGCTCAGCCGACTGGCGCAGGTCGCGCTCGGTGAAGAGCTCGGCGGTGTCAAGGGCGCTGCCCGCCGCCATCGCCGCTGTGGTGAGCGTCAGCAGGAGCAGCACGCTCAGCAGCAGAGAGATCAGGGTTTTCTTCATAATCAATCACCTTCCTGTTAGTATCGTTCAAGAAAAACAAAGCTAAAGTGAGTTCCTTTCCTCTTGACGGAACTCACTTTAGCATACTTGACTTAGATGAACCTTAGGATAAAACTATTTTTACGCGAGATCGAAGGAGACAAAGTCGAAGGTGCCGCCCTTGCCCTCCACGGAGAAGTAGAGCGCCTCCTTCTTGCCAAGCCCCTCGGGGAGCGTACCGGTGAAGCTCTCGCCGCCGGTGCAGGTCTCCACAGGGATGCGGAGGATCGGCGCGCCGTGCTCCTCGGTGCGCACGGTGACGGCGCAGCCGTTGCCATAGCCCTGGAGGTGTACGGTGAGGGTCCTTGTCTCGGAGAGGTCGAAGTACTTGAAGCCCACCGTGCAGCCCGTGCAGAAGTTGGAGACATACTGATCCGGCTCGGTGACAGGCCCCTTCTCCGGGTCGCGGTCGCTGCCCTTCATGGTCAGGAAGGGATCGGCGCCCTTGGGGTGCTTGAGCATGGAGAGGAAGCGCGTGCCGTTGCGCCCGTAGACGTTGCAGGCGATGTAGCTGGGATAGCTGCCCTTGCCGGGGAGAACGCCGCCGTTGAGGCCGCAGGAGGTCATCTCCGCCTGATAGAACTTGCCGTTTTCAAAGCGGATCTCCTCCGCACAGGCCTGGCGGGAGGACTGCTTGCGGTTGGAGTGGCGGTGGTAGAAGATGTAGTACTTCCCGTTCAGCTCAATGAGCGAGCCGTGGGTGTTGCCGGTGCAGTTGCGCGCGTGGCTGACATCCGGCACGCCCTCAAGCCCGATGTCGCCGCAGGAGACGAGGATGCCGCCAAACTCGAAGCCGTGGTCGGGATAGTCGGACACGGCATAGCAGAGGTTGTGGCTGTTGAGGGAGGAATAGATAAAGTAGTACTTGCCGTTAAACTTGCGCATGGAGCTGGCCTCGCCGAAGGGCTGCTGCTCGTAGGCCGTGCCCTTCGCGGCCTCGCCCGTGAGCACGCCGATGTACCTGAGCTCGTCGCCGGAGATGACGGTGAGCATATCGCGCGTGTCGATCTCAAAGACCATGGGGCCGTTCTTCGTGGGCTGGGAGCCGTCGAGCAGGATCGGATTTCCGCCGAAGGCGAAGCCTGTGTAGAGATAGAGCCGCCCGTCGTCGTCCTTGAGGCAGCCGGGGTCGAACTGGAAGGGCTCGTTGCGTTTGCCGATGGGCGTGCCGTCGGAGTACTTGACGTAGCCGAGGAACTCATACTTCCCGGCGGGCTCGTCGCAGACGGCGACGGAGATCATCTTGGTGCCGCCCATGAAGTAGTAGAGGTAGTAGCGCCCGTCGGGGCCGACCACCATGTCGGGGGCGGCGAGACCGTTCGTGACGCGGAGCTTCGGCGCGGCGGGGTCCTGCTCACGCTTGAAGATCACGCCGTGGTAGGTCCAGTTGCCGAGATCGTCGAGCGGCGCCGACCAGCAGACGTAGTCGCCAAGGCAGAAGTTGATGCCGTTGAAGAGGTCGTGCGAGCCGTAGATATACACGCGGTCGCCCACCACATGGGGCTCGGCGTCCGGGACGTATTCCCAGCTCGGCAGATAGGGGTTGAAGGCCGGTCTCGTTTTCATGTGCATCCTCCTTTGATAATTGGTCGCAGTACGATACCTGTATCTTAACACGCCGCACCCGCAGGCGCAAGCGTCCGGACGCAAACGGGCGCTTTTCACCCGCAAACGGTCAAGCCTGCGGGAGATAGCTTTTGCGTATGAAAAGGATCGGAGAATTTCTTCTTGTCGATTCGGCGCGGCTGTGCTACAATACCGCTTTGTAGAACAGAAAAGAGAGGTTTGGCCACCATGAATCGAATCGGCTTTGACAACGCCCAGTATGTGAAACTGCAATCCCAGAAGATTCGCGACCGCATCGCCCAGTTCGGCGGCAAGCTGTATCTGGAGTTCGGCGGCAAGCTCTTCGACGATTACCACGCCTCCCGCGTCCTCCCCGGCTTCGAGCCGGACAGCAAGGTCAAGATGCTGCTGGAGATGAAGGACGAGGCGGAGATCGTCATCGCCATCTCGGCGGACGATATCGAGCGCAGCAAGCGCCGCGGCGATCTCGGCATCACCTATGACGAGGACACCCTGCGCCTGATCGACGCCTTCCGGGGCATCGGGCTCTATATCGGCAGCGTCGTCATCACCCACTATCGGGGACAGAGCGCGGCGGATAAGTTCAAAAAGCGGCTCGAAGCGCTGGAAATTCCGGTCTATCTCCACTATATCATCCCCGACTACCCCTCAAACCTCCCGCTGATCGTGTCGGAGGAGGGCTTCGGGCGCAACGAGTATATCGAGACCAGCCGCTCGCTGATCGTGGTCACGGCGCCCGGCCCCGGCAGCGGCAAGATGGCCACCTGTCTCAGCCAGCTCTATCACGAGCACCGGCGCGGCGTCCAGGCGGGCTATGCGAAGTTTGAGACCTTCCCGATCTGGAACCTGCCCCTCAAGCATCCGGTGAACCTCGCCTATGAGGCCGCCACCGCCGACCTCGACGATGTGAACATGATCGACCCCTTCCACCTCGAGGCGTACAACGTCACCACCGTGAACTATAACCGCGACGTGGAGATCTTCCCCGTGCTCGAGGCGATGTTCCGCCAGATCTACGGCCGCAGCGACTACAAGAGCCCGACCGATATGGGCGTGAACATGGTGGGCTTTTGCACCACGGACGACGAGGCCTGCCGCGAGGCGAGCAAGCAGGAGATCCTGCGCCGCTACTACGCCACCGCCTGCGCCGTGCGCCAGGGCATCTCGGAGGCGTCGGAGGCGCGCAAGATCGAGCTCATCATGAACTCCGCCGGCATCACCGTGGGCGACCGCCCCGTCGTCGCCGCCGCGCTGCGGCGCGCTGAGGAGACGGGCAACCCCGCCATGGCGCTTGAGCTGCCCGACGGCACGATCATCACCGGCAAGACCAGCTCCCTGCTCGGCGCGGCCTCGGCCTGCCTGCTCAACGCCCTCAAGCACCTCGCGGGGATCGAGAAGAAGCTGCTGCTGATCTCCCCGGGCATGATCCAGCCGATCTCGCACCTCAAGGTCGAGCATCTCGGCAACCACAACCCCCGCCTGCACACCGACGAGCTGCTGATCGCCCTGACCATCAGCTCGGTCACGAACCCCATGGCGGGCTACGCCATCGACCAGCTCGAGAAGCTGCGCGGCTGTGAGGCGCACTCCTCGGTCATCCTCTCGCACGTCGATCTCGACCTGTTCAAGAAGATCGGCGTCAACCTGAGCTGCGAGCCGAAGTATCAGGTCAAAAAGCTCTACCACAAGTGAATGACATACCGTAGGGGAGGGGCTTGTGTCCCCTCCCGTTTTTTACGAGCCTGTGCAATATGCCTAAAATTTGAAAGAAAAATTTGGCTTGCACAGCGGCAAGGCGTCCTGTATAATGAGCCTTGGGTTCATACCCTAATCTGACTGCACGCGCGGCTCTCCACCACTCAGCCGCGCGGAGTAAGTACAAGGAGGAAAAGTTCAGCCCCAGGCTCGGGGTGCGGCAGTGTGGAGACCTGTCGTAATGCGGCGCGGCTCAAGCAGCCGGTCGCGAGGGCATCTCTGGCGGAGGCCGGATGTCCGGAGCCGAAAACATGGCAACTGTTCAGCTGAAAAACATCAAGAAGGTCTACCCCTTTGTCAGCGGCGAGGAGAAGAAGAACAAGAAGAAAAAGGCTGACGAACCCGAGAAGAAGAAAGTCAACCTCCAGATCACCGATGAGGGCGTTGTCGCCGTTCAGGCCTTCAACCTGGACATCAAGGACAAGGAATTCATCGTTCTGGTCGGCCCCTCCGGCTGCGGCAAGTCCACCACCCTGCGTATGGTCGCGGGTCTGGAGGAGATCTCCGGCGGCGAGCTGCTGATCGACGGCAAGGTCATGAACGACGTGGCCCCGAAAGATCGTGATATCGCCATGGTTTTCCAGAACTACGCCCTGTATCCTCACATGAGCGTGTATGACAACATGGCCTTCTCCCTGAAGCTGCGCAAGGAGCCCAAGGACGTCATCGACAAGAAGGTTCGCGAAGCGGCTGAGATTCTGGACATCACCCAGTACCTCGAGCGTAAGCCCAAGGCGCTCTCCGGTGGTCAGCGTCAGCGTGTCGCCATCGGCCGCGCCATCGTGCGTGACCCGAAGGTCATGCTGATGGACGAGCCTCTGTCCAACCTCGACGCCAAGCTCCGCAACGAGATGCGCGCTGAGATCATCAAGCTGCGCCAGCGCATCAACACCACCTTCATGTACGTCACCCATGACCAGACCGAGGCCATGACCCTGGGCGACCGCATCGTCATCATGAAGGACGGCTACATCCAGCAGATCGGCACGCCTCAGGACGTGTTCAATCACCCCGCGAACCTGTTCGTCGCCGGCTTCATCGGCAGCCCGCAGATGAACTTCCTCAAGGCGAAGCTCGTCCGGAACGGCAACGGGTTTGCCGTGGACGTGCTCGGCACCACCATCCCGCTGAACGAGGAGCAGAACGCCGCGCTCCGGAAAAAC
>JAZQCO010000133.1:0-6544 GCA_045546335.1 Candidatus Limivicinus sp. | reverse complement strand
ATCCGTAAACACCTTGCGGTGCCCGAAAAACCGTTCGGGCTTCGCTGATCCTCCGGTTTTTCGACCGCTGCGGAAATTGCGTCTTTGCTTCTTCTGCCACTGGCAGCGCAAAGCCGCAATTCTCCCCCTGGCCGCGTCGGTACTGTACTATGTGCGTAACCAAACTGGCCGCTGGGAGATGCGGATTGCCACGTCGCTGCGCTCCTCGCAATGACACAACCGGGTCAACGCAGCGGGGGAGGCTCTGTTTTCGCAAATTTGCCAAAACTTCTCCTCCCTGTTCACTCCGACTTCGGCATTTTGCCGATTTACCGATTTACTCTTGCAAAGCATCCAAGAGCCGTGTATACTTATCCACATCAAGGTATACGCATTCATGTATACATGAATACTTCTCAAGGAGGAATCTTTTATGAAAAAGCTGCTTGCTCTCGCCCTCGCGCTGTGCATGGTCGTTGCGCTCGGCGCCCTCGCCTTCGCGGACGACGCGCTCGCCCCCAAGGACGGCGGCTCCAAGCTCACCTTCACCACCGGCGGCGAGGCCGGTACCTACTACGGCTTCGGCAGCGTCATCGCCCAGAAGGTCAGCGACGTGACCAGCACCAAGGTCACCGCCATCACCTCCGGCGGCTCCAAGGCCAATATCGACGCGCTGGATATGGGCGACGCCCAGCTCGGCTTCTCGCAGTCCGACGTGCTGGCCTACGCCTATGCCGGAACGCGCACCTTTGAAGAGTACGGCGAGCCTGTCACCAGCTTCTCCGTCGTCGCCCCGCTCTACATGGAGCAGGTGCAGATCGTCACCCTGAACCCCGACATTAAGACCGTCGCCGACCTCAAGGGCAAGACCGTCTCCATCGGCGCGGCCGGCTCCGGCGTGTACTTCAACGCCATCGACCTGCTCGGCGCCTACGGCATGACCGAGGAGGACATCAAGCCCACCTACCAGTCCTTCGGCGACAGCGTGGAGAGCCTCCAGGACGGCCAGATCGACGCGGCCTTCGTCGTCGCGGGCGCGCCCACCACCGCCGTCACCACCCTCTCCGCCACCAACCAGGTCTATCTCGTGAGCATCGACGAGGAGCATATCGACGCGCTCATTGAGAGCAGCCCCTACTACTCCAAGGCCGTCATCGCCGCGGATACCTACAATATGCCCGAGGACGTGACCACCGTCGCCATCGGCGCGGTCGTCATCGCCGCAAACGACGTGAAGGATGTGGATGTGTACAACTTCCTCGTCGGCGTGTTTGAGAATCTCGACGCGCTCGCCGAGGTTCACGCCAAGGCCACCGAGCTGAGCCTCGAGTTTGCCTCCTCCCTCAGCGGTGTGCCCTATCACCCCGGTGCTGTGCAGTTCTTTGCCGACAAGGGCATCGAGGTGCCTGCGGAGTAATCCCGTCAACGCAATACATTCGCGGCCCGCATCCGATCGGGGTGCGGGCCGTTTGATTCTCTATTGAAAAGGTGTGAATGATCCATGGCGAAAAAAAGCAAGCCGGAGGCGCAGGCGCAGTCCCAGGCCGAGGCGCTGCTGAAAAAATACGATCTGGAATCCAATGTCCGCGTCTGGGAGGGCGTGCCCGCGAAGGTCATCCGGTATCTCTGCGCGGCCTTCTCGCTCTACTGCATCTGGGTGACGCTCTTCAGCACCATGATGCCCGAGGAGAAGCTCAACATCTTCCTCGGCCTCGTGCTCGTGATCGGCTATCTCAACTACCCCATCAGCAAAAAGCACGTCCGCCCCAACACCCTGCCCTGGTACGACATCCTGCTCATGCTGATCGGCGCGATCCCGTTTTTCTACTGCGCGCTGCACGCCCACTCCATCATCAAGCTCGCCGCCCGCGTCACCAAGGACCCGAAGATGGTCGTCATGGCCATCGTCGCGATCCTCTCGTATATGGAGCTGTGCCGCCGCTGCGTGGGGCTGCCGATCCTGTGCGTGGTCGGGGTGCTGCTGGTCTACGCCTTCACAAACGTGCGCTTTGGCAAGGTGATCTATGACCTCTTCTACACCACCACCGGCATCATGGGCACGCCCATCAACGTCTGCGCCAAGTACATCGTGGTGTTCATCATCTTCGGCGCGTTCCTTGAACGAACAGGCATCTCCGCCTTCTTCATCAGCCTCGCCAACGCCGTCGCCGGCGCGTCGGCGGGGGGACCTGCGAAGGTCGCGGTCATCTCCTCGGCGCTGTGCGGCATGGTGTCCGGCTCCTCGGTCGGCAACACCGTGACCACCGGCTCCGTCACGATCCCGATGATGAAGCGCACCGGCTATAAGCCCGAGTTCGCCGGGGCGGTGGAGGCCGCAGCCTCCACCGGCGGGCAGATCATGCCGCCGATCATGGGCGCGGCCGCCTTCCTGATGGCTGAGTACATGGGCATCCCCTACGGGCAGGTCGCGCTCAAGGCGATCCTCCCGGCGGTGCTGTACTTCGCGGGCATCTATATCGCCGTGCACCTCGAGGCGCGCAAGCTCGGCCTCAAGGGCATCCCCAAAGAGGAGCTGCCCCGGCTGCGCCAGCTTCTGCCCAAGACCTACCTGCTGCTGCCGCTGATCGTGCTGATCTGGCTCGTCGCCTCGAACAAGCGCACGATGCAGTTCTCCGCCTCCGTCGCCATCCTTATCACGATCCTCGTCGGGCTCTATAACAACCTCGTGCGCATCGCCACCAAGAGCGAGGATCGCAGCGACAACCTCACCTTCGGCAAGTTCTTCGACGCGCTCGAGGCCGGCGCCAAGAGCTGCATCACCGTCGGCGTCGCCTGTGCGATGGCGGGGCTTGTCGCGGGTTCTGTCACCTCGACGGGGCTGGCCTCCAAGCTCATCACCGCCGTCGTCACCATCTCGCGCGGGCACGTCCTGATTGCGCTGCTGCTCACGATGCTCTGCTGCATCGTGCTCGGCATGGGCGTTCCCACCACCGCCAACTACTGCATCATGGCCTCCACCTGCGCGCCGATCCTCATCACCATCGGCGTGCCGCAGGTCGCGGCGCACTTCTTCGTGTTCTACTTCGGCATCGTCGCCGATATCACGCCGCCTGTCGCGCTCGCCGCCTACGCCGGTTCCGCCATCGCCAAGGCGCCGCCGATGAAGACCGCCTTCAACGCCTCACGCCTCGCCATCGGCGCGTTCATCGTGCCCTACATCTTCGCGATGAACCCGGCGATGCTGTTCGTGGACACGACGACGGTGCAGGTCGTGCTCGTTGTCGCAAGCTCCCTGATCGGCATTTTCGGTGTCGCCGCCTCGCTCAGCGGCTTCCTGTTCAAGCCCATCCACCCGCTTGTGCGCGTGGTGCTCGCGGCGGCGGGGCTGCTGATGATGGACCCCAACCCCGCCACCGACGCGGTCGGCATCGTCCTGATGGCCGCCGCCGTGGCGTTCCAGTATTTCACCGCGAAGAAGAAACAAACGGCTTGAACAATCGCTTGCAATTGCTTGCATTTTTCCGCGCAGCGTCGTATACTAAGGGCAAAGGAGCGTGATTGCAATGGCGAACACATCCGCCGTCTATGCCCGTATTGATGCGGGGCTGAAGGAAAGCGCCGAGGGAATCCTGTCCCAGCTCGGCATTTCTCCCGCCAGCGCCATTCAAATGCTGTACAGTCAAATTGTTTTGCAGCGGGGTCTGCCCTTTGAGCCGAGGCTGCCCGTCACAGCGCCGACCGCCATCGGCGGCCTGAGCCGCGCGGAGCTTGACCGCGAGCTCAGCAGGGGCGTGGAGTCACTCCGCGCCGGAAAGGGTCTCTCCGCTGACGAGGTAGACGCCGCGCTTGCAAAGGAATTTGGGATATGAGCAAGCGCTTTCGTGTGGAATATTCCCCCGAAGCTCTTGATGATTTGCGGGCGGTCTACTCCTATATCAGCTTTCATTTGAAGGAACGCGAGACAGCGTCCAGACAAGTTGGGCGAATCCGTCAGGAAATCCGCAGTCTGTGTGAGCTGCCGGAGCGGTACGCCGCTGTGGACTGGGAGCCCTGGGCGTCGATGGGTATGCGCAAGCTGTCCGTCGGCAAGTATGTTGTGTACTACTGGACGGATCAGGAAAGCCGTCTCGTCAGCGTTGCCCGTATTTTCTATGGCGGTCGAGACGTGGAGAGCATTGTAAATGCCAGATAGGCAGATAAAATCCCCTCGGGGCAAAGCCCCGAGGGGATCGTTTTATTTCGCTTCCATCTCGTTCAGGTGGACGTATTCATCGAAGGAGCACACGCGGTCGATGATGCTGCCGTCCTCGGTGATCTCAATGATGCGGTTGGCGACGGTCTGGGTGAGCTGGTGGTCGTGGCAGGAGAAGATGATGTTGTACCTGAAGGCCTCGAGGCCGTTATTGAGCGCGGCGATGGATTCAAGGTCGAGGTGGTTCGTCGGCTGGTCGAGCACGAGGAAGTTCGCGCCCGAGAGCATCATGCGGCTGAGCATGCAGCGCACCTTCTCGCCGCCCGAGAGCACCTTGGCGGGCTTGTAGACATCGTCGCCCGAGAAGAGCATCCGCCCGAGGAAGGTGCGCAGGGTGCTCTCGCGCTTGTCCTCGCTGAACTGGCGCATCCACTCGATCAAATCGCCCTCGAAGCCGTCAAAGTAGCTGTTGTGATCCTTCGGGAAGTAGCTCGGCTGGATCGACGCGCCCCACTTGACCGTCCCCTCGTCCGGCTCCTCCTCGCCCATGAGGAGCTTGAAGAGCATCGTCACGGCGAGCTCGTTCTTGCCGACGACGGCGATCTTGTCCTCCTTGCCCACGATGAAGCTAACCTTGCTCAGCAGCTTCACCCCGTCCACGGTCTTGGAGACCTCTGTCACGAAGAGGCGATCCTTGCCCGGCTCGCGCTCGGCCTTGAAGCCGACCCAGGGATAGCGCCGCGTGGACGCGGGCAGCTCCTCCACGGTGATCTTGTCGAGCAGCCTGCGGCGCGAGGTCGCCTGGCGGGACTTGGACTTGTTCGCGGAAAAGCGCGCGATGAAGCTCTGCAGCTCCGCGATCTTCTGTTCCGCCTTCTTGTTCTGGTCGCGGATCAGCTTCTGAATGAGCTGGCTGGATTCGTACCAGAAATCGTAGTTGCCGACGTACATCTTGATCTTGCCGTAGTCGATATCGACGATGTGCGTGCAGACGTTGTTGAGGAAGTAGCGGTCGTGGCTCACGACGAGCACGGTGCCCTCGTAGTCCATCAGGAAGTCCTCGAGCCAGACCACGCTTTGCAGGTCGAGGTTGTTGGTCGGCTCGTCGAGCAGCAGCACGTCGGGATGACCGAAGAGCGCCTGCGCGAGCAGCACCTTGACCTTCAGACGCGGGTCGAGGTCGCGCATGAGCGTCTGGTGCAGCGCGGTCTCCACGCCGAGACCCTGCAAAATGCGCCCCGCGTCGCTCTCCGCCTCGTAGCCGCCGAGCTCGGCGTATTCCTCCTCCAGCTCTGCCGCGCGCAGCCCGTCCTCGTCCGAGAAGTCCTCTTTCTCGTAGATGGCGTCCTTCTCCTTCCCGCACTCGTAGAGCCGGGGGTGCCCCATGATGACCGTCTCGAGCACCGGGTAGTCGTCGTAGAGGCTCTGGTTCTGCTTGAGCACCGACATACGGCGCTTGGGCGCGAGCGTCACGCTGCCGCTCGTCGGCTCAAGCTCACCGGAGAGGATCTTGATGAATGTGGATTTGCCTGCGCCGTTGGCTCCGATGATGCCGTAGCAGTTCCCGGCGGTGAATTGCAGCTCAACCTTGGAGAAAAGCACCGAGGAGCCGAATTGCATGGACAGGTCGTTGTCGGTAAGCATGGAAGCCTCCTTCGGAGAAATGAATAATGAATAATGAATAATGAATAATTGTGGTGTGCCGCTATGCGGCACGGATTAAACTATGTGAAAGTGAAAAGATAAAAGATAAAAGTGAAAAGTTATGGTGTGCCGCTATGCGGCACGGATTCTAATACGTCGCGAAGCGACACCGCAGTTTTTCACTCTTCACTTTTCGTTTTTCACTTTTACTTTTTCCTCCAGTATCGTCCGCAAATCGGCGGGGGCGAAGACGTAGCGCTTGTCGCAGAACTGGCAGCAGACCTCCGCGTCCTTCCCCTCGGCGATCATCTCCTCGAGCTCGCCCTCGTCGATCACGCCGAGCGCTGTCTCCACGCGCTCGCGCGAGCAGGGGCAGCGGTAGCCCACCGGCGCTTCGGCGACGAGGTGGTAGGGGATATCCTTGAGCACCTGGGCGAAGATGGCGTCCGTCCCGTCCTCGTCGAGGATGGTGGTGAGCTGATCCATGAGGAAGATGTTGTCCTCGAGCTTACCGATCAGCGCCTCGTCCGCGCCGGGCATGAGCTGCACCAGAAAGCCGCCCGCCGCCTTGATCGAGCAGTCGGTGTCCACCAGCACGCCGAGGGCGCAGGCGGAGGGCACCTGCTCGCTCTCCAGCAGGTAGGCGGTCAGATCCTCGGCGATCTCCCCGCTGCGCAGCTCCGTCGAGCCGATGTAGGGCTCCCGCAGACCAATGTCCCGGCTCACGGTCAGCATGCCGTCCCGGCCCACGGCACCGCCCACGTCCAG
>JAZQCO010000132.1:0-3770 GCA_045546335.1 Candidatus Limivicinus sp. | reverse complement strand
GCCCGTCGTCGAGGAAGCCCCCGTCGTTGAGGAAGCGCCCGTCGTCGAGGAACCCCCTGTCGTCGAGGAAGCCCCCGCTGAGCCCGAGCTGCCCCAGCCGCGCCGCAGCGTCGCCTTCATCGGCTCGGAGTGCTATCCCTTTGTCAAGACCGGCGGTCTGGGCGATGTGATGTACGCCCTGCCCAGAGCCCTCACCAAGCAGAACTGCGACGTGAAGGTCATTCTGCCCCGCTACAAGTGCATCCCCCAGAAGTATCAGGAGAAGATGATCTACCGCGGCGAGTTCATGATGGATCTGTGCGCCGACGGCCGCTCCTTCTATGTCGGCATCATGGAGTATGTCTGGGACGGCGTGGTCTATGACTTCATCGACAACGAGGAGTTCTTCTCCTCCGGCAACCCCTACACCAACCTTGTGGACGATATCCCCAAGTATTGCTTCTTCTCCAAGGCTGCGCTGGCCGCGCTCAACTATATGGACTGGGTGCCCGATATCATCCACTGCCACGACTGGCAGGCCGGTCTCGTGCCCGTATATCTGCGCACGCTGTTCGCCGGCACGCCTGTCGGCAGCGCCAAGAGCGTCATCACGATCCACAATCTGCGCTTCCAGGGAGTCTATGACATCCCGACCATCCGCTATTGGTCCGGCCTGCCCGAGTACCTCTTCAATCCCGACGTGCTGACCCAGGAGAAGGACGCCAATATGTTCAAGGGCGGCCTGACCTATTCCGATAAGATCACCACCGTCAGCCAGACCTACGCCTGGGAGATCCAGACCCCGTTCTTCGGCGAGAGGCTGGACGCGCATCTGCGCCACCACTCCGGCAAGCTCTCCGGCATCGTCAACGGCATCGACGTGGAGATCTGGAACCCCGAGACCGACGCGCTGCTCCCGGCCAACTACACCGCTGCGAACGCCGTCGAGCAGAAGAAGGCCGACAAGCGCGCCCTGCAGGAGCGCCTTGGCCTTGAGGTCAACGAGAACAAGATGGTTCTCGGCCTGATCTCCCGCCTGACTGACCAGAAGGGTCTCGACCTCTTCAACGCCATCATGCCCAGCCTCATCGACGGCAACACCCAGGTCATCGTACTCGGCACGGGCGACTCCAAGTATGAGTGGGCGTTCCGCGAATATGAGAACCGCTGGAAGGGGAGCGTGTGTGCCTACATCGCCTATGACGAGGCGCTGGCGCACGAGATCTATGCCGGCAGCGACGCGCTGCTGGTGCCGAGCCTCTTCGAGCCCTGCGGTCTGACGCAGCTTATCGCCATGCGCTACGGCACCGTGCCCATCGTGCGCGAGACCGGCGGCCTCAAGGACACCGTGGAGCCCTACAACCAGTTCACCGGCGAGGGCAACGGCTTCACCTTCGACCGCTACGAGGCGGGGCTGCTGCTCGATGCGATCAACCGCGCGAAGACGGTGTACTTCACCGAGCGCGAGCGCTGGGATGCGGTGGTGCTGCGCGATCTTGCGAAGGATGTCTCCTGGGACAACTCCGCCAAGCAGTACCGCGCGCTCTATCTCGAGCTCAAGCCGTAAAATACCCGATCCGGGGCAGCCGCGCAAGCGGGTGCCTTTTTTCATGGCAAGGGATTGCATTTTGCAGGGAAAACAGGTATACTGACAACACAACAAATGATACTATTGGAGGATTTATCCATGGAGCAGCAAATCAGGAGACTGGTTACGAGAAGCGATTTTGACGGCCTCGCCTGCGCGATGATGCTCAAGGAGCTCGGGCTGATCGACGAGATCAAGTTCGTGCATCCCAAGGACGTGCAGGACGGCAAGATCGAGCTCAGTAAGAACGATATCACGACGAATCTGCCCTACGATCCCCGCGTGTCCATCGCCTTCGACCACCACGAGTCGGAGATCGACCGCCTCAAGGCCATTGAGACCGAGGGCAAGCTCATCATCGACCCCACGGCGCGCTCCGCCGCGCGCGTGGTCTATGACTACTACGGCGGCAAGGCGGCGCTGCCGCGCATCTCCGACGAGCTGATGGCGGCGGTCGATAAGGGCGACAGCGCGGACTTCACGCTCGAGGAGGTGCTCGAGCCCAAGGGCTGGGTGCTGCTGCACTTTCTGATGGACGCGCGCACGGGTCTCGGCCGCTTCCACGAGTTCCGCATCTCCAACTACGCGCTGATGATGGAGCTGATCGACTACTGCCTTGACCACACGATCGACGAGATTCTGGAACTGCCCGATGTCAAGGAGCGCGTCGATCTCTACTTCGAGCAGGCCGCGCTCTTCAAGGCGCAGCTTCAGCGCATCGCCAGGGTACACGGTAAGGTCGTGGTGCTCGACCTGCGCAACGAGGAGATCATCCACGCGGGCAACCGCTTTATGATCTACGCGCTCTATCCCGAGTGCACCACCTCCGTGCACGTCGCCTGGGGCTTCAAGAAGCAGAACACCGCCGTCATGATCGGCAAGTCCATCTTCAACAAGAGCTCCCAGGTCGATATCGGCGAGCTGTGCCTGGAGTACGGCGGCGGCGGTCACGAGAACGCCGGCACCTGTCAGCTCGATAACGACAAGGTGGACGCGCAGCTTCCCGGTATCCTCGAGGCGCTCAACGCCTGAGGAGACTAGGCAGCGCAGCCGTAGGGGCGGAATACCATTTTCATTGCAAGAAATGGGCGAATTCGTAGCTTTTCATACGAATTCGCCCATTATTTTTGCATGTGTTTGCTTTCTTGCGCGGGCGGCGGCAGCCGCCCCTGCGGCAAGGGACTTTTTTCCAGAGCCCCTTGCCGTAATCGAATCTCACTCGCTCAGCAGGCACTCGCCGGTCATGGCGGCGGGCTGCTCGATACCCATGATGTGCAGGATCGTGGGGGCAATATCGGCGAGGCGACCCGGCTTCAGGCTCGCGCCCTTCACCGTGACGCAGAAGGGGACGGGATTGGTCGTGTGCGCGGTGTTGACCTTGCCGCTCTCGTCAAACATGCAGTCGGCGTTGCCGTGGTCGGCGGTGACGAGCAGCGTCACGTCCTCGTGCTTCTCAACCTCGGCGATGATGCGCCCCATGCAGCTATCGACGGTCTGCACGGCCTGGATCGCCGCATCCATCACGCCGGTGTGACCGACCATGTCGCAGTTGGCAAAGTTGCAGACGATCAGCGCGTACTGCTCGGAGGCGATGGCTTCGACCACCTTGTCCGCGACCTTCTCCGCGCTCATCTGCGGGATCAGATCGTAGGTGGGGAACTCCTTCGGGCTGGGGACAAGGCAGCGATCCTCGCCCTCGGCCTGCTTCTCCACGCCGCCGTTAAAGAAGAAGGTGACGTGCGCGTACTTCTCGGTCTCCGCGACGCGGAACTGCTTGAGGCCGCGCGCGCTCACGATATCGCCCAGCGTGTCCTCGATGACCTCGGGCGGGTAGGCGATGGGCAGGGTCAGGCTCTCGTCATACTGCGCGGTGCAGACGTAGGAGAGGGGATAGACGGTCTTCTTGCGCTGGAAGCCGTCAAAATCGGGCAGGTTCAGCGCCCAGGTCATCTCACGGGCGCGGTCAGGGCGGAAGTTCATGAAGATCACGCTGTCGCCCTCGTCGATGACACCGTCGGCGCAGGAAGTCGGAGGGCCAAGCGGTCTTAGGAAGACAACACTTAGCTACAACTCCTTGGCTCACAGAACGACATGGCTACGATCCGACTTGGGCAGGTTCAGCGCCCAGGTCATCTCACGGGCGCGGTCAGGGCGGAAGTTCATGAAGATCACGCTGTCGCCCTCGTCGATGACACCGTCGGCG
>JAZQCO010000131.1:0-3320 GCA_045546335.1 Candidatus Limivicinus sp. | reverse complement strand
GCTTGCTGTAACGAAAAAGGGGCTGTCTCAAAAGTCCGAAAGAGAATGTAGGGGAGGCTATCAGCCTCCCAAGTCGGAGGCCAAGGCGGTCTTAGGAAGACAACACTTAGCTACAACTCCTTGGCTCACAGAACGACATGGCTACGATCCGACTTACGACCGCTTGCTGTAACGAAAAAGGGGCTGTCTCAAAAGTCCGAAAGAGAATGTAGGGGAGGCTATCAGCCTCCCGGCAGCGAAATCAAAATATCTGTAAAAAGTTGGGCGAATCCGCTGCTTATACGAATTCGCCCAACTTTTCGGATCAGTATGCTTTCACTGCGCGGGCGGCTGAAAGCCGCCCCTACGGCTGCTCTTGCCGTTTTGAGACAGTCCCTTTCTTTTGTCTGCAAAAGCTGCCGGGGGCAGGCTTGCAGGCAAAAGAGGCGCGCAGAGCCGGAAGGGATCGGCTCATCCCCTCGAAGCGAGGCTCAACAAGACGAGTCTTCATCGTCCGGCTCGGCATTGAGCTCGTCCTGGCGCTTTTGGGTGGCTTTTGCAGCAAAACGCAGAGCGAGATAGCAGATCACAAAGGTGATCGCCCCTACAATCGCGCCGGCGCAGAGCGAACCGACCGGCTTATGAGTACGAACAAAAAGAAAGCCAAACACGAAAACCGCCGTGCAGAGCGCCGCCGCCAGTGATACCAGCACACAGGTCTTGCGGCTCATATCCATTCTCCTGTCCCAAATACCCGCCCGGATGCAGGAAATGGCAAGATAAAGCGCAAGCCCCATGAACAGGAGCCATTCGCCGATGATCGCACGCGAATCCTCTATCACCACGGATTCGACCGTCAGCGCAAGCAAAAGCCCCCAAAAGACCAGCCAGCAGCCCCGGCTTTCAATTTCCAGCAGCTTGCGCTCCTGCTGTTCATCCAGATTACTTTTCTTCAGCTTCATTGTCTTCTTCCTCCCAAAACAGATCATTCAGTGTTACGCCCAGTGCTTTGCAGATGGCGACGCACAGCTTGATGGAGGGATTGAACTCCCCGGATTCGATCAGCCCGATCGTCTGCCTTGTTACCCCCGCGCGTTTCGCCAGCTCAGTCTGAGACATATCCAGTTCGATGCGTCTGAACTTCATTTTCAAGTTTCTCAAGAGCTCCCCTCCTTGCAATGCAAATTATAGTTTACATTCTCTGATTTGTCAAGTATATTTTGCATTTCGTTTTTATAAATTGCTTTTTCGTGCGGATGACAGTCTCAGAACAGAAGAAGCTCCGGTTTGAAGCATCGCAGGGGATTCTACCCTCGGCGTCCCATAGAGAACGGATCGCCACACCAGTCTGCGGACTGGTTCGCGATGACGTGTCCTGCCCCCTGCTTCGTTATAAAGCAAGTCCTCACTTTGCGACTATGACCTAATGTATATAGATGCAGAAAGCCCCGGCGAAACCGCAACACGGTACGGTTTCACCGGGGTGAGTGCATAGATTCATTCCTTCAGTTTTTCCCGCAGGGTGTCGATGGCGCGGCGTTCGATGCGGGATATCTGCACCTGCGAGACGTGCAGCACCCGCGCGCAGCTCTGCTGGGTCATGCCGTGACCGTAGCGCAGCGAGAGCACCTGCCGCTCACGTTCGGGCAGGGTCTCGACGGCGGCGCGCAGCGCCACCTGTTCGAGCATCCGCTCCTCCGCCGCGTAATCGCCCAGCACCAGCTCGAGCGTGAAGCCGTCCTCCCCGCTCTCGCGCTGCAAGCTCTCGGTCGGCCCGGCGGCGGTCTCGGCGTAGGCGATCTCCTCCGGCGTGAGCCCGGTCTCCCGCGAAAGCTCCGAGAGCACCGGCTCCCGCCCGAGGTGCTGCTCGAGCCGCACGCGCGCCGCGTGGATCTGCGCCGCCTGCTCGCGGATGCTGCGGCTCACCTTCACCGGCCCGTCGTCGCGCAGGAAGCGGCGTATCTCTCCGGCGATCTTCGGCACGGCGTAGGTCGAAAAACAGGTGCCGTAGTCGGGGTCGAAGCCCTCGACCGCCTTGAGAAAGCCCAGGCAGCCGAGCTGATAGAGATCCTCCGGCTCCGCGCCGCGTCCGAAGTAGCGCCGCGCGATCGACCAGATCAGGCCGGTGTTGTCCGCGACGAGCCGCCCCGCCGCCTCCCGGTCGCCCTGCTGCGCCGCCGCGAGGTCGCGCGTGAAGTCCTCGTTCACAGGCGCGGACGGATCGTGCGGCGCAGCACCACCGCTGTCCCCTTCCCCGGGGAGGAGCGCACGCGCAGCGTGTCCATAAAGGAGGACATGATCGTAAAGCCCATGCCGCTGCGCTCCTCGCCCCCGGTCGTGTAGAGCGGCTCCATCGCCTTCTCCACATCGGGGATGCCGCAGCCCCAGTCCCGCACCAGAATCTCCAGCGTCCCGCCCTTGAGGATGCGCAGGCGCATGTGGATACGCCCGAGAGCGTCCGGGTAGGCGTGAACAATCGCGTTCGTCACCGCCTCGGAGACGGCGGTCTTGATATCGCCGAGCTCCTCGAGCGTGGGATCGAGCTGCGCGGCGAAGGCCGAGGCCGCGCTGCGCGCGAAGGCCTCGTTGCTGCTGCGGCTGGGAAAATCGAGCTTTATGTAGTTTTCCGCTTTCATAGTCATCTCTCCTCGGTTACAGTTTGGTGGTGGCGACAGGAACCAGGCGCTCGAGTGAAGCGCTCTCGATCACGCGGCGGGGCTGTCGGGCGGGATTCTCCACCCAGGCGCGGCCGCCGAGCTCCGTCATGCGCCGCTGCAAACGCACGATCAGCGCAATGCCGGAGGAGTCCATAAAGCTCAAATGGGACAGATCGAGCGCGCAGTCGCGCGGGAGGTATTCGTCCAGCAGCTCGTCGATCGTGCGCATCGCGCCGCGCGCCGCGTGGTGATCGAGCTCGCCGCCCAGATACACCGTGAGCCGCCCGGACTGAAAGGCTGTGCTGATGTTCATGGTCATCTCTCCTAACGAAAAAAGCAACGATTCAGTCTTGCGTTTCCTTCGGGGGAGTTCAGAGGGGCGCTCCCCTCTGATTTGCCGCCTCGGAAGGCGGCAAACGAAATCAAATCTGTTTTTGAGGCAGCTTTGCCGCTTCAAAAACTCTCTGAGCCGAGCTGCGCGAGGCCTTGCGCCGACCAAACCCGGCGCGTCCCCCGTGCGCCGGGTGCGATAAGCGCAAGTGCCCCCTTACCTGTTTAGTCCCCGCAAGGGGACTGAACAGGTACTTTGCACGTTAGATACAGCGAACAGCAAACTAACAGTTCGTTCCCTTGCGGTGAGAGGGGAGAAGCCATGGGACTTCACAGATCATGAACGCTTTCCCT
>JAZQCO010000130.1:0-6014 GCA_045546335.1 Candidatus Limivicinus sp. | reverse complement strand
CCGCTTGGCCTCCGACTTGGCTCTTCTACGCCCTTGCCAAGGACGGCATCCTGCCTGGGCGCTTCGCAGCCCTCAACCGGCACAGCGTCCCCTGGCAGGCCGTGCTGCTGGTGGGGGGCGTCTCCCTGGCCGTGGCCTTCGCCGGCAGGACGGCCATAGGCTGGATCGTGGACGTGACCACCATCGGCGCGACGCTGATCTACGGCTTCGTGTGCGCCGCTGCCGCCGTTCTCGGCCGGAGGATGAAGGAGAAGCAGGCGGCCTGGATCGGCGGGCTCGGCCTTGCGCTCATGATCTCCTTCGGCGCGTATATCCTGCTGCCAAACCTCTTCGGGCGCGGCTCCATGGCGAGGGAGACGTACTTCCTGTTCATCGTGTGGAGCGTGCTGGGCTTTCTGGTGTTCCGCAACATCCTGCACCGCGACAGCAAGCAGCGCTTCGGCAGCTCTGTCACCGTCTGGGTGGCGCTGCTCGCGCTCGTGATTTTCATTTCGCTCATCTGGATGCGCCAGTCGATGATCCTCGCCACCGAGGAAATGAGTGAGAACGTGCTGCAATACTACGCCGCGGCGGCGGATGACCCCGTGCGCCTCGCCGATCAGCACTTCATCCACCAGCAGCTCGAGCAGCTCGAGCTGTCCAACACCCGCACGATCCTGATGGCTGTCGGGATGTTCACCTTCTCCCTGGCCATCATGCTCACCAACCACCACTATCAGGGGCAGCGCTCCAAGGAGAGCGAAAAGCTCGCCAATACCGACCCGCTTACCGGCGTCAAGAGCAATCTCGCCTATCTCTCGCGCGAAAAGGAGCTCGACGCCGCCATCCGCGCCGGGCAATCGGAGATCTTCGGCATCGTCGTGTGCGATGTCAACGGCCTCAAGCATATCAACGACACCCAGGGGCACAAGGCCGGGGACGACTACCTGTGCAGCGCCTGCCGCATGATCTGTGAGGTGTACGCGCACAGCCCGGTCTACCGCGTGGGCGGGGACGAGTTCGTCGTGATCCTCAAGGGCAGCGACTTTGCGGTGCGCCGCGACCTGCTCACGGCGCTGCACAACCGCTCGGTCGAGCACATCGGCGCGGGCGGCGCGGTGGTCTCGGGCGGCATGGCGGAGTATCTTCCCGAGCGCGATCTCACCACGCATGACGTGTTCGAGCGCGCCGACAGGCAGATGTATGAGGAAAAGGCGCTGCTCAAGTCCCTCGGCGCGATCTCGCGCGACGACGACGAGGAGCGCGAGGCTGTCAGCGAGGAGGACGCCCCGCTCCCGATCCGCCGGAGGCTCCTGATCGTGGAGGACGAGAAGGAGAACCGGCTGCGGCTTGGCAGCGCCCTCGAGGAGGACTATGAGCTGCTCTTCGCCGCCGACGGCGTGGAGGCGCTCGAGCTTATCAGCGCGCACGCGGGGGAGCTTGCGCTGGTGCTGCTCGATCTGAGTCTGCCGCGCATGAGCGGCATGGAGCTGCTGCGCCGCATCCGCAGCGACGAGCGGCTGCACGCGCTGCCTATCGTCGTGATGACCTCCGACCAGCACGCCGAGGTGCGCTGTTTGCAGCTTGGCGCGATGGATTTTATCTCCAAGCCCTTCCCCGCCTGGGAGATCGTGCGCTCGCGCATCAAAAACTGCGTGGAGTACTCCGAGAACCGCGACACCATCCGCTTCACCGAGCGCGACCATCTGACGGGGCTGTTCAACGTCGATTACTTCCTGCGCTATGCGGAGATGTTCGACCGCCACTACTGGGAGATGCCGATGGATGCGATCGTCGTGGAGCTTGACCGGCTGCACCTGCTCACCGCGCGCCACGGGAGCCACTACGGCGAGCAGCAGCTTCAGCAGCTCGGGCGGCGGCTGCGTCAGAGTGCGCGCGAGCTCGGCGGCGTCGGCTGTCGGCGGGAGGAGAGCTTCCTGCTCTACTGCCCGCACCGGGACGATTACAGCGAGCTCCTCTCCGCGCTCAGCGGCGAAGCCGACGCGCCCGGTCTGCACATGGGCGTCTACAGCCAGGCGGACAAGACGCTGCCCATCGAGCGGCGCTTCGAGTGCGCGCGGCTCGCCCTGGACGCGGTCAGACACAGCGAGGAGAACCGCATCGGGCTCTACGACGCCGCCATGCAGCGCGCCGCGCTCTACCGCGAGCAGCTTCTCGCGGACTTCGACAGCTCCCTCGAGGGCGGGCACTTCGTCATCTGCTTCCAGCCCAAGTACGATATCCGTCCCGAACGCCCCGTGCTCTGCGGTGCGGAGGCGCTGGTGCGCTGGAACCACCCCGGCTTCGGGCGCATCTCCCCGGCGGACTTCATCCCGCTGCTGGAGAAAAACGGCCTCGTCGTGGAGCTTGACAAGTACGTCTGGCGCGAGACCGCCGCGTGCATCCGCGACTGGAAGACGCGCCTTGGCCGCGCGGTGCCCGTGTCGGTCAATGTCTCGCGCATTGATATGCTCACGCCCGACCTCAAGGAGCTCTTCACCGGCATCCTCGAGGCGAGCGGCCTGGCTCCCGAGGATCTGGTGCTCGAGATCACGGAGTCGGCCTACGCGATGGACTCCGAGCAGGTGATCGCCACGGCGCGCGAGCTGCACGATATGGGCGTTGGCTTCCGCATCGAGATGGACGACTTCGGCAGCGGCTTTTCCTCGCTCGGTATGCTCGCACAGCTCCCCATCGACGCGCTCAAGCTCGATATGAGCCTTGTGCGCGGCGCGTTCGGCGACGAGCAGAGCATGCGCACCGTGCGCCTGATCCTCGATGTGGCGGCACATCTGCACGTCCCGGTCGTCGCCGAGGGCGTGGAGACCGAGGAGCAGTACCAGATCCTCAAGTCTCTCGGCTGCGACAGGGCGCAGGGCTATTACTTCTCACCCCCTGTCCCCGCCGGTGAGTTCGAGGGGCTGCTGACGGAGGAGACCATAGACAGCAGGGGATAGGCACAGAAAAGAATCTCCGGTGAAAACGGCTCAGACGACACCGTTTTCACCGGAGATTTATTTTTTGGCAACTGTTCCGCCCGAGCGGGAGAATGAAAATGAATAATTAATAATGAATAATTAATAATTATGGTGTCCGCTGGCGCGGACGGATTGAATATTTTGTGAAGCAAGTCCGCTCTCGGATATGACTTGCAGTCCGCTCTTTTCATTCCACTCCGTCCCCGAAGGGGACACCTTAGTTATTAGTTATTAATTATTAACTGTTATTTCCTCGGGAGATAGACGCGGGCGCGGACGCCGCCGCCCTCGCGCGCCGAGAGCGTGAGGCTGCCGCCGCAGTGGAACGCGAGGCGGGTGCGGATGTTCTCGATGGCGGGATAGCTGCTCTCCTGCCCGTCGGAGAAGCCCGCGCCGTCATCCTCGACGAGCACCTCGCAGCCCTCGTCGAGCGCGCGGGTGCTCACGCGGATGTGCAGCACGCCGCGCTCGGGGTCGAGGCCGTGGCGAATGGCGTTCTCCACCAGTGGCTGCAAGGTGAGCGCGGGGAGGCGGAAGGCGGTGTAGGGCGTGTCGAAGACCGCCTCGATCTGCCCGCTGTAGCGCGCCTGCTCCACGGCGAGGTACGCCTTCGTGTGCCGCAGCTCCTCGGCGAAGCTCACGGGCTCGCGCCCGCCGAGACCTGTGAACGAGCCTTGCAGGTAGGCCGCAAAGTCCCCGCAGACCTGCTTGGCGAGGGCGGGGTCGCTGTCGCAGAGATAGTAGATGCTCATGAGCGTGTTGTGGATATAGTGCGGGCGCATCTGGAGCATCAGGATATCGAGCTCCCGGCGCGTGACCTCCTTCTGCTGCTCCAGGTACTGGTCGGTGAGATCCCGCTGCACGGCGGTGAAGAGCACGAAGGAGCCGATCGAGGTGCCGAGGGCGATCGTGAGCAGCCCGTAATAGAGCATTTGCAGCAGCATGGCGGCGAGCGGGATGAGCAGGAAGCTCAGCACCGCCCCAAGCTGGCGCGTGCGCAGCTTCCGGCGCCGCCGCAGGACGATCGTGAGATTGACAAGCATCAGCAGCGCGGGGGGCACGAGCAGCAGCGGATACCAGGGACCGCGGCGGTAGATGCCGTCGGCGCCGACGCTGTAGATCGCTGTCGTGAACTGCGTGAAGATCAGCAGCGCCCAGTAGAGCAGCAGCAGCGCCGCGACCGAGACCGTGGCAGGGGAGGGACGAAGCGTTTCCCCGCACCAGCGCAGCAGCAGGTAGGTCAGCATCGGCATCAAAAGCGAGGAGAAGAAGGACTCCAGAAAGATGAATGCCTGCGAGAGCCTGCCGTAGCCGGGCAGATCGGGGAGGGTCAGCTCGTAGAGGAGGGAGCCGGTGTACAGGCTCAGCACGAGGAAGAAGAGCGTGAAGAAGCGCCGCTCCCAGCGCGAGAACGCCTCGTTGAGCGGGGCGAGGCAAAGCCCCAGCAGCGCGATGGCAAAGCCGGCAAAGCCGGAGCCGATGTTAAAAAACAGCGTCAGGTCAGTCATCGGCTCTCACTCCCGACTCTCGCAGTGGGGGGGGTAAAGCCCGGGATGGGGAAGCGCAGACGCCTGAGCTGCGTGAAGAGCGCCTCGCGCCGAAGGGGCTTGACCAGAAAACCGCTGGCCTCGGTGGACCAGGCCTCCTGCGCGTAGCCGGGGTAGCCGGTGAGGAAGATGACGTTGGTGCGGGGGTTGATCTCGCACAGCTCGCGGCAGAGCGTGAGGCCACTGTCCTTGCCAAGCTCGATGTCAACGAGCGCGAGATCGACCCGGCTGCCGCGGGCAAATTGCAGCGCGCGCGCCGAGGAGGTGAAGCCGTAGACCGCGGCCTCGGGCAGCGCCTCGCAGAGCTCGGCGAGCGTGCCCTGAAGGATGATCGGCTCGTCCTCGACGAGCAGGATCGTGGGCACCTCGTCGGTGACGGTCGCGGCGTCGAGCAGCTCGGTATAGGGCACGCCCAGGCACGCGGCGAGGCGCGAGAGCATATTGAAATCGGGCATGCGGGTGCCGTTTTCCCAGCGGGAGACCGTGGATTTTGAGACGAACATCCGCTCGGCGAGCTGACTGGCGCTGAGACCGCGCTCGGTACGCAGTGTGATGAGCTTTTTTCCGAAGACTTCACCGGATGGCATGGCGCTTCCCCTTTCGTTCTCTGAAAGTTCACAAAATGTTCAAGAATATTAAAATATGTATACCATATTTTAGAAGAAAATGCAAGATGGAAAGTTGACAGATCGGAAACAGCACTTGATTTCTGGAGGGGGTAGTGCTATAATGAGCATGGATCGAAACGCCCTGCGCAGTGCAGGGTGAGAAGATCCAGTATTACAGCCTGCGGGCCACGAGGCGGAGGGGTCGAACATGAACCCGGTCCGCCTCCTCTGCCAATAGCCCGATCGGGGCCGGGGCTGTGGAAAGGAGGAACAAAGCTGAACAATAGAATCAGCTCGGTCAGCTTCCGTAGAAACGGGCATATGCGCTGGGCAGCGGTGATGGCATTTGTCATGATCCTGTCTCTCCTGCTTGTGCCGACCGCTTTTGCGGATGATGACCCGGCCCCGGGCGGTGACACGCCCGCAGCAGTCACCGGCGGCGCGGTGATCGACAGCGTAGTCGAGAACGGCACCGAGACGATTGATGCGGACAATTCCACGCCTGGGACGAATGATGACCCTGTTGTCTTCGACGCGAAGACTGTCGCGCAGGAACAGGCCGAAAGCGGCTCTGAGGAGCCGGGCGGCGAACCTGCCGAACCGGTCGAGGACGACGGAACGCTCTCCGCTTCCTGCATTCAGGACGCGGTAGACACGGCCATCGCTCAGCTCAGCAATGATTCTGACAGCGTGACTATCACCGTAGAATCGGGCTTCTACAAGGGTGATGTCACAATCGGCACGGACAAGCTGAAGGAAAATGTCAAACTCAAGGACAATTTCTCTTTGATTATCCGGTCGAAAGCCGCGGGAACCGCAGCGGAAGCTACGGCGGGTGACGAGGTGAAGTTTGACGGCAATATCGCCATTCAGAACCTCAACGTCTCCCTGATCGGGATTTA
>JAZQCO010000129.1:0-21106 GCA_045546335.1 Candidatus Limivicinus sp. | reverse complement strand
CATCATGTCGGGGTCAACAACGGCAATTTCGGGGATGTCGTTCACGTCGACGCAAACGAACTTTCTCTTCTTTTCCACGTCGGTGATGACGTAGTTGATGGTAACTTCGGCTGCGGTTCCTGCGGTTGTCGGAACCGCAATGGTGAAGACGGCATGCTTCTTGGTGGGGGCAACACCCTCGAGGGAGCGGACATCCGCAAACTCAGGATTGTTGACGATGATGCCGATGGCCTTGGAGGTGTCCATGACAGAGCCGCCGCCGACGGCGATGATGCAGTCGGCACCGAACTCCTGGAAGGCCTTGACGCCGTTCTGGACATTCTCGATGGTCGGGTTGGGCTTGATGTCGGTATAGAAGGTGTACTGCACGCCGATCTCGTCGAGCACGTCGGTGATCTTCTTAATCTCGCCGGACTTGACGACGTGACGGCCGGAGGCGATGAAGGCGCGCTTGCAGCCGCGGCGGCTCAGCTCGCCGCCGATCTCCTTGACGGCGCCGGCGCCATGATAGGATACAGGATTGAGAACGATACGATTGGACATAACGCTACTTCCTTTCATTTCATTAGCAAGAGTATGCTCACTCTTTGTTTTAAATATAACATAGTTTTTGCCGTTCTGCCATGTCGGGAGTTGTCCGGAAAAACCGTCCTTATTTGCAGGTACATCGTCAGCCGTCGCGGTACTTTTTCGGTGAGCGGCCGAAGCGCGCCGCGAAGAGGCGGTGGAAATAGCTGCTGTTCTCGTAGCCCACGCTCACGGCGATATCCTCCACGCGCAGTGCGGTATTGCGCAGCAGCCACGCCGCCTGGCTCAGCCGCTTCTCCTGCAAGAGCTCCGTATAGTTCTTCCCGAGGCTCTGGCGGATCAGGCGCGAGAGCGAGGGCAGCTCATAGTGGAGCTGCGCCGCGATTTCGGTCAGGCTCCCGTCGGCGTAGTGCTCCTCGATATAGCGCAGCACCGAGAGCACCGCGCCCTGCTCGGCGGTGCCGATCTCCAGCGCGTCGGTGTGGTTGAGAAGCTGCGCGAACAGCAGCCCCATCGTCATTTGCAAAATGCCGCGCCGGTTCGGGATATCCTCGGTCAGAGTATAGACCAGGTTCTCGATCAGGTTCTGGATCGGCAGCACCTCCGCGACGCGAAAGAGCAGCCACTCCGTCTCGCTCCCGCCGGTGAGGCAGCTCACCACGAAGTCCCGCAGCGGCGTCTTCTCCTCGCCGAGGAAGGGCAGCGTCCCGGTGAAGAAGGCCGGGCGCACGATGAAGTTCACCGCCACGTCGCCCTCCCCGGCCGGGGCGATGGACTGGCGCGCGTTCTGCCCGAGCATCAGCAGCTCCCCCTGGTGAAGCTGTACCTCCCGGCCGTTGACGCAGTGCGTCGTCTGCCCGGTACACATGTACACGATCTCCACATAGTCGTGCGTATGCTCGGGGAAGGCGACAAAGCGGGTGTGCGGGCGGATGGTGATGATCTTGCCCGCCTCGAGCAGCTTGTCGCCGGAGATCACGTCCCGCGTCCCGTCCATATAGAGCCGCCGGTCGATCTCTCTCTCGCCGTGCAACAGCGCGGATTCCTCCGCCGTCACGGCGGAGAGCTTGTCGAGCAAAGAGCGGTTCACGTCATCTCTCCTTTGCGCTCAGCGCGGGCGATGGTGCGCCGCAGGGTGTCGATCAGCAGATCGCTGTCCGCGGGCTTGGCCAGGTGCGCGTCCATGCCCGCCTGGAGGCTCTTTTGCACATCCTCCTCGAAGGCGTTGGCGGTCAGGGCGATGATGGGCACCGTTTTCGCGTCCGGCCTCTCGAGCCGCCGGATCTCCCGCGTCGCGGTCAGCCCGTCCATGACGGGCATACGCAGATCCATGAGCACCGCGTCGAAGTGCCCCGGCGCGCTCGCGGCGAAGCGCTCCACCGCAAGCTGGCCGTTCTCCGCCCACTCGGAGCTCACATCCTCCATATCCAGCAGATCCATCACGATCTCGGCGTTGATGGGGATATCCTCCACCACCAGGACGTGCTTCCCGGCGAGGGCGACGCGCTCACAGCTCTCTTCCACCGCCGGGGGCGGCTCGGTTTCCTCTGCGCCTTCCGGGCGTTCCGCACCGAGCGAGAGGCTCACGGTGAAGGTCGTCCCCTTCCCCTTTTCGCTCTCGGCGCGGATCTCCCCGTTCATCAGCTCCACCAGGTTCCGGGAGATCGGAAGCCCCAGTCCCGTGCCGCCGAAGCGGCTGGTGGTGCTGTCGTTCTCCTGCGCGAAGGGCTCGAACAGGTGCGGCAGGAAGCCCTCGGCGATGCCGATGCCCGTGTCGGAGATCACAAAGCGCACCGGGCAGCGCTCCCCCTCCGGCTCGCCGAAGCTGACCGCAAGGCTGACGCGCCCCGGCTTGTCGGTGAATTTCACCGCGTTGTTGAGGATGTTCAGCAGCACCTGCCGCAGCTTTCTCACGTCGCCGTAATAGCGCTGGCGCGGCTCTCCGCTGACCTCGCAGGAGTAGTGCAGCCCCTTCTCGCTGCACTGAGAGCGGGCATAGTCGTTGATTTGCCGCAGGAAGTCCGGAAAATCGAAGTTTCCCTCGTCAAGGTCGAGTCTTCCGCTCTCGATGCTGGACATATCCAGCACGTCATTGACAAGCTCGAGCATATGCCGGGCGCTCAGGTCGATCTTCTCCACCAGACGCCGGGACTCCGGGGTGAGGCTGTCGTCCTTCAGCAGCAGGGTGTCGAGACCGAGGATGGCGTTCATGGGCGTGCGAATCTCGTGGCTCATGTTGGCGAGAAAGCCGGATTTGGCGCGGTTGGATTCCTCCGCCGCGAACAGCTCCGCCTTGAGCTGCTCGCTCTCCTCGATGCGTTCCGTGACACGCCGCAGGAGCAGCAAAATCAGGAAGACGAAGACACTGCCGAAAAACAGGATGCTCGCGGAGATCATATCCGCCTTGCCGGAGAGTCCCACGGCAATATAGCCCACGAGGAAAAAGCTCAGCAGCGCGATCGGCAGATACAGATAAGGCCGCTCGCGATTCCACTCGCCGGTAGAGAACAGGTGGCGGGCATAACGGACGTAGCGGATGATGTTCGCCACCATAAGCGCCGCACCGGCATAGATCATGGCATAGATCAGGACGGAAACCATAGGAAACCTCCCCAAAGAAACCAATGTGTCAAAACCTATCTTTATTTTATCATAAGAAGCACCACACGTCCACAGAAAAATGAAAACATGGGCGAATTCGTTTCATGCGTTACGAATTCGCCCATGTTTGGATTAAAAGCACGCAGAATTTACCGCCGGGCGATTCGTGAATCGCCCCTGCGGGGTCAGGCGGCCTGGTCGTGTTTTCAGCTCTCCTTTTTGCGGAAAACCCAGTATTTCTGAATAAAGAAGCTGATGATAAACAGCAGCGCGTCCACCGCGACCTTGACCGCCGTCGAGGCGGCGGCGCTCTGCGCCCCGAGAAGGCGCGTAAAGAGCGTGAGCAGCAACGTGGAGGCCGCAAGCTGCGGCACCGCGAGCATGTAATAGCGCAGCAGCGCGCCGCCGTAGCTCCCGCTCTGTCCGAAGACGAGGCGGCGGTTGACGTTGAAGTTAAAAAACGATGACAGCACGCGCGCCGCGACGTTGCACACCAGCTCCGCCGAGGCTCCCAGCGTCCCCTTGAGCAGCAGATGCAGGAGATAGTACGCCCCCACGTCCACGACAAAGGACGCGCCGGAGCTGAGCGCAAAGCGCAGCACCTGTTTGGCCTTTTCCATCCCTTACCCCCGGAGGAAGAGACCCCTCGCCATCACCTTGAAGATGCGCCAGGAATCCTTCACCGCGTTGTAGTGCGAGCTGTAATCCTCCTCGTCGTAGACCGTGGCAATGGGCTGCTCGACAAAGGGGATGCCCGCCTTCTTCATTGTCAGGAGCATGTTGGTCTCATACTCAAAGCGCTCGCCCTCCACCGCACAGAAGCGTTTGAGGAAGGCTGCGGGGATCGCGCGCAGCCCGGTCTGCGTATCCGAGAGGCGGATGCCGTAGAGCAGCCGGAACAGGCGCGAGGTGGTCTTGTTTCCGGCGACGCTGCGCGGCGGGACGCCGGGCTGATCGAAGTCGCGGCAGCCGAGCACCACCGTGTCGCCAAGGCTCAGCATTCTCTCCCCGCACGCAAGGATATCGCCGAGCAGGTGCTGCCCGTCGCCGTCGATGGTGATGACGCCGCGCAGCGCCGGAAGGGTTTCGCCGACATGGGCGAAGGCGGTCTTGAGCGCGCGCCCCTTGCCCTTGTTCACGCCATGGTGCAGCACCGTGCAGCCAAGCGCCGCCGCCTCCTCAAAGGGCGCCTGATGCGCCGCGTCGCTCCCGTCGTCCACGACCACGATATGGCGGAAGCCGTCCTCCACAAGGCCGTGCACAACGGCGGAAAATTTCTGATCCGGGTCCAGCGAGGGCAGCACGATGGCAAGGCTCTCCCTGACCTCATCCAAACTATTCATATCTTTGCCTCTTACTCTACTTTATAGCGCTCCAGGTCGATGGCGCGGAAGGAGCCGTTGTAGTCCACGACCGTGACGCGCAGGCCGTTATTGTCGTGCACAACGCCGTTTTCGCCCTTGTTGGGATAGGTGATGGTCGTCTGCGCGTGGATGTCGATGCTGTAGTAGCCGCCGCCGAGCGCGACCGCGCTGATGAGCTGCGCGCCGTCGAAGCGATAGGAGGTGGTATGCGCGTAGTCATAGCCGTCCTGCGTGAGCTTCAGGCGCTGGTAGAGATCGCCGTTGGGGTACAGATACGGCTCGACCGCCGCAAGCCCCGAGTGCGGGTCGCGGACATAGGAGCTGTAGGCGAGGTAGGGATCGGCAAAGCTCACGGCAAAGGTCGAGAGCCGCCCCCAGGTGTCGTTGTCGATGGGCGGGATGTACTGCGAATCGTCCTTCGTCTCGTCGAGGACGGTGACGTTGCCGTATTCGTCGAAGATCACCGGCTCGAGGTGCCCGAGCAGGTGCTCAGCCGTATAAGTGACCTTGGTGGGCAGATCGGGATAGCTCTCATAGTAGCTCTCGAGCACGTCGTAGTGGATGCCGCGCTCGGTGATGCACTCCTCGCCGAGCACATGGCCGTTGACCGCAACGGAGTACTGCGAGGGCACCGTCACCTTCACGGAGGAGTAGAGCCCGCTGAAGTCGAAGGTCTCGCTCTCGATCTTCCAGGGCAGAGCGCCAAACTCCACCTCGTCCGCCTTCGATTCATCCCGCACGAGCGTGACCTGCCCGAAGGCCTTGCCGTCGCAGAGGATGGCGTAGACCAGGGTATTTGTCCCGTCGCCGCCGATGGTGCGGGCGTAGCTGAGCTCGGAGGAGAACATCTCCTGCACGACCGCCGCGACCTCCGCGTCCGTCTGGTACTCATGCGGCATAAGCTCGATGGTTCTCGCGATGGACTCATCCCAGAGGTTCTCGTTGAGCGCGGCGATATAGTCGTCCATGACATGGTTCGGCACCGTCGCCTCATACTCGGCGGCGAAGATCCACGCCTTGTTCAGCCCGAAGAGGATCAGCGCGCCGCCCACCACGAGGTAGGCGATGATGAAGAGGGTATAGAGCACCGTGCCGGAGGTGCTTTTGCGTTTCAGTTCAGCCATAGTCACACCTCCGATCAGCGGAACAGGAATGCGTCGGGGATAGGCCGCGCAATACCGTTGGCCGAAGAGCAGCTATTGACGTAGCTGCCGTTATACCACATGGTAGTCGAGGAGCCGCCGTCGAGGTTGAAGGCGGTGACAGCGCCGTACTGGAGCATGATGCGCTGCACGTCGGCATAGGTCGCGCCGAAGCTGTGCACCTGCCGCCCGTCGATGACGAGCATCAAAATCGCGCCGTCGCCGCGCTGACCGATGGCCGTTCGCGGGTTGAGGCCGCTCTGGATGTTGGTGAGATCCAGGGGCTTGCCGCCCATGACCAGGATCGGCCCCCAAGTCACGCCGCTGACGATGCCGATCTCCTGCAGCACCGAGAGCGGGTAGTATCCAGTCACAAGCATGCCCTTCTCATCGATGCCGCAGAAGCAGTTCACGCCGTAGCCGGTATTGATGACCTCGTGGTTGACGATCGTGAGTCCCTCGGGAGTGCGGCCGTCGCCGCCGCCGTTCATATCCGCGAAGGGGCCGCCGTTGATGCCGCCGAGGGCGTTGTTCGCCCGGCACTGATCCTCCAGCGTCTGGCCGATGCCGCGCGAGAGGAAGACGCGCTTGGGATCGAGCACCTTGATCATGTAGCCGACATAGCCGTTGCCGCTCACAGTCTCCAGGATGATGCCGTCGCCGTCCTCATCCACGTCGCCGTAGGGGTTGCTGTCGTCCACGGTCTCGCTGATGACGACCTCCGTGGCGGGCAGCTCCAGCTCACGCGGGTCGTAGAAGGCGCTGTCGGCCTTCTGGGAGTTGGCGTCGAGCAGGGCGCCCAGTTCGTCCTCACTCAGGAAGATGCGGGCGATGAAGTCAAAGCGCCTCGTCTCCGTAAAGGTCAGGGAGAAGACCTGCGCCAGCGTTGGCGAGGGACCCTTGACGAAGACATAGCCCACGCCCAGCGCGGCGGCCGTGACAAGCACCGCCGTCGCCAGCAGAAAGCCGAAGATGCGATCCACCGCGCGCCCGACGCGCTTGCGCTTGCTGCGCTTGAGGAGCTTTTGCTCCCTGCGGGCAAGCTCCTCTATGCTCATGGGAGCAGATTGTCTGTTCATAATACTCAGTGTATCCTTTGCCTTGGATTTCCGGGGCAAAAGCCCATAGATACTATGTATATTAGCATATCCGCCACGGATTGACAAGAGTTTGTTTTTTCCTCTCACGATTCAGTCCCCTGGAGGGGGACTGAATCGTTACTTCCCGCCTTGAATTTATCCGCCTTCCGGTGTACAATATGGTAATACCGAATCATCTTATAGAAGGACTTGATACCGCATATGAACAAGCAAACCGGCCAGAGCTTCATGGAGCGCGTGGCGACAGGCATCGTGGATCGCCGCACGCTGATCATTGTGCTGTTTCTGGCAGCCTCTGTCTTCTGCGTGCTCTCGCGCAACTGGGTGAAGGTCAACGACGATCTCACCGCCTTTCTCCCGCCGGAGACCGAGACGCGGCAGGGGCTCGACCTGATGGAGCAGGAGTTCACCACCTATGCCACTGCCAAGGTCATGGTCGCCAATCTCTCCCTTGCGCAGGCGCAGGAGCTCGCCGCGCGCCTTGCGGAGCTGCCCCACGTCAAGACTGTGGACTTCGACGAGAGCGAGAAGCACTATACCTCCGCCTCCGCGCTGTTTCTGCTGACCTTCGACGGGGACTTGGACGATCCCGGCAGCGTGGAGGGGCTCGACGCCGTGCGCTCGCTGCTCGAGCGTTACGATCTCTACATAGAAAGCGACATCGGCAACCCCCTCAAGGCCATCATCGCTCAGGAGATGCTCATCGTCGATCTGATCGCCTTTGTCATCATCGTGCTCGTGCTGCTGCTGACCTCGAAAACCTACGGGGAGATCCCCGTGCTGCTGCTGACCTTCGGCGCGGCGGCGCTGCTGAACATGGGCACCAACTACCTGATGGGCGAGATCTCCTTCGTCACCGACTCCATCGCCATCGTCCTGCAGCTCGCCCTCGGCATAGACTACGCCATCATCCTCTGCCACCGCTTCATGGAGGAGCATGAAAACGCCCCGGCGCGGGAGGCGGCGATCCTCGCGCTGAGCAAGGCGATCCCGGAGATCTCCGCAAGCTCGCTGACCACGGTCGCGGGGCTGCTGGCGCTGTGCTTCATGGAATACCGCCTCGGCTACGACATGGGCACGGTGCTGATCAAGGCCATCCTCCTCTCGCTCTGCTCGGTCTTTCTGCTGATGCCGGGGCTGCTGGTCATCTTCTCCGATCTGATCGACCGCACGCACCACAAGAGCTTCGTGCCGAAGATCGACTTTCTCGGGCGCTTCGCCTATGCCACGCGCTTTGTGATGCCCGTGCTGTTCCTCGGCGTCTTCCTCGCCGCGACCTTCTTCTCCAATAAGGTCAACTACGTCTACTCGCAGTACTCCGTCTCCTCCATCCGCCACAACCAGGAGCAGATCGCCAAGCAGCGCATCGAAGAGCTCTTCGGGCGCACCAATCAGATGGCGCTGCTCGTCCCGGCCGGGGACGACGGGAAGGAGCTCGCGTTGATCCACGAGATCGAACAGCTCTCGCGCGTGGAGAAGGTGACGGGGCTGGCCGCCATCGAGGCGATGGACGGCTACACACTCACCGACCGCCTCACGCCGCGCGCCTTCGCGGAGCTGCTCGGCCTCGATAACGAGGTCGCCCGCGCGCTCTACGCAGGCTACGCCATGAACCGCTCGGACTACGGACAGGTCATGACCAATCTCTCCAACTACACTGTCTCGCTGATCGACATGTTCGACTACCTGCTTGAAGAGCGCAGCGAGGTCTCGCTCAACATGAGCGAGGAGACGCAGGCGCGTCTCGACGATCTCGCAGCGCAGCTTGACTCGGCGAAGCTCCAGCTTCGCAGCGATAGCTGGAGCCGCATCGTGCTCGAGCTCGATCTGCCCGAGGAGGGGCAGGAGAGCTACGCCTATCTCGACATTCTCTCGGGCATCACGGCGCGCTACTACGACGAGTTTCACCTTGTCGGCACCACGACGAGCTGCAGCGACCTGCGCCGCTCCTTCGAGCACGACAACCTGCTCATCAGCGTGCTCACGATCCTCTTCGTCATCGCCGTGCTGCTGCTGACCTTCCAGTCCATGGGGCTGCCGCTGCTGCTGATCCTGATTATCCAGGGCAGTATCTTCTGCAATTTCTCCGTGCCGACGCTCACCGGGTCGAACCTCTTCTTCCTCACCTACCTCATCATCAGCGCCATCCAGATGGGCGCGAACATCGACTACGCCATCGTCATCTCCAGCCGCTACATGGAGCTGAAGAAGACGCTCCCGCTCAAGCAGGCGATGATCGAGACGCTCAACCTCGCCTTCCCCACGATCATCACCTCCGGCACCATGCTCGCCTCGGCGGGCGTCGCCATCGGGCTTGTGACCTCCAATGAGACGATCTCCGCCATCGGCGTCTACCTCGGCATGGGCACGATGATCTCGATTCTCCTTGTCATGTGCGTGCTGCCGCAGATTTTGCTGATGGGCGATTCGCTGATCCGCAAGACCTCCTTCACCATCGACCCGAGCCTCCGCCTCTCCTCCCGCGCGGGGCTCATGCGCATCGACGGGCGCGTGCGCGGCAATCTCAGCGGCTTTGTGGACGCGGACATTCACGGCGTCTTTCGCGGCGAGATGAGCGCGATCGTGGACATGAAAAACGTCGTCGCGCTCGACGGCGACCAATTGGAAGGACACAAGGAGGAGCAAGCATGAAAAAGCGGCTTCTTGCACTCTCTCTGGCACTGCTGTGCCTTCTCTCCCTCGCCTCTCCCGCCGCGCGCGCCGAAGAGAGCGAGCGTGAGACGATCCACATTGGCAGCGTCGATGCGCTGCGACAGCTCGCCGCCGCCTGCGCCTACGACGCCTATTCCGACAACGTGGATGTGATCCTCGACTGTGATCTCGACCTCACAGGGCAGGACTTCACGCCGATCCCGATCTTCAACGGCAGCTTCGACGGCGGCGGGCACCGCATCCGGGGCATGGAGCCGAGCAGCGACGGCTCCAACCAGGGGCTGTTCCGCTATCTGCGTGAGCAGGCGGTCGTGAAGGATCTGCGCGTGAGCGGCGTGCTCGCGCCCACGGTCGGACGGGAGTATGTCGGCGGTATCGCCGGCGTGAACGCCGGGCAGCTTCTCAACTGCGAATTTGAAGGCAGCGTCTCCGGCCTCAACTACGTTGGCGGCCTCGTCGGGGAAAACAGCGGCAGCATCCTGCAGTGCCGCGCCTCCGGCGAGGTGAGCGGCAAGCGCTTCACCGGCGGCATTGCCGGGTATAACTCGGGGCTTGTGAGCGAGTGCGAAAACAGCGCCTCGGTCAACACCGTCATCAGTGAGGCGCAGCTCGATCTTGAGAGCCTCAACACCGTCTCCTCCGTCCCGCTCGCGCTGCTCAGCGCAGAGGATGAGAACATCGTCTCCGACACCGGCGGCGTCGCCGGGTATTCCTGCGGCGTGATCCTGCGCTGCCTCAACCGCGGAGCTGTCGGCTACCAGCACTACGGCTACAACCTCGGCGGGATTGCCGGGCGGCAGGCCGGTTTCCTCAGCCAGTGTGAAAACTACGGCGCGGTGCTCGGGCGCAAGGACGTGGCGGGGATCGTCGGGCAGATGGAGCCGTACCTGCTGCTCACCGAGTCGATGAACCTCGCCGACGAGCTTGTACTGCTCAACAGCTACATGAACGCCGCCTCCAGCGACCTCGCGGTCATGTCCGATCAGATGCACGAGGCGCTGGACGTGACGGTCGATTCCGGTGAGGCGGGGCTGTACCCCGGCTCGATCTCCCACGCCGACGAGCCCGTCACGGACGGCACGATCAGCGGCGGCGGGACGATCAGCGGCGGCTCGGGTGTGGACATTCCGGGCATCGACTCTGAGCGCGTTGAGGCCATTGCCGACTCTCTGAGCGGCTTTGCCGATCAGATCGGCGGCGCCTTCACCGCCGTGAGCGACTCCGCCGGTTCCCTCGCCTACGATCTGCGCCTTGCCAACGATCAGTTCTCCCGCGTGCTGCTGCTCATGTCCAACGCCCTCGGCGGCAACCTCGACCGGGACGTGTTCAAGGATATCTCCGACGAGCTGGGAGAGGACGAGATCGAGGGGCGCGTCTCGCTCAATCTCAACTACGGCGCGGTCGAGGGCGACAGCAACATCGGCGGCATCGTCGGCGCGATGGGGGTGGAGTACGAGTTCGATCTCGAGGACACCCTCGCTGAGAAGGTCGGCGCCAACGGCATCGTCAACAACAGCTACAACGCCGAATGTGTCTGCTCGGGCAATATCAATCACGGCGCCGTTACGGCGAAGAAGGACCGTGTGGGCGGTGTCGTCGGCAGCTCGGAGATGGGGGTGCTGCTCAAAAACGAGTGCTATGCCCGCGTCGAGAGCACCGACGGCGGCTATGTCGGCGGTGTCGTCGGCTATGCCGAGGTGCCGGTGCGCTCCTGCTACGCCATGTGCGATCTCTCCGGCGGCAGCTATGTCGGCGGCATCGCCGGCTACGGCGCGGCGATCAGCGACTGCGCGAGCATCATCGAGGCCGCCCCCGCGAGCGCCTGTCTCGGCGCAATCGCCGGGTGGGCGGATATGAAGAGCGAGGGCGCTGTGACCGGAAACGTCTTTGTCCACGACAGCCTCGGCGCGGTGGACGGCATCAGCTATCGGGGGCTTGCAAGCCCGGTGAGCTATGAGGAGCTGCTCGCGCGCGAGGAGCTGCCCGAGGAGTTCAAGACGGTCACGCTGAGCTTCTTTGCCGACGGCGTCCCCGTCGCGCAGCTCTCCGTGGATTATGGCGCCTCGCTCGAGGAGGGCGAGATCCCCGCGGTTCCGGCGAAGGAGGGCTTCACCGGCGCGTGGGAGAGCTTCGAGACGCAGGATCTCCGCTTCAGCAGGACGGTGCAGGCGGTCTATACGCCCTACCAGAGCGCCGTCGCCTCGAGCGAAACGCGCGAGGACTCCCCGCAGTCGATCATCCTGCTCGAGGGCTCGTTCCCGGAGGGGGTCGGGGTGGAGATCACGCCCTATGACGCGGCGCTCGAGGACGATACGGTTCTCGAGGGCTGGCGCGTCCGGCTCGAGAACGCCGACGGATTCGCGCCGCTCCAATACAACGTCCGCTACCAGGCTCCCACACTGGAAAAGCGCCTGCATAAGGTGGCGCTTCAGGTGCTGCGCGACGGCGTGTGGCAGCGGGTGGACGCTGAATCCCGGGGCAGCTACCTGAGCTTCCCGGTCACGGGCGATAGCGTGATCTTCCGCGCGGTGGATACGCCCATCCTCCCGCCGCAGGCGCTCGCGTATGCCGCGCCTGGCCTGCTCAGCGCGCTCGGGCTGTTCATCCTCCTCCGCGCCATACGGCGCAGAAAACGCAGATAATCTTTTTGAATCGAGGGATAAAGATGGAACATGGAAATCGGCCGCAGGGGCGGCGAACCAATGTGACAGGCAAAGGCAAGGCGGTCTTTCGGCGCGGTGAGGGGCTGAACACCGGCCCGGTCGGCACGGGCTCACGTCCCGGCGCGCAGCGCCCGGGCGTGAGCCGCCCGATCGAAGTGACCGGCGGCAGCCGCCGCAGCGGCAGGCGCGGCCCGGCGCCCCTGATCGCCATTTTGCTGCTTCTGCTGCTCGGCGGCGGGGGCGGGATCTTCGGCACGGGGCTTCTCTCGGACGAGGGCGCGGACTACGACTACAGCTATTCGCAGCCCTACTCCGGACAGAGCGGTTCGTCCTCCTACTCCTCCGGCTCGAGCGCTTACGAGAACCTTCTGCCGAACCATACCGGCAGCGCCGCCTCCTCCAACAGCACGGCGGTCGATGCCACGGTCTCCGGCGCGGCGCGGGAGAAGTACACGACGATCTACGGCGACGGGCGCGACGAGGTGACGGTCATGGTCTACCTCTGCGGCACCGATCTCGAATCCCGCAGCGCCATGGCGACGAAGGATCTGCTCGAGATGACCAGGGCGAAGCTCGGCGACAGGGTGCAGCTTCTGGTCTACACCGGCGGGTGCACGAAATGGAACAACAACATCGTCAGCGCCAAGGTCAACCAGATCTATCAGGTGAGCGAGGGCGGGCTCCAGTGCCTTGTGAAGGACGCGGGCAGCGCCTCCATGACGAACCCGGACACGCTTTTGAGCTTCATCCAGTTCTGCGCCGAGAACTACCCCGCGAACCGGCAGGAGCTGATCCTCTGGGATCACGGCTCCGGGACGGTCAACGGCTACGGCTACGACCAGAAATTCCCGCAGAGCGGCTCGATGAGCCTTGCGGGAGTGCGCCACGCCCTCGAGCGCAGCGGGCAGCGCTTTGACTTCATCGGCTTTGACGCCTGCCTGATGGCGACGATGGAGACCGCCCTCATGCTCGAGCCCTACGCCGACTACCTCATCGCCTCCGAGGAGACGGAGCCGGGCATCGGCTGGTACTACACCGACTGGCTCTCCAGGCTCGGCGCGAATCCCGGCCTCTCGACGCTCGAGGTCGGCAAGCGCATCGTGGACGACTTTGTCAGCACCTGCGCGAGCGAGTGCCGCGGCCAGTCCGCGACGCTCTCGGTGGTGGATCTGGCGGAGCTTGGCGCGACGGCGCGCGAGCCGATGAAGCGCTTCGCCTCCTCGCTCAGCAGCGCCATCAACAACGGGCAGTACAGCGCCGTCTCCTCCGCGCGCAACGGCAGCCGCGAGTTTGCGCGCAGCTCGGTGATCGACCAGATCGACCTTGTGGACTTCGCCGAGCGTGTCGGCAGCCGCGAGGGGCAGGCGCTCTCCGAGGCCGTGCGCGGGGCGGTCAAATATAACCGCGTCTCCTCCAACATGTCCCGCGCCTACGGGCTGTCCATCTATTTCCCCTATCGCAAGCTCTCGAGCGTGGACAAGGCGGTGAGCACCTACAGCGCCATCGGCATGGACGAGAGCTACGCCCAGTGCATCCGCGACTTCGCCGGACTGGAAACCGGCGGGCAGCTCGCCTCAGGCGGCACGCATTCGCCCTATGACGCGCTGCTCGGCGGCGGCTATTCCGGCGGCAGCTACGACAGCGATATAATCTCCTCCCTGCTCGAGGGGCTGCTCAGCGGCGGGCTCTCGGGGCTCGACAGCTCCAACACCTCCTTCTTCTACGGCCGCTCGATGTCAAACAGCGCGACCGCCGACTACATCGCCGCAAACCACCTCGACCCCTCGCTGCTCTTCTGGCAGCCAAAGAGCGGCGGACAGCAGGTGCTCTCCCTCCCGGAGAGCCAGTGGGCGCTGGTGGAATCGCTCGATCTGAACCTCTTCTATGACGACGGCGAGGGCTACATCGACCTCGGGCTCGACAACGTCTTCGACTTCGACGAAAACGGCGACCTGCTCCTTCCGAGCGCGCCGAGCTGGCTCGCGGTGGACGGGCAGCCGGTCGCCTACTACCACGACAGCAGTGCGGGTGAGGGGGACGAGACCGTCTATAACGGGCACATTCCGGTGCTGCTCAACGGCGAGCGCGCCGAGCTGCTGGTGCTCTTTGACGCCGAGCACCCCGGCGGTACCGTCACCGGCGCGCGGCGGGTCTACCTCGACGGCGAGACAGAGACCGTGGCGAAGAGCGAGATTGCGCTCGAGCGCGGCGATGTGATCGACTTCGTCTGCGACTACTACCGCTACGACGGCAGCTACGAGAACAGCTACCTGCTCGGCGCGCCGTACACCGTGCGCGGCACGCCGACGCTCTCGAACGTCACGCTCGACGGCGCGGCGCTCAGTCTCTGCTACCGCTTCACCGACCTCTATCAGCAGCACTACTGGACACCGGCGGTCAACGGGTAAAAAAAACACGGCGAGTTCGTCTGAACTCGCCGTGATCTCTTTATCTGCGCTCCCTGCGCTGCGGGGGGCGTTTCTTTTTTCTGCCCCGCTTGATCAGCAGCACACTGACCGCAGAGAGCGCCGCAAGACTCGCAATGGCGAGCAGCACATAGAGCAGGGGGTTATTGCTGTCGCCGGTTTTGGGTGAGGGCGAATGCGCGCCGCCGCCATAGCCGGAGCGGCCGCCGGAGGCGCTGCGCTGCCAGACGGCGTAGAGCATCACGTTGCCGCCGGAGATCTTCACCTCATCGCCGGGGAGATAGTTCGCGTTCCCGCCGCGCGTGGGGCTCCAGCCGACAAAGCTGTGTCCGGTGCGGGTGGGCTTCTCCTGCGGGAGCGTGAGGCGCAGGACGTTCACGCCGTTTTCCACCGTGTCGGCATAGCCGCTCAGCGCCGCCGGAGGGTTGCTGCCGCCGTTTGCGTTAAAATACAGGGTGTAGAAGGGGTTCTCCTTCCAGACCACGTAGAGCGTCGTGTCCTGATGGATCAGCAGATCCCGGTCGGCGGCGTGCTCGGCATCGTACTTATACTTCGCCTCGCTCGCGTTCGGCTCCTCTGCCCAGCCCTGGAAGGTAAAGTGCTCGCGCGTGGGCTCGGTCGGAGAGATATCGAAGCGCGCCCCGCCCGCCAGCGTTTCGCTGAGCTTGCTCTCGGCCTCCGGCGCGCCGATGCCGCCGTTCGGGTCATAATAGAGCGTGAGGAAATGCTGCAGTACGTCCGCGGTGCCGTCGCTGTTCTCGTCGTAGCCGTAGACCGCGTAGACCGTCTTGGAGGCGAAGGGCTGGAGCTGACTCGGCTCGGGGATCTCCACCGTCTCCACGGTGTCCGGCGGCGTTTCGCCCCGGAGGTAGATGTGCCCGTCCCAGCTCTCCGTCCAGCCGATGAAGACCACAGGGCCGATGCCGTCCGCCTCATGGGTCGGGACGGTCGTGCTGTCGAGCGCATAGTCGCTCTGCGGGGAGACGCGCTGCGCCGCCGGGGCGCCGCTGCCGCCGTTGGGGTCATAGCTGAGCGTCACCGTCGGCAGACCGAGCATCTTCGTCTCCGCCGTCTGCGGCGCGGAGGTGATCGGATAGTCGCCGTTTCCCGTGTGCAGCGTCAGGCTGATCTCCGCTGTGGAGCTGAGCTTCTCCCCCTCCCGGAACTCGGTACTGGGCAGAGTGGTGTGCAGCGTGAGCGCCGCGCTGTTTTCGCTGACCCAGTCGTTTCTGAGCCGGATCGGCACCGTGAGGACGCTGCCACTCAGGCTCGCCGCGCCGTTTGTCTCAAAGGCGCTGCTTGTGAGCGCGGGGTTGCTCTCGCCGATCATAGCGGCGAGGCGGCCATCGAGCGTCAAGGTGATCGTGCCCTCCGCCGTCACGCTGCCGGGGATGCCGTTCATCAGCTCCTTCACCGTATCACTGAGCGCGAGAGTGAGCGCATAGTCCACATCATAGGCAAAGCCATGGAGGCTGAGCTCGCTGTCCTCGAACCGCGTCAGCCCCTCCTGGGTCGAGGCGAAGGTCAATGACACCGCGCCGCCCAGATTCACATCCCCCAGAGCACGCGGCGCCGCCTTGCTCTTGCGCAGGAAGCCCAGCAGCACCACGCCGTCCGGCTCGATCTCCTCCGCCTCGGTCGGGCTCTGCGTCTGCGCCGGGGTCTCGGCAGGTGTTGCCGTTGGCGCTGTTGTGGACGCTGTTGTGGGCGCCGTCTCCGGGCTTGCCTCGGGTGTAGCCTCGGGTGTCGCCACGGGTGTCGCCTCGGGTGTCGCCTCGGGGCTCTCCTCCGGAATCTCCGGCGTAGGCGGTGGGGTCGGGGCGGCGCGCTCGATGACCGTGGCGTACTCCGAGACCGTCGCCTCCGCGCCGCCGTGCAGCAGGATCGCCCCGCCGCACTCCGGGCGCGGCAGCGCCAGCGTATCCGCGATGCGGGAGCCCTCCTCGAGGATCAGCGTCGCCCCGCCGTCGAGATACGCCGCCGCGAGACCGCCATAGTTGAGCAACTCCGCCCCGGCGGTGAGCGCAATGGAGGCGCCCGCGTCGTAGGCGGCAACGATGCCGTCCTGCACCCTATCGCGGTTCTCCCGCTCGCCGCTCGTGCGCACGGCCTCGGAATAGTCCGTGCCCATGTGCGCGCCGAAATCGTCGAGCGTCACGTTCTCGATCACCAGCCGCGCCGGGCTGTGATCGGTGCCCTCCACCCGTCCGCACTCGATCAGCGCGGGATTGTACAGGCCGCGGACGGCATCGGAATCCGCCAGAAACTCCGCCGTGCGCGTCACCCTGCACGGGGTATCGTCGCTCACGAGGATGATCTCATGATCAAAGAAGCGCGCCGTTCTGCCGCAGTTCAGGTCAGTGAGAAGCACGAGATAGACGGTATAGGTGTCTGCGCCGTTGGCAGCAGCCGCCGCGCGGGCGAGCGTGGCAAAGGGCGCTTCTCTGTTGCCATCGCCGGTCTCGTCACTGCCGTAGCTCGCGATATAAAACTCCCGCGCGCCACTCAGCGCCGTCGAAGCGCTCTCGAGCATCGGCACAGGGCGCTGTGTCAGCTCGATGCCGCCGGATTCAGGCAGCTCCCCCGCGCCGCCGGACGGCTCCTCGGGCGAGGGCTCCACCGCCGTCTCCGGCGAAGGGGACGTCTCCTCCGGAACCGGATCCGGCAGCTCCGGCACCGCTTCCGCAAACGCCGTCAGCCCCAGAGCGGCCAGAAGCGCCACAGCCAGCAGCACAGACAGCACACGATATATCCCACGGTTCATTCCGAAACCTCCCTAAATCAACGCCGATCCGCGCTCTCACCGGATCGGATCATCGTTTACATAATTCTTACAATATTGGAACAGAAGTTTTCTATTTCTTTCAAAACGCAGGGAAAATACCCCTTTTATCACCAAATGATTCTACTCTTTTCCAAAGCGCTTTGCAAGACCTTCGGCATAATTTTGCAATCTTTTTTATGTAAACTTTTTGTGGCGCCACACGACCGCTTGACAAAGCGCGAGAGATCTGCGATAGTGGTCGGGAAAGGCAGGGATCGGGTATGGACGAGCTGATTTCTCTGGTACGGCGGGAGTTGCAGACGCGCGGGCGGCTGCTGCTCTCAATCGACGGGCGCTGCGGCTGCGGCAAGAGCACGCTTGCGGCGGCGCTCGCCGAGGCGCTTGGCGGGAACGTATTTCACAGCGACGACTTCTATCTCCCCTTCGCCCGGCGCGGCGAGGGCTGGCAGGAGCGTGTGGCGGGCAACATGGATCTCTTGCGGCTGCGGGAGGAGGTGCTGCTGCCGCTGCGCGCCGGGGAGACGGTACGCTACCGCGCCTACGACTGCCCGAACGACCGCTTCCTCCCGACGCGGGCGCTGCCGTTTCTCCCGCTCTCCATCGTGGAGGGCAGCTATTCCCAGCACCCGCTGCTGCGGGAGCTGTACGATCTGCGCCTGTTCGTCACCGCGCCGCCCGCCGTGCAGCGCGAGCGGCTCAGACGGCGTGAGGGAGAAAACTTCCCCGCCTTCGAGGCGCTGTGGATCCCGATGGAGGAGCGGTATTTCGCCGCCTTCTCCGTCGCGGAAAACGCAGACAGGATCGTAGAATCCATGTAAAAAACCCCATGCGTCAGGCGCATGGGGGTTTGTTTACGAGAGCGTGAAGAGCTCCGGTTTTATCTTGTATTTGACGCCCGATATGAGACCCATAGCGGCGAACATCGTCATCATCGACGAGCCCCCGTAGCTGAAGAAGGGCAGCGTAATGCCGATGACCGGGGTGATGCCGATGCACATACCGACGTTGATGAGCGTCTGGAACGCGACCGCCGCCGCTACGCCGATGCACAGCAGCATATCGTAAGTGCGCGAGGCGTGCAGACCGACGCGGGCGCAGTGGACGATGATGATGACCAGGAGGACAATGACCGCGATGCAGCCGATCATCCCCAGCTCCTCGCCCACGCAGGAGAAGATGAAGTCGGTATGCTTGCCGGTAAAAACCGTGTGGCGGTGCCCCTCCTCCACGCCGGTGAGCCGCCCCGAGGCCAGGGTCAGGCGGCTCTGGGTGGTCTGCCAGCTGATGCCCCAGCCGTCCGGGTCGATGCTGCTGTCGTAGGGTGCGAGCAGGCGATCCTTCTGGTATTCCTTGAGGAAGTAGGTCCACAGCAGCGGGATCGCCGCAGCGAGACCGGCCGAGCCGATGGCGAACCAGTAGAGCTTCACCCCGAGGGCAAAGAGCATGGTGAGGAAGATGCACAGGATGATCGACGCGCTCCCGAGGTCGGAGGAGACGACCATGATCATGCCGAACACCGCCAGAAAATGCGCGCCCATCTCGACGATGGAGAGGAAGGAGTTCATATTCCGCCGCTCGCGTATGTAGGTCATGTGCTTGGCGCAGAGGATGATATAGATGATCTTGACGACCTCGGAGGGCTGTATGCCGATGCCCGCGAAGCGGATCCAGCTCTTGTTGCCGGTGTTGTCCGCCACACCGAAGATCTGCAGCGCGATCATCAGCGCGATATTGATGACGACCAGGATCGGCCACTGCTTGCCGAGCAGGTCAGCGTCGATCACCGTGAGGATCACGAAGGCGACAAGCCCCAGCGCCATGGAGAAGAGCTGCACCACCACGAGCTTCACCGGCTCGAGCTCCGCGCCGTACTTCACCATGCCGGTGGCCGCGCGATAGACGATCGCCGTACCAAAAAGCGCGCAGAATATGCAAATGCCGAGCAGGAACATGTCCGCCCGCTGAAAAAACTGCCTGATAAAGGACCGCACTCGACTTTGAATCGCAATGCACCTCGCTTTTGCCGGATTTGTCACAGGCCCAGCCTGCGGCAAGCTGTATTTTATCACAACTTTTCTCTTTACGCAACGGCGGAGGGGTGGTATAATATAGTGAATTGTAAAAAAACTATGTCAAGGAAGGCAAACTATGCCGACATTTGCATCACACAGCGAAGCGGATACCGAGGCGCTGGGCGCCCGTCTCGCGCAGGCTCTGCCGGACGGGGCGGTCGTCGCCATGTACGGAGATCTCGGCGCGGGCAAGACGGCCTTTGTACGCGGGATGGCGCGGGGTCTCGGTCTGAGCTGCCGGGTCTCGAGTCCGACCTTCACGATCGTCAACGAATACCTGGGTGAGCGGGAGCTCATTCACTTTGATATGTACCGCCTCTCCGGCGCGGACGAGCTCTTTGAGATCGGCTGGGAGGACTATCTCAGCCGCGGCGCGATCTGCGCGGTCGAATGGAGCGAAAAGGTGCCCGGCGCGTTCTTCGGCGACGAGGTGCGCGTCAGTATCGAAAAGCGCGGCGACAAGGAGCGCGCAATCACCATCGAGGGGGTGGAGCTATGCTGATCCTCGCCTTTGAATCCTCCGCACGCCCCGCCTCCGTCGCGCTGCTGGAGGATGGGCGGCTGCTCTCGCAGTACAGCCAGTGCAGCGCGCTGACGCACAGCCGCACGCTGCTGCCGATGGCGGAGGATATGCTCAAAAACGCCGAGCGCCGTCTGCGGGATATCGACCTGCTCGCCGTGGCGCACGGCCCCGGTTCCTTCACCGGCATCCGCATCGGCGTCTCCACGGTCAAGGGGCTCGCCTGGGCGCTGGACAAGCCCTGCGTCGGGGTCTCGACGCTCGAGGCCATGGCCTGGAACGGGCTCGCCGCCGGGGGGCTGATCTGCCCGGTGATGGACGCGCGGCGCAGCCAGGTCTATAACGCGCTCTTCGCAATCCGCGGCGGCCGCCCCGCGCGGCTCACGCCGGATCGCCCGATCGCTCTCTCTGAGCTGATCGGAGAACTCCGGGAGCGCGGACAGTCCGTTTTCCTGGTAGGCGACGGCGCCGAGCTTGCGGCGAAGGCACTGGAGGAAGCCGCCCTCCCCTATGTGCTCGCCCCGGAGAACCTGCGCTGGCAGAGCGCCTGGGGCGTGGCGATGGCGGCGGCGGAGCAGACCCCCGGCACAGCCGATTCCCTCCTGCCCGTGTATCTGCGTCTCTCCCAGGCAGAGCGAGAGCGTCAGGCACGGCTCGCGAAGTAATACCAATCTTCAATAAAACGCTTGAAAACAAGCGTTTTATGCGCAGCGTCTGCTGCGCTGGGCAAAGCCTGTGCTTTGCCCAAGATTGGTATTGCACGGCTTCTTCAAAGGCGCATTGCGCCTTTGCCTGTGAGCTCGATAGCTCACAGGCAATAAAACGATTTTTAATCGTTTTATTGAAGAATAGTATAAACTTCTGCGTTCACAAAATTTAGATAAGGAGACACACATCATGAGTAAGGTATGCGTATTCGACCATCCCCTGATCCAGCACAAGCTGTCCATCCTGCGTGACGAGAGAACCAGCGTCAAGGTCTTCCGTGAGCTGATCTCCGAGATCGCCATGCTGATGTGCTATGAAGCTACCCGCGACCTTCCTCTGGAGGAGGTCGAGGTGCAGACCCCCGTGGCCATGGCCCACTGCAAGCAGATCGCCGGCAAAAAGCTGGCCATCGTCCCGATCCTCCGCGCCGGTCTCGGCATGGTCGACGGTATGGTCACCTTGATGCCGAATGTCAAGGTCGGCCACATCGGTCTGTTCCGCGATCCTGAAACGCTCGAGCCCGT
>JAZQCO010000128.1:0-7170 GCA_045546335.1 Candidatus Limivicinus sp. | reverse complement strand
CCGTTTCCATTCTGGGCAGCCCCGTCCGCCGTCAGGTGGCGCTGGTCAAGCACCTGCCCGTACAGTGGGTCATGGACATCTGGTGCCGCCAGCAGGGCATCGAATAAAGCAGAAAACCGCCCGGCCCGTCTACCACCGTTGGACAGCCGGCATGTGCGGACATGATTCGAATCTCTCCACAATGCAAAACAAAGGAGCCTGCCAGCGGCAGGCTCCTTTGTTTTGGCGGAGATGGAGAGATTCGAACTCTCGAGGAGCTTTTGACCCCTACACGATTTCCAATCGTGCGCGCTCGACCAACTACGCGACATCTCCGTATTGCTCAAGAAAATAAGCTATTCACTTGTCAGCCTCGTTATTATACGGCAGGTGAGCGGGAAAGTCAAGAATAATTTTTCGCTTTTTCCGCACACTAGCGGTATTGAGGCTTCACAAGGACAGAATACCGGAGGATCGAACCATGAACATGAGCAACGAGGAATACCGCGAGGTCGCAAAGCAGCGCGCGCCGCGCTCGCAGGTCGGGAAGAACGCGCTGCACGCCTTCTTGATGGGCGGGGCGATCTGCGCGCTCGGGGAGCTGCTGCGGCGCTTCTATCTCGCGCGCGGGCTCGACGAAAACGCCGCCGGAACGGCGCTCGCGGTCACGCTGGTGGCGCTCGCGGCGCTGCTGACGGGGCTGGGGCTCTACGACAAGCTCGCCAAGCTCGGCGGCGCGGGGACGCTCGTGCCGATCACGGGCTTTGCCAACGCCGTCGCCGCCCCGGCCTTGGAGTTCAAAACCGAGGGGCTTGTCACCGGCACGGCGGCGAAGATGTTCGTCATCGCCGGGCCGGTGCTGGTCTTCGGCGTGGGCAGCAGCGTCGTCTACGGCCTGGTGCTGGTGCTGCTGCGGTGAGAGGCGGGGACGGTGCGAATCTGCGGGCGGCTGATAGCTGCCCCTACGGCGTGACCGTGAGGTTGTGCGAATCTGCGGGAGGGGCAAGCCCCTCCCCTACGGTATATTGCGTTTTTTTAATCTGTCGCCGTCAGGCGACACCATAATTTTTCACTTTTCACTTTCCATTTTTCGCTTATATTTAATCCGTCCCCGAAGGGGACACCACAATTATTCATTATTCATTATTAATTATTCATTATTTCAGCGTATCGCCCGCTGGGCGCAGTCGATGAAGCGCTGGAGGCCGCGCTCGGCACGGCGCGTCTCCGCCAGCGCGAGACCGAGGCGGCGGCAGCCCGGCGGCTCGAGCGGGAGCGCGCGCACATGATAGGGCATATCCCGCATCACAAGCTCCGAGAGGATGCTCACGCCCAGCTTGTGCTCCACCATCGAGACGATGGCGGCGTCGTCGAGGTTCGTGTAGCGCACGCGGGGGGCGATCTTCTCCACGCTCTCGCCGAACACCGGCGTGATGTCCCTCTCGAAGCCGCCCGAGGGCATCAGAAACTCCGTCCCGCGAAAGCCCGAGACCGGGAAGCTCGTCGCCTCCGGGCGGTAGGCCCCCGGCAGAATCGCAAGCAGCGGATCGTCCCGCAGCGGGATGAAGTCCAGCCCCTGGCAGCAGCTCTCCGAGAAGCTCACAATCGCGCAGTCGAGCGCGCCGCCGCGCAGCTTCCCGTACAGATCGGGCAGGCCGCCGACCTCCATCGTCACGTCCGTCTCCGGGCACTCCCGCCGAAACTCCGCGAGTACCGCCGGTACCCACTGGCGCGCCACGCTCGAATACGCCCCGAGGCGCAGCACCCCCGCGCTCTCGCGCCGCAGCCGCGCGGCGGCCTGCTCGAGCGCGCGGCTGTCACGCCGCAGCGTCTCCAGAAGCGGCAGCAGCGCCTCCCCCGCAGGGCTCAGGCTCACGCCGCCCTTGCTGCGCCGCAGCAGCGTCAGCCCCAGCTCGCCCTCGAGCGAGTTCATCATATTGGTCAGCCCCGACTGCGTGTAGCCCATCTCCGCCGCCGCCGCGGTCAGACTCCCGCGCTCCGCCGCCAGCAGCAGCGCCTCCAGCTTCTTGGTATCCATGATATCACTTCCCTATGGAAGACTATCCATAACAAAACCTTATGACATACATAATAATCCAGCGTTTGAGAAATTGCAAGCGGCGTGGTATAAATAGATAAGAAAAGGAGTCATGGCTGATGGCTCTTTTTGCATTTTGACGAGAGGAGAATGTATATGGAAAACAATCGCAGTTCCTGGGGCAGCAATCTGGGCTTCCTGCTCGCTGCCATCGGTTCGGCTGTCGGTCTGGGCAACATCTGGGGCTTCCCGTACAAGATGGGCAAGAGCGGCGGCTTCACCTTCCTGCTGGTCTACCTGCTGCTCGCGGTATTTGTCGGCATGATCATCATGGTCTCTGAGCTCGCCATCGGCCGCAAGACCAAGCTCAGCCCCATCGACGCCTACCAGAAGGTCACAGAGCGCTTTAGCTGGATCGGCTGGCTCGCCACCCTCGCGCCCTTCCTGATTATGAGCTTCTACTCCGTGCTCGGCGGCTACTGCCTGCAATACGTCGCCCTGAACCTCACCGAGCTCTCCTTCGGCATCGGCGCGACCGGCGCGGAGGCCTTCGGCGCGATCCTGACCAATCCCTTCGGCGCGGTGGTGTTCACGCTCTTCTTCATGGTCATCTGCATGCTGATCGTGCAGGGCGGCGTCTCCGGCGGCATCGAGAAGTTCAACAAGATCGGTATGCCCGCGCTGTTCGTGATGCTGCTGGTCATCATCGTGCGCTCCCTGACGCTCCCCAACGCCGTCGAAGGGCTCAAGTTCATGTTCGTCCCCGGCTACGCCATCAAGGCGGGCTTCATTGACGAGGCGCCCGGCCTCATCACCGTCCTCGGCACCGCCGGCGGGCAGATGTTCTTCTCCCTGTCGCTCGCCATGGGCGCGATCCTCACCTACGGCTCCTACCTCTCCAAGGAGGAGAACCTGGTCAGGAATTCCGCCATCATCGTCATCTCCGATACCCTCATCGCCATCATGGCCGGTATCGCCGTCATCCCCGCCGCCGTCGCGAACGGCCTCAACAACGGCCTTGCGCCGAGCGAGATCGCCCTCGGCGGCCCGAAGCTGCTCTTCATCACGCTCCAGGACGTGTTCGGGAACATGGGCACCATCGGCCCGCTCTTCGGCGTGATCTTCTACGGCCTCGTGCTGATCGCCGCCATCTCCTCCGCCATCTCGCTGATGGAGACCATCGGCGCGCACTGGATCGACAAGGATCTCGCCAAGGGCGAGACCGACACCCGCAAGCAGCGTGTGCTGATCGTCTCGCTGCTGATCCTGCTCGAGGCGCTCGTCGTCGCCTGGGACGGCCTGGGCTCCACCAACATCCACCCCGCCGCGATCCTCGGGCTGGAGCAGGCCAGCGCCCCGACCTTCCTCCAGGACTGGCTCGACTTCATGGACTGCTGGTCCGAGGGCATTGCGATGCCGCTCGGCGCGATGCTGATGGCGCTCTTCATCGGCTGGGAGCAGGGTCCCGACCTCGTGCTCGACGAGGTCGCCCACGGCGACCCCTCCGAGGCGTTCAAGAAGTTCTATCGCTTCTGCATCCGCTTCGTCGTGCCCGTGGTCATGGCCTTCGTGCTCGCCGGGCAGATGATCGACTTCTTCGGCGGCCCGCAGGCGATCTGGTACGTCATCTCTGTCATTGCGCTGGTGGTGTTCTGGTGTGTCGCCTACTACGGCAGGAAGGCAAAGCAGTAAAGCGCAAAATCGACCCGCCCCGGGATTTCCCGGGGCGGTTTTTTATGGGGAGATTGATTGATAATGAATAATGAATAATTATTCATCATTCATCCATCCCCGCAGTGGACACCACAATTTTTCACTTTTCCCTTTTCGTTTTTCACTTGCAAAACCCTCTTGTGCGGCGGGCGGATTTACATTATAATGGCAAATGATATCGGCGCGTGCGCCGTGAGGAAAGGACAAGAACGATGCGTGTTTGCAATCTCACCTGTGATTATATGCCAAGCCCCCTGGGCTTTGACTTTGACCGCCCCAGCTTCGGCTGGATGACCGAATCCGACGCCGTGAACGGCTCCCAGAGCGCCTATCAGCTCCAATTCGACCGCGCCGGAACCTTCGATTCCCCCTTGCTCGACACCGGCTGGGTCGAATCCGACCTGAGCGCCGGCATCCGCCCCGCGCTGACCCTCGCCCCGCGCACGCGCTACTTCTGGCGGGTGCGCGTGCGCGACGCGCGCGGCGAGCGCTCGGCGTGGTCGGAGAGCGCGTGGTTCGAGACCGCGAAATATGACGAACCCTGGGCGGGGCAGTGGATCGGCTGGGACAAGGAGTTTCCCCAGCTCCGGGGCGATTTCACGGCGGAGAAGGAGATCGCCTCCGCGCGCGTGTACGCCTGCGGCGTCGGGATGTACGCGCTGTACCTCAACGGCGAGCGCGTGGGGGAGGAGTACCTCGCCCCCGGCATCAACGCCTACGACTCCTGGCTGCAATACCAGACCTACAATGTGACCGCGCTCCTGCGTCAGGGCGCGAACGCCCTCGGCTGCCGCCTCGGCAACGGCTACTACAAGGGGCGCGTCAACTGGCCGGAGATCCGCGAGCGCTTCGGCGACCGCCGGAACATCTTCGGCGACCGTCTCGCCTTCCTGTGTGAACTGCGCGTGCGCTACACCGACGGCAGCGAGGCCGTCTTCGGCACGGACGAGAGCTGGCGCGCGAGCCGCAGCCCCTTCCTGCGCGCCGAGGTCTACGACGGCGAGGTCTTCGACGCGCGGCTGGAAAACGACGGCTGGTGCCGCCCGGAGACCGACGTCTCCGCCTGGGAGCACGCCGCCCCGGTCGGGCTCGACATGGCGCTGCTCACCGCGCGCCGCAGCCTCCCCGTGACGCTCCACGAGCGCCGCAAGCCCTGCGCCGTGCTGCACACCTGCAAGGGCGAGACGGTGCTGGACTTCGGGCAAAACTGCGCGGCGCTGCTCTCCTTCGAGACCGACGCCCCCGCCGGTACCGAGCTGCACCTCCAGTTCGGCGAGGCGCTGAACGCCGACGGCAGCTTCTACCGCGACAATATGCGCACCGCCCTCGCGGAGATCCGCTACCTCTGCGACGGGACGCGGCGCTTCCACCGCCCGGAGTTCACCTTCTTCGGCTTCCGCTATGTGAAGGTCGAGGGCTGGCCGGGCGAAATTGACCCCGCCGCCTTCACGCAGGAGGCCATCTATTCCGATATGCCGCGCACCGGGCGCTTTTCCTGCTCGGACGCGCGCGTGAACAGGCTCTTTGAAAACAGCGTCTGGAGCCAGAAGTCCAACTTCGTGGACAACCCCACCGACTGCCCGCAGCGCGACGAGCGCATGGGCTGGACGGGCGACGCGCAAGTCTTCTGCTGCACGGCGGGGATGAATATGCAGGTGGACGCCTTCTTCCGCAAGTACCTGTACGATCTCGCCATCGAGCAGAAAAAGGACGACTACGTCCCCGTCACGGTGCCGAATATCCTGCGGAAAACCGGCATCTGGCAGCTTCCGATCACCGCCTGGGGCGACGCCGCGACCGTCATCCCCTGGACGCTCTATCTGCTCTACGCCGACAAGGCCGTGCTCGAGGCGCAGTATCCGTCCATGAAGGCGTGGGTGGACTTCATGCAGCGGCAGGACACGAAGGGCGTTGACCGCTACGAGGTCTTCTCCCTCGGCGACTGGCTGGCGCAGGACACCAAGGACGAGAACAACTTCTTCGGCCTCACGCCGACCGAGCTGATCTCCACCGCCTACTACGCGCTCTCGGCGCGCCTGGTCGCGAAAACCGCCGCGCTGCTCGGCAAAACGGAGGACGCGGACTACTACGCCGCGCTGGAGCAGCGCATCGGCGAGGCGTTTCGCCGCGAATATGTCTCACAAAACGGCCGCGTCGTCTCCGAGACCCAGACCGCCCAGGCCGTGGCGCTCGCCTTCGATCTGCTGCTGCCCGAGCAGCGCGCCGTCGCGGCCGCGCATCTCGCCGAGCGCATCCGCATCGACAACTGCAAGCTCACCACCGGCTTCGTCGGCACGCCTGTGCTCTGCCCGGCGCTGAGCGAAAACGGCCTCAACGAGTACGCCTACACCCTGCTGCTGCAAACCGAGTGCCCGAGCTGGCTGTATGAGGTCTCGATGGGCGCGACAACGATGTGGGAGCGCTGGAACTCCGTGCGCCCGGACGGCAGCTTCGGCCCCGTGGGCATGAACTCCCTCAACCACTACGCCTTCGGCGCGATCAGCGAGTGGCTCTACCGCTGCGTCGCGGGCATCAATCCCGACGAGAGCGCCCCCGGCTTCAAGCGCAGCCTGCTGCGTCCGCTGCCGAACAGCCTCCTGCAGAGCGCCGAGGCGGAGATCAACACGCCCTACGGTGTCCTCCGCAGCGGCTGGAAGCTCGCGGGCGGCAAGCTCGAGGTCTGCTTCACGGTGCCCTTCAACACGACGGCGCGCATCGTCCTGCCCGACGCGAAGGGCGCGGCGGTGTGCGAAAACGGCGCGCCGATCGACGCGGACGCCCCCTTCGAGCGCGGCAGCGGCGTGTGGCGCTACGTCTACACCCCGAACGGCGAGACCATCGACCGCCGCGTCCCCGAGATCACGCGCCCCGACATCTGATGAGAATGAATAGTTAATAATGAATAATGAATAATTGCGGTGTCGCCTCCGGCGACGGATTGAAATAAACGCAATATACCGTAGGGGAGGGGCTTGCCCCTCCCGCAGACACGCACAATCTCACGTCGTTGCCGTAGGGGCGGCTATTAGCCGCCCGCGCGCGGGAACCTACGTTGTGCGCTTTGCTCGGGCGAGGGTGCGAAACGCACAGTTCCGTGCGCGGGACACCGGGGGATTTGTTCAAATCCACGGCAAGACGGGGGCTTACGCCCCACGACAAACGCATGAGTTAAAAAAGTGTAAACCATTCGAGCGGCCAGCACTTGGCTCTCCCTTAGGGAGAGCTGTCGCCGTCGCTTGCGGCGGTGACTGAGAGGGGTTTCTACGAGGCAAGACCCTCCCCGCCCCAGTGTGCGCACGGGGGCACCTCTCCCAGAGGGAGAGGCAAGAAGCATTATTTTACATTTTGTTTATTCATGCGTTTGTCGTGCTTACGCGGTTTTTGCCCTTGCGATTGGGAAAACATGGTGATACAATAGGAAATACATTCAGCAACGGGGA
>JAZQCO010000127.1:0-8811 GCA_045546335.1 Candidatus Limivicinus sp. | reverse complement strand
GGTCTATGTGACCGGCGACGGCACGCTGGTCATCCATGGCAACGCCAAGAACGGTGTCAAGGCCGGAGATGACTCCAGCCTGATCTTCGACGGCGTGACCGTGAACATCGACGCGGTCAGCGACGGCATCAACGGCAACTACGATGTGTCTCTTCTCAGCGGCAGCTTCACCATTGCGGCGGGCGACGATGCCATCCACGCCGATCATATCCTCTCCATCGGCAATACCGACGGCACCGGCCCGACCATTCGCGTGACCGAGTCCAACGAGGGAATGGAGGGCACGGTCGTCAACATCTACGGCGGCGATCTCTCCATCGTCTCCTCCGACGATGCTATCAATGCGGCCAACGGCGACGGCCTGTACGAGGGCGTGCTGGACTACTCCTTCAACATGATGGGCGGTCGGCTCGTAATCAACAGCCAGGGCGATGGCATCGATTCCAACGGCAACGTGAACCTGATCGGCGGCAGCGCGGAGATCCACAGCGCCTCCCAGGGCGGCGAAGCCGGCATCGACTACGACGGGCAGCTTTACGTCGGCCCGGACTTCCAGATGAATAACCAGAGCGGCGCATCCGGTCCCGACGGCATGGGCGGCATGCCCGGTGAGATGGGTGCACAGATGCCCGGCGAAATGGGCGGGCAGATGCCCGGTCAGGAGTTTGGCGGCCAGCAGCCCGGTCAGATGGGCGGCCAGCAGCCCGGCATGGGCGGACAGATGCCTGGCGGCAGTTTCCCGAATATGCCCTAAGCGAAGAAAACTCTTTCAGGTAATTTAAGGTACGTTTGATTTAAACTGTACCCAGCAGAATGGACACCCATAGTTTAGGGCTTGTTACAAATGCCCAACGTGTTATTGGTGTCGAATCCGATTCAGACGCATTAATCCGAATTGGGAAATTCATTACGCAGCGTTTCCCGGGTTTTCAATAAAAACCCGGAGTTCTCTATAGCAATGATGAGGGGAGATGCGCAAAACGCGCATCTCCCCTCATAGTAGTATTCGTCCCAGTCACGATAGTACCGACGGTCATCGAGAATCCATCGCAGCTGCGTTGTCCCGCTTTACAATCTCGTCTGCAACAATCAGTAAATCTGTTCAGATTCTCAACTATTCGCGCTTTCTGATGCTTCCTGTGATAGCATCAGAGAACAGTAAGGGTCTCATATCCGCACACCGATCATATACTGACGGCACTTGTGCCGTCAGGCACAGAGCGGCTATGGCGGATTTTGCCGCGCGGGCTGCGCACGTTTTCAGCGCACGGTGCTGTTTCCCCAGATCGGCGCGGTTTTCACATAGGTTCGGACGAAGGGGAACTCCGGCAGACGGATGCGCTCGGAGAGCAGGAACGCGGCGAGCCGCCCCAGCTCCGCACTGGGGATGCGCGCGGTGGTGAGCGAGGGCTCGACGATGGCGGCCTCGGGCGAGCCGTCGAAGCCCGTGAGCAGCACGTCGCCGGGGATGGAGAGCCCCAGCTTTTTCAGCGCGCCCATCAGGCGGATGGCTAGATAGTCGTTGGCGCAGGCAAAGCCGTCGGGGATCGAGGGCATGGCGGCGAGCTGTCGGAGCAGCCAGGCGCTGTCCCCGTAGAGCTCACTGTCCGGCGCGAGGATGCACAGCGCCGGATCGTAGGGAAGCCCGGCCTCCCCGAGGACGGCGCGGAAGGCGGTGTAGCGCTCGTAGAAGCTGTTGCAGTGCTCGCAGTCGCCGACGAAGCCGAGCCGCCGCGCCCCGGCGGCGATCATGCGCCGGACAAGGGCGGTCTCGCTGGACACGTTCTCCATCGAGAGGAAGTCGCAGCCGAGCGGCGCCGTGCTCATGCGGGCGTAGCCGTCCACGAACACGGTCGGCTTTTGCAGGGAACAGATCATGTCCAGATACTCCCGGTCGAACAGCTCGATCACAAGGATGGCGGCGATCTGCTCGACCAGCAGATGCGGCGGCAGCTCCTTCGCCGCGATCTCCCCGGCGGAGACCTCATACATTTTAATAGTATAGCCAAAGCGCGAGAGCTGATCGGTGAAGCTCGTGATGAAGTACGCGCCGAAGGTGTGGCTGAGCAGCTTGCGCTGCGTCAGCACCGCGACGGTGCCGCTCCCCGCGCTCCCCGGCAGACCGATCCCTGTCGGCGAGGCGGAATAGCCCAGCTCCCGCGCCTTGGCGAGCACGAGACGGCGCGTGGCCTCCGGCACGGAGCCGCGCTCGTTGAAAATTTTGGAGACGGTGTTTCTCGACAGCCCGCAGGCGTCGGCGATATCCTGCATGGTGATCCGTTTCAGCGCCATGTGAACTCCTCTGCTTAACAAGGAAAGCATTTTCCAGGTTTTCTTGAAGTATACCATGGAAATACGCAGAAAGCAAGGTTTACAAAACGTAAACAAAGATAGGGCGGACTGGGCATGACGCACAGAGTTTTACAAGGATAATGGGAAAATGCACACTAAATTCAAAAGTTTTGCACAAATCCTATTGACATTTCATGGGCAATCCTCTATACTTTTATCTGTAATGGTTTACATTTTGCACATTCCGCACGATTTTGTTACAATTTGCGTGCAAAATGATGCAGCAGGGTACAAGGAGGGTTCGTTATGAAGCGCACGAAAATTCTGATCGTGGTCGTTCTCCTGTTTGCGCTTTTGTCCACAGGGTACGGCCAGACGATCCTGCAGGCGCGCGTGCGGGCGTATGAGCCGACGACGCAGACGCAGCCGCTCACGGCCGAGGAGGCCGCGCCCATCGAGGCGCAGCCGCTTGCGAGCGCGCAGAGCGCCCCGACCGCGGCGGCGCAGCCGGGTGAGGCTGTCGAGCCGAGGACGGTGCAGACCGACATGTTCCGCGCCAAGTTCGAGGGCGACCGCGTCTCCGGCAGCGGCGAGGCGGTGGACGGCGTGTACCGCTTCCGTGCCGATAAGACCGACGGCGAGGCCTGGCACGTCAAGCTCGAGTGCAACTATCCCACGGTCGCCGGGCGGGACTACTATGTGACCTACCGCTTCGTCTCCGACGTGGCGGGCACGATCAAGTTCGGCGACTTCCAGGAGTTCAAGATCCAGAAGGGCGAGAACACCGTCACCGGCATTATGATCGCCTCGAGCGGCACGAGCTATCTCGATTTGCAGCTCGGCAAGCTCGCGCCCTTCACCATCGACTTTACGGAGATCGAGGTGGAGGAGTTCGCCGATGTGGTCGATTACGAGGACGCACTCTCCGCGCCCGTGAACTTTGAGCGCGAGTCGCGCGTCTACGAGCGTCACGATCAGGGCTACGCCCCGATCCTGACGCGCACGGCGGACGATGTGAGCATCTACTATTTCTCTGCGCCCTGGGATCCGGGCGTGTGGAAGTCCAGGCTCTATGTCAACACCGGGCTGATCCCCGAGATGGGCGAGCGCTATCGCCTCACGGTCGATGTGGAGTGCGACGCGGATATGCCCTATGAGCTGCTCTTCAACGACGGCGAGCGCGAGAAGGGCTACGGCGCGCTCTACGGACAGCAGCTTGTCGCGGGCGAGGTCAACCACTGCGAGGCGGTCATTACCGGCGGCGAGGGCGACGAGCTGGTGCTGCAGTTCTCCCTCGGCCAGGCGCCGGAGGATGCGACTGTGCACATCAGCAGCCTCCGTTTGGAGAAGGTCAAGGATCACTACACGAGCGAGCTTCCCGCGCACTACGCGCTGAACCAGGCCATCAAGACCGGCAAGATCCTGACGAGTATGGTTCCCGAGACCTATACGCCCGTCTCCCTGGGCAGCTTCAGCTTCGAGGGCACGGACAGCGTGCGCGAGGAGCATATGGACGGCTATGTCGTGGAGCTTGAGGAGAGCGGCAGCTCCGCCACGCTGAAGATCCTCCAGGCGCCTGCCAACGCGGGCGAGCGCGGCGTGTGGAAGGTGAAGCTCTTCGCCGCCACCGGCGTGGCGCTCCAGGGCGGCAACAGCTATTGCGTCAAGTACGATCTCGCCGCCACCGGCGCACAGGCGAAGTATGAGGCGCTCTTCAACGGCGACACCGAAAAGGCTTACGATGGCCTCTACGACCGCAGCCTCACGGCGGGCGGTACCGATCATGTCGAGTACACCGTGACGCCCGCCGAGAGCAAGGGGCCGCTCACGCTCTGCCTCCAGCTCGGCCTGACCGATTCGGCGGCGGGCAATACCTACACGCTCAGCAATGTCGAGGTCATTGACCTCGGCACGGAGAACGTGAGCGAAAAGACCCTCCCCGATCCCTTCTATCCCAACGTGGGCGAGGCGAGTACCGACGGCAAATCCTTCTTTGTGGAGGCCAATAACGCCAACTGCGGCAGCGCGGCGACGCTGACCGGCGACGGCAGCAGCGCCACGGTCACGGTTACGGCGCCCGGTCAGGCGGATTGGCACACCAAGCTCTACGCGCTCACGGGCGTTGCCGTCACGGCGGGCGAGAGCTACGTCCTCAGCATGGACGTGAGCGGCACGAGCGGCTGGAGCGCCGTCTATAAGGCGGGGGGCGACGAGAAGGCTCTGCCCGATCCCAGCGTCTCCGGCTCGACCTACACCTGGAGCTTCTCCCCCGAGGGCAGCGGCAATCTGGAGGTCATCCTGAAGCTCGGCACCCTCGCGGCGGACAGCAGCGTCACCGTCAGCAACGTCCAGCTTAAGAAGGTCGGCGGAGGCTACACACAGGTCACGCTCACGGGCTTTGCCTATCCCGAGACGACTACCGTCGGCGGCAGCACGGTCGCGGCGCACTATGAGGCGCAGACCGCGACCCTCTCCGCCAGCGCGGTCGCCTGGGACGGCTCTGAGGCCAACGCCTATATGGATAACGGCGCGGCGAAGCTGAATATCACCAAGGCGCGCAATGACGGCCAGGGCGGTATGTGGAGCACCCGCCTGGAGGTAAACACGGGCGTCACGCTGGAGAAGGGCGAGAAATACTTTGTCAGCGGCACGCTGAGCAGCCAGAAGGCGCTCGATTTCGAGGTGCTCTACAGCAACGGTGTCGGCACCGATGAAAACGAAAGCTACAATCCCAGCGGCCAGGGCTACGCCGAGGGAAGCTGGGGGCTGAGCGTTGGCGATAACGGTTCGACACAGTTCAGCAAGGAATTCACCGTCCCTGAGCGCACGGAGTATAAACCGCTGTATCTGCGCATCCAGGTGGGCAACGGCGCGGCAGACAACGCGATCACCGTCAGCAATATCACCGTGAGCAAGTGGATCCCCGAGCACACGGAGGGCGGCAGCACCCAGACTGACAGGAAGTCCTTCTTCTTTGAGCCGAACGCGGGCAACGCGGGCACCGACGCGGTGCTGACCGGCGACGGCAGCAGCGCCACGGTCACGGTCATTACCCCCGGCGCGGACTGGAACGTGAAGCTCTACGCCCAGCCCCACTATACCGTCGAGTCCGGCAAGCAGTACAAGGTCAGCATGGACGTGAGCGGCGCGAGCGGCTGGAAGGCGGTGTATAAGATCGTCGGCAGCGGCGACGAGCAGGACTTCGGCGAGGGTATGACCTTCACCGCCGGCGGCACCGGCGAGCTCGAGGTCATCCTCAAGCTCGGTGAGATCGGGGCGAATAACAGCGTCACCGTCTCGAACTTCAAGCTCGAGCAGTACAGCGCGAGCGGAGAGACCGACGTGCTGCCGAGCACCTTCGCCTATCCCGTGACCAGCACGGGCGTGAACGCCAACAAGTTCGAGCTCGAGACCAGCAACGGCGCGGAGGCGACGATGACCGGCGACGGCAGCAGCGCCACGGTCACAGTCACCACTCCGCACGACGATTGGCACGTCAAGCTCTACGGAAAGACCGATATCAGCCTCGAGGCCGGGCACACCTACCGCATCACCGCCAAGGTGCGGGACGTCAACGGCGGCGGCTGGGGCATCTGCTATAAGCGCGAGGGCGGCGAGGAATACGATTTCACCGGCGCGCTGAGCTTCGGCGACACGGTCGTCAACACCGTGACCCCGACCCAGAGCGGCAAGCTCGAGGTCATGCTCAAGCTGGGGGCGATCCCGGCGGGCGGCGTGGTCACGCTCAGCGATATCAAGGTCGAGGAGATCAGCTACTCCAAGAACGAGAGCATCCTCCCGAGCTTCCACTATGACAGCGTGGGCTTTGTCAGCAAGGCGGCTGACAACGGCTACATCACCTCCCTCTCCCAGAGCGGCAACACCGCGACGCTCGATATCTCCCAGGCGCCCGCCGAGCGCCACCCCTGGAACGTCAAGCTGAACGTGCGCACCGGCTTCACACCTGAGAAGAACAAGGGCTACTGCGTCAGCGTGGACGTGGAGGCACAGAAGCACCAGAACGTATTTGAGATCTTCTATGACGGCGCGAGTGAGCAGGCCTACGGCGCGCTCACCAGTGAACCGGCGTCCACGGGCAAGAGAACCTATTCCTACATCATCATGCCCGGCGAGAGCAAGGGTGAGCTCAGTTTGCAGCTTCGCTTCGGCCAGACCAACGGCAGCGACGGCAACCGCTACACCGTGAGCAATCTCAGGATCTCTGAGGTCGGCTTCCGCTATACCGAGTCGCCCGAGATCAAGGCCGTCGCCGCGCTGGACACCCAGCCCGGCTACAGCGAGCGCCTGGAGAAGACGCGCGACAAGCTCACCCTCCGCGTCGATAAGACCCCCAAGACCGGCATGGAGCCCTGGAAATCCAAGCTCTTCATCCAGACCGGCACGACCCTCAAGGCGGGCGAGAAGTACCGCGTCAGCATGGTCGTGAAGTCCATCATCCCCGCGCCCTTCGAGGTCTGCTTCAATCACGGCGATGTGGAGAAGGGGCTCGGCGGCATGTTCGGCCTGCTCTCCTCGCCCTCGGGCTACCTCGTCGAGTATGTCACCTTCCCGAACGAGGACATCGACCTCGTCTTGCAGCTCTCTCTGGGCAACTGCGCTTCTCCCAACACCCTCATGGTGAGCAACGTCAAGGTCGAAAAGGCCGCCGAGACCTTCCAGGTTTCGGATACGATCTATACCTTCTGATACGAAATTTCCCTCCTCCCTGCATGGGAGGAGGGGAAACGATCCATCATTTGAGAAAGGTGTGTATACAATGCGTAACTGGAAGCAGGTTCTCTCTCTCCTCCTGATGCTGACGCTGCTCCTGACCGTCTGCGCCGCGCCCGCCGCGCTGGCGGAGGCGGTGGAGGAGCTCGAAGAGGAAGCGCCGCAGCGCGCCCTCGACGAGCCGTATGAGGCGGTGGACTACAAGCTGTTCCCCGCGCCCGAGGGCGGCTATGTGGGCGACGTGATGCCCTTCGTCACCGAGGACGGCGGCCTGGAGCTCTACTATCTCTACGACACGGACCACAACGGCCAGGGCTACCACCCCATCTACCGCTACAGCACCCCCGACCTGCGCGGCTTCACCGACGACGGGCTGATGCTCAACTACGGCCTCATGTCCGAGCCCGACCCCGCACTCGGCACCGGCTCTGTCATGCAGGATCAGGACGGGCTGTACCACCTCTTTTACACCGGCCATAACGACACCGGAAACGGCGGCAAGGGCAAGGAGTGCGTCATGCACGCCACCAGCACCGACCGCCAGAATTGGGTCAAGGACGAGCAGGTCGTCTTCTTCGCCCCCGAGGGCTACTCCAAGGACGACTTCCGCGACCCCGAGGTCTTCTGGGTCGAGCGCGACCAGTGCTATTGGCTGCTGATCGCGGCGCGCGAGGACACCCTCGGCGGCGTGGTGGTCAAGTACACCTCCACCGACCTCAAGAACTGGGAGTTCATCGGCCCCATCTTCGCGCCGATGCAGCAGTACATGCTCGAGTGCCCCGACCTCTTCTGCATCGGGGACACCTGGTACCTCACTTATAGCTGGGAGTGCGTCACCTTCTACGCCGTCAGCGATTCCATGGACGGCCCCTTCGTCCCGGCGCGCGACAACGTCCTCGACGGGCGCGGCACCATGGAGGGCAACGGCTTCATCTTCTACGCGGCGAAGACCGCCGAGATCGGCGACGACATCTATCTCTGCGGCTGGCTGGGCCGCGCGGGTCTGAGCGCGGACTCCGGAATGTACCAGTGGGCGGGCAACGTCCTGGTGCACCAGCTTGTGCAGCATGAGGACAAGACCCTCGGCCTCGAGGCGCCGAAGCCGCTGGAGCAGTACTTCACCGTCGATAAGCCGGTGCGCGCCGTGCCGGTGGAGGGCGAGGTCGAGATCAGCGGGAACAACATCACGCTCACGGCGGAGGAGTACAAGTACGCCCTCGCCGATATGGGCACCCGCCCCGCCACGATGACCCTCGAGTGCGACGTGACGATGGACGAGTTCGGCAAGGTCGGCTTCGCCTTCGGCGGCAGCGAGCAGGACGAGACCTACACCGCGCTCTGCCTCGATGTGGATCGCGCGCTGATCCATTACGAGGGCTACGAGATCATGGAGCTTGTGCGCTACGATCCGATGGCGTACACGCGCTTCAACTTCTCCAAGACCGACACGCACCACCTCAAGCTGGTGTGCGAGAATGAGATCGTCATCCTCTATGTGGACGGTGTGAAGGCGCTCAGCAGCCGCATCAGCCATTCGATCGACGGCGCGCACATCGGTGTGTTCGCCTACAGCAGCTCGGCGCGCTTCGAGAATATCACGATGAAGCTCCCCGGCTGAGAGCCAAGGGGACACGCTGAAAATGGACATCTCCCCGGCGAATCCGCACCATTTGTGCGTTTTCGCCGGGGTGTTCTGTAGTTTTGAGGATTCCCCGCGCGGGCGACCGCAAGAAGTCGGAGGCCAAGCGGGCTTAGGAAGACAACACTTAGCTACAACTCCTTGGCTCA
>JAZQCO010000126.1:0-11051 GCA_045546335.1 Candidatus Limivicinus sp. | reverse complement strand
ACTTAGCTACAACTCCTTGGCTCACAGAACGACATGGCTACGATCCGACTTGCCGTGATGGCGGAGAGCATCATCGCCATGCAGGATACGGAGCGTCCGCGCCGCCGCCAGCGTCCGGTGAAGATCACGGTGCCGGTGGATCTGCGCCGCCTCTTTGGCAGCCGGACGCTGCGAAACTTCTCGCTCGTGGTGAACCTCGGCGTCGATCCGCGCTACGGAGACTATACGCTCGAGGAGCTCTGCCGCAGCATCTACCATCAGCTCGCCGTCCAGGCCACGCCGCAGAACATGGCGGGCATGATCGCCGCGAACGTCCAGCCGCAGCAGCTCGTGCCGCTTCGGCTCGCACCGGTGTCGGTCAAGAACCTGGTGATGGACGCGGTCTACCGCCGCAGCGGGGAGAGCGGCGGGTGCATCAACATCTCAAACATCACAAGTCTCCCCCTGCCGGAGGAGCTGACGGAGTATATCACGCGCATGGAGTTCATCATCGGTCCGCAGCGCAGCTATCCCAACAACTGCTCGGTGCTGAGCTTCGGCGGCAAGACCTATATCAATATGATCCGCAACATCCGCGAATCCGAGCTGGAACGCCGCTTCTTCTCCCGCCTCGTAGAGCTGGGGATCGCGGTGGAGCTCGAATGCAACAGGAGATAAGCTATGTATTGTGTCAAATGCGGCGTCAAGCTGCAACAGGGCGTGGAGCGCTGCCCGCTCTGTCTCACGCCGGTATGGAACCCCGAAGTGCGCGAGGAGCGGCGCGGCTATCCCGAGACGCTGCCGGGGACGTATCGGGAGGCGGCGCTGCCCGGCGCGGTCGCGCTGACAGTGCTCTGCGCTATCGCGGCCATCGTCACGCTCACCGTCTGCTTCAAGCTATACGGCGCGCTGCACTGGGGCGGCTATGTGATCCTGGGACTTGGGCTGTTTTATGTCGTCGTGGCGCTGCCGCTCTGGTTCCGCAAGCCGCACGGCGAGGTGTTTGTCCCCATCGACCACGCAGCGGCGGCGCTGTATGTGCTGTATATCTGCCTGAAAACCGGCGGGCACTGGTTTTTGAGCTTTGCCCTGCCCGTGATCGGGACAAGCTGCCTGATCTCCACGGCGCTGATTTGCCTGCTCAAGTTCGTCAGGGGTGGGCGGCTCTTCATCCTCGGCGGCTTTCTGCTGCTGCTCGGGGGCTTCACGGTGCTGGTGGAGTTCTTCGAGCACCTCACCTTCGGCGCGGAGATGTTCCGCTGGAGCCTGTATTCTCTGGCGGGCTTCGGCTCGTTCGGACTGTTCCTGCTGATTGCCGGCATGATCCCGCCGCTGCGCCTGGGGATGCAAAAGCGTTTTTTCTTTTGATAGTAAGACAGCCCTGCCAGTCGGCAGGGCTGTCTTGTTGCTTATCCGATTGTTACGCTCGCCGCGGCGGTGTGTGTCCCGTCGTCAACGCTGACCTTGACCTCGCCGCTCTCGCCCGCGCGGACGATCAGCAGCGCCTCACCGTAATAGGTGTCGCTCGTCGCGTCAAGATAGCTCTGCTCGTAGAAGGGGCAGGCGGAGCCAAAGGCTTCGAGCGTGCCGCCCTCCACGGAGGCGTTCAGCATCCCGCGCTCGCAGGGCTTGGTGACACCGTTTAAGTCCGTGTAGCGGACACGCAGGAAGGCGAGATGCCCCGGCATGACGCGCGCCTCCTCCGCCTCGAGACGAAGCTGCGTCGCTGTGCCAGCGGTCTCGAGCCTGTCGCGGCCGAGCTCCTTCCCGGCGGCGTCATAGGACACGGCCTCGAGCACGCCGTTTTCATAGGGAACATGGAATTTCACCAGGCAATCGTTCTTGAGCGCTTTCTTGCCGACGCTGCGGCCGTTCAGCAGCAGCTCAACGCTCTCGGCGCGGGCGTAGACCTCGACCGTGGCCTTCTTCCCCTCAAAGCCTCGCCAGCTCCAGGAGGGCATGGCGTTGGTCATCTTCCAGGAGGAGGGGCTGTGCTTGCCCGTGTGGCAGATCGGGCGCACGGCGATCTTAGGTCCCTTGTCCAGCTCGAAGGCGACCTTGGTATAGAGCGCCTCGCCCAGAGGCTTGCCGGTCAGGTCGATACGCCCGGAACCGGCGCTGATCCAGCCGAGCCCGGCGTCGAAGTTCTTCGCGTAATCGCTGTACTCCCAGGAGCCGATCATGACCTCGCCCAAATAGTCGATACCCGCCCAGACGAAATCGCCGATCAGGCGCGGATTGTCGCGCGCAAGCTCCCAGAACTTGTAGGCGTCGAAGCAGAAGGTCTCCGAGCCGAGAATGATGCGGTCGGGGTAGTTCTTCAGATCCTTCTTGTAGCGCTTCTCGCCGTAGTTGTAACCCGCAATATCCATGTTGGCAAAGGATTCGCGCGTCGTCACGTCCGAGCCGTGGAGCGTCGCGCCGATCTTCATGAAGTTCGCGCCGAGAAGCCCGGCCATGTCGTTGAAGAACTTCGAGCCGGTGCTGCTCTCTTTTGCCTTTTTTCCGGCGGCCTTGGCCTTGGCGGCACGCTCGGCTTCCTTGGCAGCCTTCTCGTCGGAGTACTGACCGAAGCCGATGTGGTTGAGGAAATTGAAGAAAATGTTCACGCCGCAGGTCACGGGGCGTGTGTCGTCCAGCTCATGCAGCAGCGCGGTCATGTCCTTAGCGAGCTGGATGCCCTTGGGCTGCGCGGTCTCGGCGACCTCGTTGCCCGTGGAGTAGAGAACGACGCAGGGGTGGTTATAGTCCTTGTCCACCATGTCGGTCATGTCCTGCTTCCACCAGTCGAAGAAAAAGTCCACATAGTCGTACATGGTCTTGTGGATGTACCAGTGGTCGATGTATTCGTCCATCACCAGCATACCCAGCCTGTCGCAGATCTCCAGCGCCGTCTTGGAGCAGGGATTGTGCGCCGAGCGCAGGGCGTTGTAGCCGTTGTCCTTGAGGATGCGGATGCGCCGCTCGAGCGCATCGGGGTCGCACTTGGCGCCGAGCAGGCCGTTGTCGTGGTGGATGCAGGCGCCGCGCAGGATCTCGCGCTTGCCGTTGACGCACAGACCGTCCTTGCCCCAGGTGAGTGTGCGGAAGCCGAAGGTCGTGACCGCCTCGTCGTCACCGAAGGCGACGCGGCAGGTGTAGAGCTTCGGATGCGCGCCGCTCCAGCTCTGCGCGCCGGGGGCTGCGAGGGTGAAGCGGCGCTCGCTCCCCTCGGCGGAGGCGAGGATGCGCTCACCGTCGAGCAGCTCGACGCGCACGGAACCCTCCCCGGCGGTCTTGACGCTGACCTCGACGGTCGGCGGATCGAGCGAGAGGGTCTTGAGCTTCACGCCGTTGAGTTCAACGTGCTGAACCGGCCCCGCCCAGAGCTTCACCGGGCGGTAGATGCCCGCGCCGGAATACCAGCGGGAATTGGGCTGATCGGCATTGAAGGCGCGCACCTCGACCGTGTTTTCTCCCGCGTGGACAAAGCCCTTGCAGTCCACATAGAAATTGGTGTAACCGTAGGGACGGAAGGCGGCCTTCTGCCCGTTGAGATACACCTCCGCCTTGCGGTAGACACCCTCGAACTCGAGAACAAGGCTGCCCGCAAGCTGCTCCTGGCTGAGAGTGAAGGTCTTGGTGTAGGAATAATCCCGCCCCTCGAACCAGCTCACATTCAGCCCGCCCATGGAGGTGGCCGTTCTCGGCTCGCGCAGCATGGCGTCGTCCGGAACGGTGACGGCGAGACCCGGCTCGTCCTCGCCTAAATGCCGGCAAACCCATCCGTCGTTAAAATGCTGATACTTCACGCTGTTTTGCTCCTTCCATATAGTATAATGCTTTTCAAATTACGTTACAGCGGGATTTCCACCTGTTCAGCCAGCGTCTGCAAGCGGCTCTCGATCTGGTCGGAGATCTCGCGGCAGAGCTTCGCATTCAATTCAGCGAGCTCGGCGCTGTCCTGATTGTTGAGCTGCTCCTCATAGCTCGAGCGGATGCGGGCGCGGATGCGCTGGATGCGGCGATCGGAGACCGCGTCGCTCTCCGCCCAGACAAGCTGCGGCAGCAGGTGAGGGCTGAGCTTATCCTCCTCGCCCGTCTCTCCGGCGCCGAAGCCGAGCTTCCGGAGCGGATTTGGCAGTCTGAGCGAGCCCTTCTCGAGCTTCGGCAGGGGCTTGGAGATGGCCATTTCCCGCAGCAGCAGCGGGAGAGAGGCGTTTTCGATGCGCTGATTGAGCGCCTTTTTTCCCAGTAGATGCGCCGCCGTGAACATGACGGCGGAGGTGATCATGCCGATCAGGATGCCGAGCGGCCCTTCGATCAGCAGCGCGACACCCGCGCCGCCGCAGAGCATCCCGACGATCACGGAGATGATGGATTCCACAAACACGGCGGCACCCAGCAGTGCCTCGCCGGGAAAGAGCTCCTCCCCCTTGATCGACTCGAGTACCTGACGAAAATCGCTGGCAGAGAGGTGTGTCGAGATCCCCAGCGCCTGGTCGGGGACGTGATAGCGGCGGCAGATCGCGGAGGTGTGGCCGCTCAGCTCGGTCGATACCGCCTGAAGCCAGTCGCGCACCGGCTCGAGCAGCAGCTCCTTGGCCTCGATCGAATAGAGATAATCCCGGATCCGCTCCTGCAGGGCGGGGGCGATTTCGGCGATGGTGTCGATCTTCCCCTCGCGCCATTCGACCAGCACGGGCTTGACCGCCCGGTCGAGGATCGGATCGAGCAGCCGGTCGAGCAGTGCCTGATAGAGCGCGGGCAGGTGGGCGGAGACGATATCCTCCACCAGCGTCGAGCGCAGCAGCTCGTCCACCTCCGCGCGGAAGCGCTCCAGCTCGTCGTCCACGCAGCCGCACCAGGCGAGACCGCGCGCGACGCTGAACTCCGGCTCGCTGTCGGTGTAGATCACCGCCTCCGGGAACACCTCGCGGCACCAGTCGGCGACCGCGCGCATCCGCGAGACGCCGCCGGTCAGGAACAGAAGCTGCGGCTGCTCCTCCTCCACGCTCTCGCTCACATCGCGCAGCGCCTTGCAGAAGGCGGCGTGGAAGGAGAGACCGTCGAGCTGACGGCAGGGGCGGTCGGTGAGCCGCCGGGCGCGCGCGGCATCGAGTGAGAGATCGAGCAACAGCGGCTTGTCGTAGCGGATAAGCAGGGACTCCGTGCAGGGATGCCGCTGCCAGTGCTCCTCGTCCTCGGAGAAATAGCGCTCCTTGAGGGCGCGCGCGTGCAGCTCACAGTCCACATACCAGCTCTCACTCTCGGCAAAGACAGCGCGCAGTGCCTTCGCGTCGGGTGAGGCGGTGACACACTCCTCCAGCAGCAGCTCGTCCATGATGCCGCCGCCGAGCGCGACTTCGCCGCCTGTGCGGATCTCGCGCTCCTTGCCCTTGCTGATATACGCAAAGTCCGTGGTCGAGGAGCCGATATCCACGACCAGCACGGATTTCGTCTGCAAATCCACATAATCGCGCAGAAAGTTTGACTGGATCGCCCCCACCAGCACGGCGCGGGATTCCGAGATCACGCGCGGAGAGGGGACACCCAGATTCTCGAAGATTTCCTGATAGGCCGCGCGCGCCTCACGGTTCCAGCCGGCGGGGCAGCCGATGTAAAAGGCGTTGCTCTTCTCACCGCCCTTGAGCGCGGTGCTCTTTCGCAGCGTCTCGAAAATCTTCGCCGAGAAGTCGCGCAGCAGACCGCTGCTGTCCTGCTTGGGATCGAGAAAGCGGCTTTTGAAGCGCGCGGCGCTGCGGATGGCGGCGGAGGCCGAGCGCGCGGCGTTCTCGCCGATGCGTACCTCTCCGTTCTTCATCACCGCCCAGGCGGTGATGACCACCTTTTTCCCGTCGATCTCGATGATCTCCGGAATGCCGCTGTGTCCCTCCACGCGGGCGACGGTGCTCTCGCCGTCCCCCAGATCAAAACCCCAATACTGCATTCTCTGTCTCCTTATTTTTCCTGCTTTGTGGCCTTGCCCGGCAGCAGCAGACGCTCCCCCGCGAGCAGGGCGGGGCGCTGCGTCGCGCTTGCCTGCCTGCTGGGGAAGCAGGTGAACAGGCTCTCATTCTCCGGACTGTAGGCCAGCAGCGTCACACCCTGTCCCTCGAGATACTCGGGGAGACGGGCGAGCTGACGCAGCGCGAAAACGCCGTTTCCAGAATACAGCGCCTCCAGCAGCGCGCCGTAGAGCTCGATCGTTTTCGGGTCAAGCGCTGTGTCGTCGGTGGCGGCCGCATTGTGCGGCTCTCCGCTCTGCGCGGAGAACTCGGAGAGCTTGCGATCCATCGTCTCCACGCCGCGCTGCAGCGCCAGCCAGACAGCGTCCGCGTCCAGGGCGCTCTCCACTCCGCCTCCACTCTCTTTGAACCACAGCCGCCCCGCCGCAAACGCGGCGAGCACGGAGAGGGCGACGCAGATATAGCCTGCCAGCGGCGTTTTGGGCGCGAGAAAGACGGAGGCGGCGCACAGCAGCACCGCCCCCAGCAGCAGCGCGATGGCATAACCCGGAATGACGCGCGTCTTTTTCCCCGCCTCGGCGCGGCCACAGCGCAGCAGCGCCAGCATATCCCGCACGGAGGCGGCCACCGCGTCCGCCGCGGCCTGCTGGCGGCGGTCAGAGGCGCAGGCGGCGTTATAGTGCAAAAGCAAACTCGAAAGCTCCTCACTCAGCGCGGCGATACAGGCTTCCCGCCCCTTCTCACCCAGGCGGTTGGCACGCAGAGTGCGCCGAATGCGCTCTTCGTCAGCATTCAGCAGCTCACTCATGGTTACAGTCTGCATTTTGATTCTCCCTTGTAGCTTGAATATGATAATTGTACCTTTTTTCCCGCGTTTTGTAAAGGGGCAGAGACGTGCGGAAATACGCTCCCAAGCTGCTGTAAGGGGCTGTTTTCACAGGAGCTTTGCGGCTTTTCATGGCTTGACCCAGCAAAAATTTCAAATATTTTTCAAAAGATGACAAATTGTTACTTGTTTTGACGGAGTAGCTGTGGTATACTGTGCATAATCCATGCGGAGAAAGGAAAAACAGATGCAGAGCGAGCACTTTGAAATCGAACGCAAATTTCTGATCCGACGCCCCTCTCGGGTCTGGCTCGAGCAGCGCGCAGAGCGCTCCGAGATCACGCAGACCTATCTCTCCGCCCCGGAGGGGCAGACTGAGCGTGTGCGGCGGCGCGGACTGGACGGCGTCTATACCTATACGCACACCTGCAAGATCAAGCTCAGTGACATGCGCCGCATCGAGAACGAGGTTGAGATCACCAAGGCGGAGTACGAAAAGCTGCTTGACCGCGCCGATCCCGCGCGCCATCCGATCCATAAGGAGCGCTGGGTGCTGCCGTATCGCACTCAGAGCTTCGAGATCGACCTGTTCCCGTTCTGGGAGCACCAGGCGTATCTCGAGCTTGAATTGGGGGACGAGGGGCAGAAGATCGACTTCCCGCCGGGAATCCGCATCCTCCGCGAGGTGACGGCCGATCCGCGCTATACCAACGCCGCCCTTGCGAGAACAATACCGGAAGAAGAGGCCACGGAGATATGAAAAGACTGCTGTGCTGTCTGCTGCTGATCGCGCTGGCGCTGAGCTGCGCCGGGTGCAGACTGGAAAGACTCAAGGACGTGGAGCTCCCGCCCCTGCCGCAGGCGACGGAGTCCTCCGCATCGGGGATGACGACGATCCCGACGGCAAACCCACTTGCCACACCGGCTCCAACGGTGCCGCCGCTTGTCACACCGGTTCCGACGGCGACACCAGAACCCGTCCCGACCGTGAGTGTCCCCAGCGTGCAGGAGCCGCTGGGGCGCGAGGGGCAGGTGTTTGTGAACTACCGCAGCACGAGCGAGGACTTCTATGATCCGGAGAACGGCACTGTACGCATCCTGGTATTCTCCTACGACACGCCTTTTGTGACGATCACGGGACGTGCGCAGGCGACGGCGGCGATTGCCGAACAGCTAGCCGCCCTTGACGAGAGCTTCTATTCCGGCGGGGGAGAAGAGGGCTTCCCCGGTGTGAGCGGTATGCTGGAGATGGCGGAGGACAACTACGCCTATGTACGCCAGACCGGACAGACGGACATGCCGCTGGAGTACTCTATGTCGCGCCGCGTGCGCACGGCGCGTGCGGATGCGCGCGTTGTGAGCATGGTGTTCAGCTATTCAGAGTACAGCGGGAGCCGGCAGAGCCCCTACGGGCAGACCGGCTGTGTCTTCGATGCTGAGACCGGCGAGAGGCTGACGCTTGCCGATCTGAGTGCGGATCAGGAAGCGTTTCTCGACCGGGTGCTTTACTGCATGGTATCCCTCACCGAGACTGACCCCTCCCTGTATGAGAAAGTCTATGTCTCGTATATGCACGGCGACTTTTACGGCACGCTCTCGAGGCTTCTGCGCGAGGGCTCCTGGTACTTCGACGAGGAGGGGCTGGTAGTCTTCTCCAAGCTCGACGAGCTTGGCCCCTATAACGCCGGGATCGCGGAATTTCACATTCACTACTCCCGCCTCGAGGGCTATCTGGACGAGAAGTGGCTCCCTGCGCCGCGAGAGCAGAGCGGAAGCCTCACGGTTTCTCGGATGGACGGCAGCGAGGAAGGCCGCCTGAACTTTGTCGATAAGGTGCAGACCGACGAGGTCGGACGGGAGCTCTGCCTTGCCGCCGACGGGACGGTCTACGCGGTGGAGCTTGTGAAGGTGCGGCTGACGGATCGCGTGACGGAGGAGGGACAGCTCTGGTATGGCAGCGAGCTGAGCGATGCCGCAATACAGCTTGTCACAGATATCCCTGACGGGATGCCAAATCTCCTCCTTCGCTATACGGATGCCGCGGGCATGAGCTGCCGCAAGCTGCTTACCGAGAGCGGCGAGGACGGACATTTGATCCTGCTCGATGAGAGCGAGCTGTTCTGGTAAGACAGCGCAATATAACAAGAAAAAACTGTTGACATTGCAGTATGTCCATGGTATACTACTCAAGCCGCGTCGAAGGGGTTTAAGTGAGCTGCGCTCCACCTCCAGAGCGAGTCCTGTGAAGAGGGAGGAAAAATCATGAAGCATGCTGTTATCGTTACGGGCGGCAAGCAGTACCGCGTTGCGGAGGGTGATGTGATCTTCGTTGAGAAGCTCGATGTCGCCGCAGGCGAGACTGTGAAGTTCGACCGTGTGCTCGCCGTCGTTGACGGGGAGGACGCCAAGTTCGGTGCCCCCGCGCTCGAAGGCGCTTTCGTCACCGCAAACGTGGTGAAGAACGGCAAGGCTGCGAAGGTGCGCGTCTACAAGATGAAGCCGAAAAAGGGCTATCGTCGTACCCAGGGCCACCGTCAGCCGTATACCAAGGTTCAGATCGAAGCGATCAACGCTTGATGCTGTTCCGCAACTGATTTTGACTAAGTGAGGTGTAAGCTAAATGGCACATAAGAAAGGTATGGGTTCTACCAAGAACGGCCGCGACTCCGAGTCTAAGCGTCTTGGCGCCAAGAGAGCCGACGGTCAGTTCGTTCTGGCCGGCAACATCCTTGTCAGACAGCGCGGAACGAAAATCCACCCGGGCACCAATGTTGGTAAGGGCAAGGATGACACGCTGTTCGCCCTCGTGGACGGCACCGTGAAGTTTGAGCGTAAGGGCAAGGAGCGCAAGCAGGTCTCTGTGTACGAAGAGATCGCTCAGTAAGGCAAAGCTCGAAAGGCCGGACAAGATTGTCCGGCCTTTTTTTCACGATAACAAAGGAGGCAAGTATGGCACAGGCCTTTGTGGACAAGGCGCGCATCTCCATCCACGCCGGAAAGGGCGGGGATGGGGCGGTCGCCTTTCACCGCGAGAAGTACGTCGCTGCCGGCGGCCCCGACGGGGGTGACGGCGGGCGCGGCGGAGATATCGTCTTTCGTGTGGACGACAATATGTCCACGCTTATGGACTTTCGCTATAAGCGCAAATATGTGGCCGGGAACGGTCAGAACGGCATGGGAAAGCGCTGCTACGGCAAGGATGGCGAGACGCTGATCATCAAGGTACCGCGCGGCACGCTCGTGCGCGACACGGAGACCAACGGCATTATTCACGATATGTCCGACGGTGCGGACTGGGTCGCGGCCAAGGGCGGGCGCGGCGGCTGGGGCAATATGCACTTCGCCACCCCGACAAGGCAGGTGCCCCGCTTTGCCAAGCCCGGTTTGCCCGGCGAGAGCCATGATATCACGCTCGAGCTCAAGCTGCTGGCGGATGTGGGGCTTGTGGGCTTCCCGAACGTTGGGAAATCCACACTGCTGTCCGTCGTGAGCAAGGCGCATCCGAAGATCGCAAACTACCACTTCACCACGCTTTTCCCGAACCTCGGTGTTGTGTATGTGGACGAGGGCGTCTCCTTCGTCATGGCGGATATCCCCGGCATCATCGAGGGCGCGTCGGAGGGTGCAGGGCTTGGGCACGACTTCCTGCGCCATATTGACCGCTGCCGTCTGCTGATCCATCTGGTGGACGTGTCCGGCAGTGAGGGGCGTGACCCGGTTGAGGATTTCGAGGCGATCAACGCGGAGCTGCGCGAGTACAGCCCGGAGCTGGCGGAACGTCCGCAGCTCGTTGCAGCGAACAAGTGCGATCTGCTTGGAGACGATCAGGAGAAGCTCGAGCGCCTGCGCGAGCACGTCGAAGCGCAGGGCTACCGCTTCTTTGAGCTGAGCGCCGTGACCCATGAGGGGACACGGGAGCTGGTCGGTGAGGCTGCTCGTCTGCTTGCAACGCTTCCGCCCGTGCGTCACTTTGAGGCGGACTATGTCCCGCCCGAGCCGGTGGTGGACACCTCGGAGGAGCTCACGATCGAGAACTTCGACGATATGTGGCTCGTCGAGGGTCCCTGGTTACAGCGCCTTGTGGCGACGGTCAACTTTTCCGACTATGAGAGCCGGATGTATTTCGACCGCATCCTGCGCGAGGCCGGTGTGTTCAAGCGCATGGAGGCCATGGGCGTCAAGGACGGCGACACGGTCAGTATGTACGATCTGATGTTTGAATATAAAGAATAAACCGAAGCACCCCGCCTCACGGCGGGGTGCTCCTTATATCAGTCGTTGGTATAGTTGTCGAAATA
>JAZQCO010000125.1:0-15071 GCA_045546335.1 Candidatus Limivicinus sp. | reverse complement strand
AGCGCCGACACCGATATCGCCTGCAGGAACGTCTGTATCGGGACCGATGTACTTCTGAAGCTCTGTCATAAAGCTCTGGCAGAAGCGCATGATCTCGCCCTCACTCTTACCCTTGGGGTCGAAGTCGGAGCCGCCCTTGCCGCCGCCCATGGGCAGGGTGGTGAGGGAGTTCTTGAGGATCTGCTCGAAGCCCAGGAACTTCATGATCGACAGGTTCACGCTCGGGTGGAAGCGCAGACCGCCCTTGTAGGGGCCGATGGCGCTGTTATACTGCACACGATAGCCGCGGTTGACGCGCACCTTGCCCTCGTCGTCCACCCAGGGGACGCGGAATTCGATCACGCGCTCAGGCTCGACAAAGCGCTCGAGCAGGGCGTTGGCCTCCCACTCGGGGTGCTTGTCCACGACGAGTTCGAGGGATTCAAACACCTCGCGCACCGCCTGCAGGAATTCCGGCTCATGGGCGTCGCGCTTCTCAACCTCGGCATAGACGCGCTTGAGATACTCGTTTGTAAGCATATTTTTCCTCCTTCTCAGGTCCACACATTGCCTCCGATCCCGAATAATCCGGAATCGCCCTTCCAATGCGCACAGTATAGCACGGCTTTTTTTTCTTGACAAGAAAAAATCCGCTCCTTCCCGAAAAAAGGAAGGAGCGGATTGCCTGTTACTGGATGTTGTCGAGATATTCGACGATGCGGCCGACGGTGTAGAGCTCAGCGGCGGCTTCGTCGGAGATGCGCACACCAAACTCGTTCTCCAGGTCGGTGATCAGCTCGACCACGTCGAGAGAATCGGCGCCCAGGTCGTCGAGAAGGTTGGTGTCCATCGTGATGGTCTCGGGATCGAGCTCAAACTGGCTGGCCAGCGTGTCTCTGACTTTTTCAAAAATCATAACAAATCTCCTTGTGTTTGAATTTGGTTATAGATTTTTAAGGGGTGGGGAGGCAAGTCCCCTGTCATTGCGAGACCAGTTCGCAAACTGGTCGTGGATCCGCCCGCCGGAGGCAGGTAACAACACAGAATCCGAACGCTCACCTGTGAGGGGAACGGATTGCCGCGTCGGCTTCGCCTCCTCGCAATGACGATGTGCGAAACGACTTTCCCTCAGGCCCACTCGCGGGACTGGGGCTTGTTGGCGCTCGGCGGCGTCTCGGGGCGGACATAGGAGACGACAACGCGGCGGTTGGGCTCGGTGCCGGTGGAGCTGGTCGTGACGCCCTCGTAGTTTTGCAGCGCCGTGTGGATGACGTGCCGCTCATAGGAGTTCATCGGCTCAAGCGCCATGGGGCGCTTGTACTTGATGGCCTTCTCCGCCATCTTCTCCGCCAGGTGAACGAGCGCTTCCTCACGTTTGCTGCGGTAATTCTCCGCATCCACACTGATGTGCAGGTGCTTGTCGCTGCCGTGGTTGACGACGTAGTTCGTCAGGTGCTGGATGGCGTCGAGCGTCTCACCGCGGCGGCCGATGATCGCCCCCAGACCGCTGCCGGTGAGATTGACGTTCAGACCGCCGTTTTCACGGGGGCTGACCTCGATCTCCGCCGTGACGCCCATGCGCTCGAGCAGACCGCTCAGGAAGGCGCGGGTGGCCTCCTCATCGCCGGGCTGGACGGGCGTGGCCGCAACAGGCTCGGCCTTCTTCTCGGGCTTTGGCTCAGGCTTCTTTTCCTGCTTCTTCGCGCTCTTGGGTTCGGCCTTCTTCTCGGGCTTCGGCTCCACCTTCTTCTCGGGCTTGGGCTCGGCCTTCTTTTCAGACTTCGGCTCGACCTTCTTCTCGGGCTTCGGCTCGGGCTTTTTCTCGGGCTTGGGTTCCGCCTTCTTTTCGGGCTTCGGCTCAGGCTTCTTCTCGGGGGCGTCCGGGGTCTCATAGCTCACGCGGACAACCGCGGGAACCGCGCCGATGCCGAGAAAGCCGGACCTCGGGCGCGTGACGATCTCATAGGTATAGGAGATATCGTCCACATCCAGACCCAGCTCGGCGAGAGCGGCGCGCAGCGCCTCGTCCACCGTGCGGGCGGATTTTTCCAAAGATTTCATCATATGCGATTACTCCTGTGTATTTTCCATGACTTGGGTGACTTCCGTGTTCACGGCGCTCTCCTCCGCAACGCTCTCGTCGATCGAAGCGGCGCCCTCGGATTCAAGCGCGGCGGCTGCGGTCGCCTCAGCGGCGGCGTCGGGGTTGGTAAAGCGATCGGGCACATAGGCGCGGCCGCGCGCATAGCGGCGGTTGCCGACCTGGGAGGCGGGCTTCTCCTGCTCCTTGATGCCCAGACGCTCGCGGCGGGCGGCGCGGTCGGCACGCTCCAGGGCGGCCTTGCGCTCCTCCTGCTTCTGCTTCTCGCTGGCCTGGAGCTTCTTCTTGCTGGTGTTGGCGTTGACCTCAGTCTTGCCCTCGGCCTTGAGGCGCTCGGTCTCGAGACGCTTCGCCTCCAGCTCCGCCTCGCGGGCGCTGCGCCGTGCGGCGCGCTCCGCCTCCTCGATATCGAGCTGCTTGCGGTAGATCTTCGTGAGCACCACGTCGCGCGCCATGCCGAAGACAGAGTTGGCGATCCAGTAGATGCCCATAGCGCCCGGCATGACAAAGCAGATCCAGATCGAGGTCAGGGGCATGATCATGTTCATGCTCTTCATCGAGGCCTGCGCCTGATCAGAGTTCGGCCCGGCAGGCTGCGGATTCATCTTGGTGCTGATGTGCATCGAGAGCCAGGAGAGACCGGCGGAGATGAAGGGGATCAGGAACAGCCCGATGGCCGCCCAGGTCCACTGTCCGCGCATAAAGAAGTCCCACTGGGGCTGATCGCCCAGATTGAGACCGAGGAAGCTGAAATCGACGTTCAGCAGGTTGGGGTCGAGCTTGTCAGCGAGCCCCGTCTGCACCAGCTCCCAGTTGTCGTGTACGATCTTGGTCAGCTCGATCTCAGCGTAGGCGCTCGCGCGCCCGGAGGAGACGGTGTAGAGCCCCTGCTCCACGAGAAAGTCCTGCAGCAGCGTGACAAAGTCCTTGCTCACGAACATCATGCGCGTGAGGGGCTGACGGATGACGCTGTACAGGGCGATCAGGATCGGGAAGGGGATGAGGGACCAGAGGCAGCCGGACATGGGGTTGACCCCCTCCTCGCGGTAGAGCTTCTGCATCTCCTCGTTGAGCTTCTGGGGATTGCCCTCATGGCGGCGCTGCAGCTCGTTGATCTGCGGCTGCAGGCTCGTCTGGCGCATCATGCTCTTTTTGCTTTTGGCCATAAACGGGGCGAGAACCAGGTTCACGACCAGCGCGAACAGGATCAGCGCCCAGCCATAGCTGCCGGTGAGACCGTAGAGCCAGACAAACAGCTTGGCGAAGGGCCAGGTAATGATTTCCCCGAATGACATTCGCATTCTCCTTATTTGGGTGATGGGACGGTGCCTCAGGGCACCGGGTCGTAGATGCCGCGCTTCCCGTGATAAAAGGGATGGCAGCAGCCGATGCGGCGCAGAGCCAGCCAGCCGCCCTTGAGGGCGCCGTACTTTTCAATGGCCTGCATCGCATACTCCGAGCAGGTGGGACGAAAACGACAGCAGGGGGCGCGGTGGGGGGAGATATGCCGCCGGTAAAAGCGGATCAGAGCCAGCAGGAGCCGCTTCATAGCGTCAGCCCCAGCTCTGTACAGGCGCGCAGATAGGCGCTCTCGAGCTTGCGATAGGGCGCGTTGACCGCCCGGGAACGGGCGACGAGCACCATATCATAGCCCTGACGAACGCCGCTCTGATTGAGCCGCACGATCTCGCGCAGACGGCGCCGCACGCGATTGCGCACGACGGCGTGGCCGAGCTTGGCCGACACCGTGTAGCCCAGGCGGTTCTCACCGAGCCGGTTCGGCCGGATGTAGAGCACCAGATAGGGGTTCACGGCGCTTTTGCCCTTGGCGTAGAGCCGCCGAAAGTCGCTGTTCTTTTTTAGGGTACCACGCACTTTCACGGCTCAATTCTCTCCATACACCGAAAGGGCGGATTGCTCCGCCCCTGATTCATATAGTGTTTTGTGTTTTCGACCTGCTCACAGGGGTGGATCAGTAGCTGAGCTTGGCTCTGCCCTTCGCTCTGCGGCGGGAGAGGACCTTGCGGCCGTTGGCGGTCGCCATTCTCTTGCGGAAGCCGTGCTCTTTCTTGCGCTGACGCTTCTTGGGCTGATAGGTACGCAGCATGTTCTTGCACTCCTTTCGAACAGTGATACTCAACATCCCCTCCGCCGAAGCGGGGGAGAAGTAGTTGACAAAAAGCCACTCGACAACTAGCGCTGTCGAGTGGATATTATAGCCTATGGAGCGGGGTTTTGTCAATCTTTTTTTACTTTCTCAGATCCTCGCCGTGGATGTACTTCTTGAGCGGGGCGTAGAGACCCAGGGTGACTGCGATCGTCAGCACCAGCTCGCCCGCCATGTACCAGCCGTTGTAGGCCGCGGAGTAGACGGCGGAGGTCATGCCGAGCTCATTCGGCCACAGCGCGTCCCAAATCCACATCCCGGTGATGAAGTGGCAGACAAAGCGCAGGAAGAAGCTCACCGTAATGCCGATGACCACGGCCTTGAGCGAGTTGGTGGGCTTGCCGCCGAAGAGCGAGGCAAGGCCGATGACCGTATAGGCCACGATGTAGTCAAAGAGGATGATCCCGGCGGCCATCACGGCACTGCTGGCATAGCGCACGTTGTCGAGGCCGAGCAGCATCTGAATGACGCTGTAGACAAACGCGGAGAAGCCGCCCCATTTCCAGCCGTAGCGGTAGCTGATGACGACAAGCGGCAGCATACTGCAAATCGTCATGCCGCCGCCCATGGGCATGTCGATCTTGATCATGCTCAGTACGGTGCCAAGCGCGAGCATGATGGCGGTTTCGGTGAGTTTTCTGGTGTTGGTTTTCATGGTGTTCCTCCCTTTCTTGTTTCGTGGGAAAAGGAGAAAGCACCGCAGGAAAACCCGCGGTGCTTCCACTCGGTTTCCTACGCCGGCATTACCCGGATCAGGTTCCAGGGTTTCAGAGCTCGATTACTCCGTCTCAGCCGGGAAGACCCAGCGCCCCTTTTGCAATTGCGCGATCAGTATACCGCGTGAAAAACGCTTTGTCAATGCCTTACCAAGGCAGAAACGGCGCGCCGCTCTCGAAGCGCAGCGTCGGCGCGTCGCTCACGCCGTAGAAGGCGCGGAAGTAGCCCACGCGCGTCTGCGTCTCAGGATCGGGAAACCACAGCAGCTCCTGATGCGGAAGCTGGGGCAGCACGATCTCACCGCTCTCGGCTTGCAGCAGGGCGAGACGAGAGCGGTAGGCGGAGCCGATCTCCCCGTAGGCCAGTCCCAGACGCAGGCAGGCACCGCACAGCAGCGCGCAGAGCACAAGGGACAGTGTCCGTTCCCTGGGGAACGGGTGGGCGCTCAGAAATTCGGAGAAGAGCAGCAGCATGAAGACCGATTGCAGCACATAGGGCGTGAAGAACAGCCGTCCGCCCTCCATCGTCGTGATGGCCAGCGGCAGCAGCACCAGCGGCCCGGAGAGCCAGTAGAACAGCAGCCGCGCGCAGAGGCGGCGCCGATTCCGGAAGATCAGCAGACACTCGAGACAGACGGTGCAGAAATACAGAAAGTTGAGCGCGATAGCGAGGTACAGGCTGCGTTTTTCCGTGGAGAGCGCGAAATCGCCAAAGACGGCGGTCGCGAGAAAATACAGCGCGAAGGCGAGGTTGACGAGGGCGAGGGGGAGGCGCTGCTTCTTTCCGGCGGAGAGGGCGAGCAGCACGAGCACCGCGCAGCTCAAAAGCGTATTGCGCCCCCAGAGCGGGGGGAAGTATTTAATATAGTAGAGCAGGCAGCGCAGCAGCCAGGGCAGCAGCCCGACGTGGTCGTTCGGCACCAGCTCGCGCGTGGCTCCCATGGCCTGTCCGTCCCGGAAGAGGACGGTGTATATCCCGCTGCTGAAGAGCAGAGCGAGGCCGAGGAGGTTTCCGAGCAGCAGCGCGAACAGCACGGGATCGAAGCGCTTCTCCCTCACACGCCGCAGCAGCCCAAGCCCCAGCGACACCCCGACGGAGTAGAGCGCGACGTTTTCCAGAAAAAGCTGCATCGCCACGCCGTAGAGCAGCACGCCCGCGAGCGCCCACGAACCGGGGCGCGGCGCGGAGAGTGGGCGAAAGAGCAGCCGGTGACAGCCGAGCAGCAGCAGCGCGGAGAGCACGAAGTTGCAAAAGCCCGCCACCCAGCCGCAGCTCTGCCGCCAGATCGAGGCGGGCATCAGCACCAGCAACAGCGCGCCAAAGAGCAGCAGCGGCAGCTTGCGCGTATCCTTCTCCCCGAGGCGGGAGACGAGGCGCAGCTCCATCGCCGGCAGCAGCGTGAAGGAGAGCGCCATCACGAGCGTCTTGAGCACTCCCGAGCGCGTCAGCGCCACGACGCAGGCGTTGCCGACATAGCGGCTGTTGATGCTCGCGGTGCGAAGCTGCTCGATGCCGATGGGCAGCCCCCAATCCCAGTCGTCGTGCATATAGGGGATCTGCGCGGTGAGGTAGAGGAAAAAGGCGAAGAGCGCGAGCAGCAGCGCATAATAGGCGCGACGCGCAGCGGGGATGTTACGCATTTTCAAACGAGCGCGCCTTGTCGATGATGAACTGCCTGAGCCAGGCGCCGGCCTCGTCGTTTGCCAGCGCGAAGTCGATGATGCTCTCAAGGTAGCCCTTGAGGTTGCCGGTGTCGTAGCGCTTGCCCTCAAAGTCCACCGCGCACATCTTCTCGCAATGCACCAGCTCCCGCATACCGTCGGTGAGCTGGATCTCGTTGTTGCGCCCGGGGGCGGTGTGCTCGAGAATGTCGAAGATGCCGGGGGTGAGCACATAGCGGCCGAGGATCGCGTACTGCGAGAGCTTTTCGGCGAGCGTCGGCTTCTCGTTCATGTCGCTGATGCGGAAAACGCGCTCCCCGAGCTGCTCCTCGAGCTTGACGGAGGAGTACTTCACGATCAGCTCGTCCGGCACCTGCCGCACGGCGATGGCGCTGCACTCATTGGCCTCGGCGGCCTCGACAAGCTGCTTGAGCACGGGCTTTTGTGCGAGCATGATATCATCGCCCAGCAGCACGCCGAAGGGCTCGTCGCCCACGAAGCTGCGCGCGCGCCAGATCGCGTGACCGAGCCCCTTGGTCTCCTTCTGGCGCAGGAAGAACACATCGGCCATATCCGCGACCTTGCGCACGGTTTCGGCCTCCTTTTCCTTCCCGTCGGCGAGCAGGCGCTCCTCCAGGTCGGGGGCGTAATCGAAGTAATCCTCAATGGGGTTCTTGCCGCGGTTGGTGATGATCAGGATTTGCTCGACACCGGCGGCGACGGCCTCCTCCACGATGTACTGGATGACCGGCTTGTCCACGAGGGGCAGCATCTCCTTGGGGATGCTCTTGGTGTTGGGCAGCAGACGGGTGCCGAGACCCGCCGCGGGGATGATCGCTTTCTTGACGCGCATGGTGAATGCTCCTTTCACTCTTTCGAGTTTGTTTTATCCATGAAGAAATGCTCTTTCTCTGTCCGATCATACTCCTCCCGCGAGCGCAGGGAGTACTCACAGCCGCAGTAGCGCTGCTGATAGAGCTCGTACTGCCGCGAAAGCTGGGTCGAGCGCTGCTCGCGTCCCTGCTTCTTGAAATCCGAGGGCAACCAGGGCACACCGACGCGCGCGGCGATCTCCTCCCCAAGGGCGTTGATGCGCACGGCGTCCTTGTAGCGCGAGAGCGAGAGTGTGGTGCAGAAGTAGTCAAAGCCGCGCGCCTTTGCGACGCGCGCCGTCTCCTCCAGGCGGAGGCGGAAGCACTCCGTGCAGCGGCGGCCGCCCTCCGGCTCGTCCTCGAGACCGGCTGCGGCAGCATAGTACGCCTCGCTCTGCCAGCTCTCGGCGAGGACGGCGACCTTGTCGGAAAGCCCCATCTTCTCGATCAGCTCCCTCTGCGTGGCAAGGCGGCGTTCAAATTCCGCCTCCGGGTAGAGGTTGGGGTTGTACCACAGCAGCGTCACGGCGAAGTGCTGCGTCAGATATTCGAGCACGGCGCTCGAGCAGGGGCCGCAGCAGCTATGCAGCAGCACGCGCGGCCGTGTATCCCCCTGGGCGGCGATGAGTGCGTCCAGTTCTTTTTGGTAATTTCTTCTCATAACACCATTCTATCACAGGATACTTCAAATTGCCATAGTTTCTTTTCAACTATTCAGTCCCGTTCCGGGACTGAATAGTTGAAAAGAAATCGCGCTTGACGCGCGCGGGCGCGGGGAGTATGATGGAGAAAAACCGCAGGGGGAATGGAACATGGACAGTCGCACCAGCAAGCAGAACTACTATCTCGATATCGCCGACTCCGTGCTTGAGCGCTCGACCTGCCTCAGACGCAAATACGGGGCGATCATCGTGCGCAACGACGAGATCATCTCCACCGGCTACAACGGCGCGCCGCGCGGACGGCGCAACTGCTCCGACCTCGGCTTCTGCACGCGCGAGAATCTGCACATCCCCTCCGGCGAGCGCTATGAGCTCTGCCGCAGCGTCCACGCCGAGGCCAACGCCATCATCTCCGCTCCCCGGCGTGACATGATCGGCGCGACGATCTACCTCGTCGGGCGCGACGCGAAGACAAACGCCCTGCTCTCCGACGCGATGAGCTGCTCCATGTGCAAGCGGCAGATCATCAACGCCGGGATCGACAAAATCGTCATCCGCGTGAACGAGACGGAGTACCGCACGATCCCCGTCAGCGACTGGATCGAGAACGACGACAGCATTTTTCTGCTGTAACCGGACGCAGCAGCGCTTGTCCATGAATAATTTACAACTCCGCTCTTGCGTCCGGCGGACAAACATGGTAAACTAGACCCAACAATCAGGAAAACTGAAAAGGAGCGTATTTACTATGCTGAATCTGATCATGGGGCTCAAGGGCTCCGGCAAAACCAAACGCCTTGTGGACATGGTGCGCGCCGCCGTCGCGGAGGAGACCGGTGATGTCGTCGTCATCGAGAAGGAGCGCAAGCTGACCTACGACATTCCCTATCAGGCGCGCCTGATCGACGCGGGGGATTATGACATCGGCAGCTATGAGTTCCTCAAGGGGCTCATTTGCGGTGTCCACGCCGGCAACTATGATATCACGCACTTCTTCATCGACAATTTCTATAAGCTGGTCAACGACAAGTCCCCCGAGGCGCTCGAGCAGTTTATGGCCTGGCTGGAGAAGTTTTCAAACCAGGAGCACATCAGCTTCGTAGTCAGCGTCTCCGCCGAACCCGAGAACGTCCCGGAGAGCGTGAGAAAGCTCGTCATCTGATCCCTAAATACACAAAACGCCGCCCGTCAGGGCGGCGTTTGTATTATAACGGCTTTGATCTGATTATAGTAAACGCAAATTCTTTTCGCGTTTACTATAATTCCCTGTACATGGCGGGGGCGTCGGCCTTGTTGGCGGTTTCGTTGATCGCCGTGACCTCGACGCGCAGCGTGTGCTGACCGAAGGCGATCTCGATCACATCGCCGAGCTTCACCTGATAGCTGGCCTTGACCGGGCGGCCGTTGACCGAGACGCGCGCGCCGTCGCAGGCGTCGTTGGCGACGGTGCGGCGCTTGATCAGCCGGGAGACCTTGAGATATTTGTCCAGACGCATAGAAGGCTCCTTCCAAAATAAGCAGCAGCGCGACTGTTCGGCCGCGCTGCTTTTTGAGCTTTTACTTGATGGCGACAGCGTCCTTGAGGGCCTTGCCGACCTTGAAGGAGGCGACGCGGGAAGCGGGAATGGTCATCTCTTCCTTGGTCTGGGGGTTGCGGCCGACGCGCGCGGCGCGCTCCTTGACCTCGAAAGCACCAAAGCCGACCAGGGAGACCTTGTCACCGGCAGCGAGGGAAGCGGTGATGGCATCGAAGACGGCGTTAACAGCCAGCTCACTGTCCTTGCGGGTCAGACCGGATTTCTCCGCGACAGCGGCGATCAGTTCAGTTTTGTTCATGTGTATTCCTCCTGTTGAATGATCCATACGGTTTCTGTTATGCAGTCTGCCCAGATCGGGGGCAAAAAACACAGCGTCGCATACTATACCACAGCGCAGCGACCAAATCAAGCCCTTTTCGGCAATTTCAGCGCATATGCAGCAGCCTTGCGATTTTCTCCCCGCCGGGGATCAGCGCCATGTCCTCGCGGGAGATGCTGCGCGTGAGGATCGTGAGCACGAGATAGACCGCGACGGAGAGCACGATCGAGAGCCCCAACGCGACGAGCGTCCCGAAGGCGCCGTGGGGCAGGGCGCGGCTGAGCAGCCCGAAGCTCGCCCAGGCCATCGCGCCCATGACTGCCGAGCACAGCAGGGGCTTGGCGAAGATCCGCGTGAGGCCGGGGCGGTTGGCGAGTGTGCGCGCCATGAAGATATAGTCCATGACCGCCATGACGAGATAGCTCACGAGCGTCCCGATCGGCGCGCCGTAGATGTGGATCTGCGGCTGGGCGACGAGGAACCAGTTGATGGCGATTTTGATGCACCCGCCGGTGATGAGCGTCACCATGGTGAGCTTCTCCTTACCGGAGGCCTGCAAAATGGCGTTTTCCATCAGCACGATGCAGACGAAGAACGAGGCCGCGCCCATGATCTGCAAAAGCCCGGTTCCGGCGGGGTGGCTGCCCCGATAGAGCGTGTGCATGATCGGCTCTGCCAGCACCGCGAGGCCGACGCCCATCGGGATCGCGAACACTGCGGCGATGCGCATGGAGTCCTCGGAGACGGAGGCGGCGGTGCGGGAATCGCGCTTGGCGATTGCGCCGGAGATGGCCGGGACGATGGAGATGGTCAGGGGCGTGATGAAGGCGGCGGGGAGGTTGAAGAGCGTCTGCGCCTTGCCGTAGACACCGTAGAGCACCTTCGCATCGTGATAGCTGAGGTGGACGGCGGTTTGCAGGCGGTTCATGCAGAGCTTGGAATCGACGCTGTTGAGGATCGCGAGGATGCACGCGCCGAAGGCGATGGGCACGCCGATGGAGAAGATATCCTTCACGATCTTGAGCGCGGGATCGACGCGCTCCTCCTCGGCGGGGCTGTGGACGCGGCGGACGCCGGCGGTGTAGGGCGCGGCGAGAGTGTCATAGTGGCGGCGCTTGTAGAAGACCATGTAGAGCAGGGAGACGAGCGAGCCGATGGAGACGCCGAGGATCGCCCCGGCGGAGCCGAGCGGGAGATTGCGCGGCTGTCCCGGCTGGGGACGGAGGATCAGCGCGGCGATGGCAAGCCCGGAGAGCACCTTGAAGAGCACCTCCAGCACCTCGTCCACGGTGGTGGGGATCATGTTGCCGTTGCCCTGGCAGTAGCCCCGGTAGGCGGAGACCATACACACCAGCAAGATCGCGGGCGCCATGGCGCGCACACTCGGCCCCGCGTCGGGGTTTTCGAGATAGACGGCGGCGAGCCAGTGCGGGAAGAAAAAGAGGATCGAGGCGAAGAGCAGCCCGAGGAGCGTGAAGCTCACCAGCGCGACGCGGAAGATCTTCTCCTCCTGCCTGACGCGCCCCTTGGCGTCGGCCTCGGCGACAAGGCGCGAGAGCGCGACGGGGAGCCCGGAGGTCGCGAGCGTGAAGAAGATGGCGTAAATGCTGTAGGCGCCGATGAACATGGAATAGCCCTCGTCGCCGAGAAGATTGCCCAGCGGCACCTTATAGAAGAAGCCGAGGATCTTCATTGCGACGACACCGAGCGTCAGAATCGCCGCGCCGTGCAGATAGTTTTGTCCTTTTTTACCGGCCATGATGTTCCTCCCGGAGAATGGTTTGCAGATAACTCTATGAGCATTTCACCATATTATACCCGCCGCACGCCGGAAAAGCAAGCGGAATGCGCGCCTTTGCGGTGAAACAGTGCTTCTCAAATCGGAAAGACTGTGGTATACTGCTACTATATTATCATATTGGAGGAAAAAGATGGCAACATTCTACGAAAAGCGCGAGCTTGTGCCCGAGGAGCATACCTGGAACCTCTCGGAACTCTTCGAGAGCGACGAGGCGTGGCTGCGCGAGTATGAGGCGCTCAAGGCGCTGCCGGAGGAGATCGCGGCGTTCAAGGGGCACCTCGGCGACGACGCGGAGACGCTGCTCACCTGGCTGCGCCGGGAGGACGAGACGACGCTGCGTCTCAGCGCGCTGATGGGCTACGCCCACTGTCGGCACGACCAGGACACGGCGAACAGCTTCTATCAGGATCTGAGCGGCAAGGCGATGGGGCTGATCGTGTCGGTGTCCGCGGCGGCGGCCTTCGCCTCGCCCGAGATCATGGCGATCGACGAGGATCGGCTGAACCTCTTCTATGTCGCGCAGCCGGAGCTGGAGACCTATGAGCGCAGCCTCTACCAGATCCGCCGCCGCGCCGCGCACATCCTCTCTCCGGCGGAGGAGAAGCTGCTCGCCGCGGCGGGGGAGCTCTCACGCACGGCGCAGAACGTCCGCAGCACCCTCGCCGACGCGGATCTGCGTTTCCCCGACGCGGTGGACAGCGAAGGGAGAAAGCACCCTCTCACGAGCGGGAGCTATGTCCCGCTGATGGAGAGCAAGGATCGCGCGCTGCGCGAGAGCGCGTTCAAGACCCTCTACGGGCGGATCGGGGAGTTTGCCAACACCTTCGCCGCCGCGCTCGACGGGCAGTTCAAGAGCCTGCGCTTCTACGCGAGCGCGCGCGGCTACGAGAGCACGCTTGCCGCCGCGCTCGACGCGACCGAGGTGCCCGAGGCCGTCTATCACGGGCTGATCGAGGCGGTGCACCAAAACCTTGACAAGATGTACCGCTATGTCGCGCTGAGAAAGAAGCTGCTCGGCGTGGAGGAAGTACACATGTACGATGTCTACGCGCCCATCGTCCCCGAGGCGGCGGGCAGCTTCCCGTTTGAGGAGGCCAAGCGCATCGTGCTCGACGCGCTCTCCGTGCTCGGTGAGGACTATACGGCGATCCTCCGCGAGGGCTTTGCGAACCGCTGGATCGACGTGTATGAGAACACCGGCAAGCGCAGCGGCGCCTACTGCACGGGCTTTGCCCGTCCGCGCCCCTATGTGCTTTTAAACCACAAGGACACGCTCGACAGCGTCTTCACCCTCGCCCATGAGATGGGTCACGCCCTGCACAGCTATCACAGCGCGAAGGCGCAGCCCGTCTGTACGAGCGACTATGTGATCTTCGTCGCCGAGGTCGCCTCGACCGTGAACGAGGTGCTGCTGATGCGCCGCCTGCTCGCAAAGACGGAGGACAAAACGCAGCGCGCGTATCTCATCAACCATTTCCTTGACAAGTTCAAGGGTACGCTCTTCCGCCAGACCATGTTTGCGGAGTTCGAGCGCTGGATGGGGCAGAGCGCCGAGAGCGGCCAGACCCTCACCGCGGAGCTGCTGAAGGAGAAATACGGCGAGCTCAACGCCCTCTACTTCGGCCCCGAGATGGCGCGCGATGCGGAGATCAGCCTCGAGTGGGCGCGCATCCCACACTTCTATCTCAACTACTACGTCTTCCAGTACGCGACGGGCTTCTCCGCCGCCGTCGCCATCGCCCAGCGCATCCTGAACGAGGGCGAGAGCGCCGTGGCGGACTACAAGCGCTTCCTCTCCTCCGGCTCGAGCGCCGATCCGATCAGCCTGCTCAAGCTCGCGGGCGTGGATATGGCGAGCGGCGAGCCGGTCAACGCCGCCCTCGCGCTCTTCGGTGAGCTCGTGAGTGAGCTCGAGACGCTGATGGGTGAATAATCCCACTTTTTCCGGAATAACGGCGCATTTTCGCACAAAATCAGGCCGATTCTACTCCCCGTAGAGCCGCTTTCCATGCGCTCTACGGGCGGTAGAAGCCGATGTGGAGCGCAAAAGCGCGGCGGTAGCTTGTATTTTTCTGGAAAAGACGCTAGGATAGGAGGAGCGGGGAATACCACGCCCCCGGATTCTGGCAAAAAGGAGAAAGCACACCATGAGCTTTGTAGTTTTGACCGACACCTCGTCCAACCTCCCGACCCCGCTGGTACGCGAGCGGGATATCAAGGTCATTGCGTTCCCGTTCTTTATTGATGGGAAGGCGTTTGACTGCCAGGATACGACGAGCTTTGACGCGGAGGACTTCTACGGGCGCATCACCAAGGGCATGGAGGTCACGACCTCGCAGATCAGCCCCCAGCGCTATATGGAGTTTTTTGAGCCCTGGCTGGAGGCGGGCAAGGATATCCTCTTTGTCGCCATGTCCTCCGGCATCTCCGGCTCCTGTCAGTCCGCGCACATCGGCGCGGAGGAGATCCTCGAGCGCTACCCCCGGCGGCGCATCGAGATCATCGACACGCGCGGCGCGTCCCTCGGCGAGGGGCTGCTCGCGCTCGAGGCGGCGGAGATGCGCGATCAGAACGTGAGCACGGAGCTCGCCGCCGCGCGGCTGCGTCTGGCGGCGGAGCGGATGTTCAACGTCTTTACGGTGGATAATCTGATGCACCTCCGGCGCGGCGGGCGGCTGTCGAACCTCTCGGCCATGATCGGCACGGTGCTGCAAATCAAACCCATCCTCAAGGGCGACGAGGAGGGCAGGATCGTCGCCTTCGCCAAGGTGCGCGGGCGCAGGCAGTCCATCAAGACCCTCGCGCAGATGTATGACAAGCTGGTTGTCGAGCCGGAAAAGCAGATCGTCGGCATCGCCCAGGCCGCCTGCCGCGAGGAGGCGGAGCAGCTCGCCGCGCTGCTGCGGCAAAACCGTCCGCCCAAGGATATCCTCACCGTCGAATATGAGCCCGTCACGGGCAGCCACGTCGGCCCAGGCGCCCTCGCGCTGTTCTTCCAGAGCGAGGAGGGCGTGCGCAGCTACAACGGCGAGAGCATGACGAACCTCGTCCGCCAGGCCGTCGCGAAAGCCGGCGGCACCGCGAGCGAGACACTCAACAGACTGAGAGGAAAATAAGGAACTGTTCCAAAATAACTTGAACAATCTGGCTTGCCTTTTTCGCCTGTAGCTGCGTTGCCAAATCTTGAAATACACAAAGTATTCCTGCGATTTGTCGCCTTGCTACAGGCAAAAAATCCTAAGCCATCTTTGTCC
>JAZQCO010000124.1:0-6766 GCA_045546335.1 Candidatus Limivicinus sp. | reverse complement strand
CCCTCAGCGGGCCGAAAAGCTGAGCCACGGGGACAAGCGCCGCATTATCCGCGCCATTGAAATATATCGCCTCACCGGTATCAGCGCCACCGAGCACGACGAAGAAACCCGCCGCCGTCCCCCCCGCTACGATGCGGCAAGAATAGTGCTCAATTATAAAGACAGAGCAAAGCTCTATGAGCGCATTGATAAGCGTGTGCTTATGATGAATGAGCTGGGCCTTTTTGAAGAGGTCGAAGCGCTGCTTGCCTCCGGACTCAGCCCCGACAGCACCGCCATGCAGGCCATAGGCTACAAGGAAGCAGCTCTGGCTGTCCGCGGTGAAATCAGCCGCGGCGAGGCTATTGCCATGATTCAGCAGAACAGCCGCCGCTACGCCAAGCGCCAGCTCACCTGGTTTGGCAGGGATCAGGGCGCCGAGTGGATCGTCTGGGACGAGGAGCCGGACTATTCCGCCGCGCTGAAGCGCATTTTCGCAGACATTTCGACCTGATTTTTCCTCCGCTCCTAGTATCATGGAGAGGCTGTTGTACAAGCTGCAACAGACATTCTAAGATACAAGGAGCAAGAGACAAATGCAGAAAACACAAAATCTCCAGGACGCCTTCCTGAATCAGGCTCGCCGGGAGCGGCTGAACGTCACGATGTTTCTGATGAACGGCTTTCAGCTTCACGGCGTAGTCAAGGGCTTTGACGGCTTTACCGTCGTGCTCGATTCCGAGGGCAAGCAGCAGCTCATCTACAAGCACGCCATCTCCACCATCGTGCCGCCGCGCCCGCTGAGCCTTGAGGCCGATACATAAGCGCGCCGACGGGCTGTATCTCCGCTGCGTGGCGCTGCTGCTGTTTCTCGCGGCCTGCGCCTGGTGCGGGGTCGGGCTGAGCGCCCGGCTCCGCCCGGCGGCGGTGGAGACCTTCGCCGCAGCGCAGGCGGAGTCCCCCGGCGCGCCGCGCCTGCGGGGTCTCTGCCTGCGCCGGGAGGAGGCGCTGTCCCTGCCCGCCTCGGCTGTGCTCCTTACCGGGGACGGGGAACGTATCGCTAAAAACGCGCCGCTCGCGCGCCTTGCCGACGGCAGTCTTGTCACGGCGCGGGAGAGCGCGCTGTATTATGCCGATTCCGACGGCCTCGAGAGCCTGCGTGTCTCGCAGCTCACCGAGCTCTCACCCGCCGCGCTGCGCCGCCTCGCCGAGAGCGTGACGCCCGGCCCCGAGGGCGTGCGGGGGCGTCTGGTCTATGACAATATATGGTATTACGCCGCGCTCGCACCGGACGCGGCCTATGAAACGCGCGCCTGTCGGCTGCGCTTTGCGGGCTTCACGGAGTGGCTGCCCGCGCAGCTCGTGAAAGTCGGCGAGAGCGAGGACGGGCAGCGCGCGCTGCTCTTTCGCCTCAGCCGCGGCGGAGAGTATCTGAAGCTGCGGGAGACAGACGCTGAGCTGTGGTTCCCGTAAAGATGAGAGGAAAAAGCCGCAGCCAGATCGTAGGGGAGGGGCTTGCCCCTGGATTTGCGCAATCTCCCGGCGTTGCCGTAGGGGCGCTTCACGAAGCGCCCGTGCAGGGAAATGTACGTCTTTCGTATTCGCCCGGGCGAATTGCGTGACCGACCCGGTTCTGCCGGGCGCTTCGTGAAGCGCCCCTACACGCAAGACATGACTGTGTGCATATCCGCCTCTACTACGTACTACGGGCATGAACAGACATTACACAGAGAGAGGGGAACCCCATGACAATCACCGAAAATGTCGCGCTTGTGAAAGCGCGTATGGAGGAGGCCGCCCGCGCGGCGGGGCGGGACGCGGCCAAGATCCGCCTCGTCGCCGCCACGAAGATGAACGATGCCGCGCGTGTGCGCGAGGCGATCGCCGCAGGCGTTTCGATCTGCGGGGAAAACCGCGTGCAGGAGCTGCTGGAAAAGCAGGCCGCCGGGGCGTATGAGGGCGCGGAGCTGCACTTCATCGGGCACCTGCAAAAGAACAAGGTGCCGAAGCTCGTCGGGCGCGTCGCGCTGATCCACTCCGTAGACAGCCTCGAGCTGCTCGCCGCCATCGACCGCGAGGCAGAAAAGCGCGGCGTGCGTCAGGATGTGCTGCTGGAGGTCAACATCGGCGCGGAGGCGTCGAAATCCGGCTTTTCCCCGGCGGAAATCCCGGATGCGCTGGAAAAAGCGTCCGATTTTGGCAGTATTCAGGTGCTCGGACTCATGGCGATCCCCCCGGTCTGCGAGCGGCCGGAAGAAAATCGCCCATTTTTTCGTCAAATGCAGCAGCTTTTTGTTGACAATGGGCGAAAAAAATACGATAATGTATCTATGGTTTTTCTGTCCATGGGGATGTCCGGCGATTACACGGAGGCGATCGCCTGCGGCGCGAATCTTGTGCGCGTGGGCTCGGCCATCTTCGGACCCAGGGACTATTCTAATCACCGGGGCGCATGAGCCCACGGTCTGTCTAGTGGAGGCAATGCCATGGGCTTGTTAGACGAGCTGCGTAAGCTGACTCAGCCGTATGACCCGATTGAAAGTGAAGAATTTGAACCCGCCCCCCAGGGCGGGCTGCGCGAGCAGCCGAGCGCGGCGCAGCAGGCGTATGAGAGCAATTTCGGCGCCTCGCCCGTGAGTGCGCCGGAGCCGGAGAGCGCGCCGGTGCAGGAGGCGCCGCAGAAGACAGCCTCTGAGGGCGGCGGCCTCTTCGGCTCTCGCAGGGCGCCGCGCGTCAAGCCCCAGGCGCAGCGGGAGCGGACGGTGAACTTCGCCGGGAGCGACCAGCGCGTCGTGCTCTTCAATCCCCGCGATTTTGACGAGGCCGGGGAGCTGGCCAATTATATCCGCGACGGCCATCAGGTGCTCTTGACGCTCGAGGGGCAGCCGCTGGATACGGCGCGCCGCCTGCTGGATTTCATGTCCGGCATCGCCTTCGCGCTGCAAACCCGGATGACGCCCGTCTCCGCGAAAACCTACTTCATCTCCACCGCAGATGTGGATATGATCCGCCCCGGTGAGCAGAGGGAACAGCCGCTCAGCGACGGGCAGAGCTTCTGAAAAAGTATATAGAAAGATTACAGAAAGGTGGATTTTTTGATGATTACCGCACAGGAAATTCGTGAAAAAGTGTTTGAGCAGAACCGTGGCGGCTACGTCATGGGCGAGGTGGACGACTATCTGGAGAAGCTGGCCGACGAGATCACCGCGGCACAGAAGGAGAATGCCGTCCTCAAGAGCAAGATGAAGGTGCTCGTTGACAAGATCGAGGAGTACCGCAGCAACGAGAACACGCTGAACATGGCGATCATCTCCGCGCAGAAGCTCGCCATCCAGATCGAGACCGAGGCGCGTGAGCGCGCGAAGACCACCCTCGCCGAGGCGGAGGAGAAGGTTCGCGCGGTGCTCGGCTCCATCGACGAGGAGCGCATCTCCCACGAGAAGAGCCTCGCGGACGCGAAGGCGACGAAGGAGAAGTTCATCGCCGAGACCAAGGCGATGCTCGAGCAGCAGCTCGCGCAGCTCACCGCCATCGAGGCGAGATCCGCCCGCCCCGCGCGTCAGGCCAAGCCCGCCCCCGTGAAGGAGGAGAAGGAGGCCGCCCCCGCGAAGGAGGAGGCTCCGTTTGAGCTGGACTTCTCCGCCTTTGAGAAGAAGCCCTCCAAGCTCGAGAACACCCAGACCTTCAAGGTCTGAGCCGACGTGGCGCGCCTGAGCGCGCCACATAATTATACAAGTAGGAGAGAACCGATGTCTAAGGACTACAACGCCACACTGAATCTGCCGAAAACCGATTTTCCCATGCGCGCGGGTCTGCCCAAGCGCGAGCCGGATATGCTCCGCCGCTGGGAGGAAGTGGATGTCTACAACGAGCATCTGAAAAAGAGCGAGGGCAAGCCCCTCTTTAACCTGCACGACGGCCCTCCGTTCTCCAACGGCAACATTCACATGGGTCACGCGCTCAACAAGGCCATCAAGGACTTCATCAACCGCAGCTACATGATGCGCGGCTACCACGTCCCCTACGTCCCCGGCTGGGACAACCACGGTATGCCCATCGAGAGCGCCATCATCAAGGAGCAGAAGCTCAACCACAAGGCGATGAGCGTGGCGGATTTCCGTTCCGCCTGCGAGGCCTATGCCAATAAGTATATCGACAGGCAGCGCGAGGGCTTCAAGCGCCTGGGCGTCCTGGGCGACTGGGAGCACCCCTACACCACGATGAACAAGGGCTTCGAGGCCGACGAGGTGCGCATCTTCGGCAAGATGTACCGCAACGGCCACATCTACAAGGGGCTCAAGCCCGTCTACTGGTGCGCGCACGACGAGACCGCGCTCGCCGAGGCGGAGATCGAGTATCAGGACGACCCCGTCACCACCGTGTATGTGAAGTTCCCGATGCACGACGACAAGGGCAGGCTCAGCCACCTCGATCAGTCGAAGCTCTTCTTCCTGATCTGGACGACCACGACCTGGACGCTGCCCGGCAACATCGGCATCACCCTGAGCCCCGGCGACAGCTACGCCATCGTCAAGGTGCCCTCGGGCGAGATGTACATTATGGCGGAGGCGCTGATCCCCGCCGTGATGAAGGCCGGAAAGGTCGAATCTTACGAGATCGTGGAGACGCACGAGGGGCGCTTCTTCGAGTATATGCTGGCCGATCACCCCTTCCTGCCGAAGACGAGCCTGCTGATGCTGGCTGACTACGTCACGATGGATTCCGGCACCGGCTGCGTCCACACCGCCCCCGGCTTTGGCGCGGACGACTACCAGACCTGCATGCGCTACGGCACCGAGATGGTCGTGCCCGTGGACGATCAGGGCCGCCACACCGACTACGCCGGGAAGTACGCGGGTCTGGGCACCGAGGAATCCAACCCCGTCATCCTCGCCGATATGAAGGAGAGCGGCGCGCTCTTCGCGTCTGAAAATATCGTCCACAGCTATCCCCACTGCTGGCGCTGCAAGAAGCCCATCATCTTCCGCGCCACGCCCCAGTGGTTCTGCTCGGTCGATTCCTTCAAGGAGGAGGCCATCCAGGCCTGCGAGAACGTGCGCTGGCTGCCCGCCTGGGGCAAGGATCGCATCAGCTCCATGATCCGCGAGCGCAGCGACTGGTGCATCTCCCGTCAGCGCCGCTGGGGTCTGCCGATCCCGGTCGTCTACTGCGACGAGTGCAAGAAGCCCGTCTGCACCGAGGAGAGTATTGAAGCCATCGCCGCCGTGTTCGAGGCCAAGGGCAGCAACGCCTGGTTCGACCTCGAGGCGAAGGCGCTGCTGCCGGAGGGCTTCACCTGCCCGCACTGCGGCGGCAAGCACTTCACCAAGGAGACCGACACCCTCGACGGCTGGTTCGACTCCGGCTCCACCCACTACGCCGCCATGAAGCGCAACCAGGGCTACTGGCCGGCCACCATGTACATGGAGGGCGGCGACCAGTACCGCGGCTGGTTCCAGAGCTCCCTGCTCGTCGCCGTCGGCGCGCTGGGACAGGGCGCGCCGTACAAGGAGTGCCTGACCCACGGCTGGACGGTGGACGGCGAGGGCAAGGCGATGCACAAGTCCCTCGGCAACGGCGTCGATCCCGCCGACATCATCAAGGAGTTTGGCGCGGACATGATCCGCCTCTGGGCGGGCTCCGCCGACTACCATGTGGACGTGCGCTGCTCCAAGGAGATCTTCAAGCAGCTCAGCCAGAACTATCTCAAGTTCCGCAACACCGCCCGCTACTGCCTCGGCAACCTCGACGGCTTCGATCCCAACGACCTGGTCGCGCCCGAGGATATGCTCGAGCTCGACCGCTGGGCGATCAGCAAGCTCAACGAGTTGATCGGACAGTGCGACGCGGCGTATCGCAACTACGAGTTCCATGTGGTCTCCCACGCGATCAACGACTTCTGCGTCGTGGAGCTCTCGAGCTTCTACCTCGATATCATCAAGGATCGCCTCTACTGCGAGGAGCGCGACGGCCTGAAGCGCCGCAGCGCGCAGACTGCGCTGTACCTGATCCTCGACAGCATGACCAGGCTCTTTGCGCCGATCCTCGCCTTCACCTGCGATGAGATCTGGCAGGTCATGCCGCACCGCGAGGGCGACGATCTCAGAAACGTCGTGCTCAACGAGATGAACGCGCCCTTCACCGCCTACGCGCTGAGCGCGGAGGAGATGGCGCGCTGGGATCGCCTGATCGCCCTGCGCAACGACGTCAACGGCGTGCTCGAGCAGGCGCGCGCCGACAAGCGCATCGGCAAGCCCCTCGAGGCGGCGGTGTACCTCCAGCCGGAGGACGAGGCCGCCAAGGCCGCGCTCGAGGATCTTCACGCCTCGAGCATGACGCTCGACGAGCTCTTCATCGTCTCCGAGGTCTGGGCGCAGGACGAGAAGGAGGAGGGCGAGATGGCCGCCACCGGCAAGAGCAGCCTGATCCCCGGCCTGAACATCGCCGTGCGCGAGGCGTCCGGGACCAAGTGCCCCCGCTGCTGGAAGCACTCTGTCCACGCCGATCCCGAGACCGGCCTCTGCCCCCGCTGCGCGAGGGTCGTCGGCGAGTAATTGTTGAAACGAGTCCGCCTGCCTGGGTGAGTTCAGAGGGGCGCTCCCCTCTGATTCCCGCCCCGCAAGGCGAGTACGCGCAGTCCCTCTAAGGATACGCTGAATAAATCCCCGCGCACGTCTTGACGGCATCTTTTCCGCCTGACTTTGCCCGAAAATCTTGAAATACACAAAGTATTCCTGCGCTTTCCGGGCTTCGTCAGACGAAAAATCTGCTCGCCAATCCGCACACG
>JAZQCO010000123.1:0-3088 GCA_045546335.1 Candidatus Limivicinus sp. | reverse complement strand
GCCTCCCATCCGCGAAACGGGCGCGGCGCCCGCCCCGATCGCCGTGAGCGGCGCCCGCCTCAAGGCGGGGCTGAGCGACGAGGAGATCGAATACCTCGGCAAGACCGGCCGCGCCGTCGCGAAGGCGAGCCGCCGCGATCTGCCCGCCCTTGTCGCGCGCGGCGCGGACGGGGCGACCACCGTCGCGACGACCATGATTATCGCCCACCTCGCGGGCATTTCGATCTTCGCCACCGGCGGCATCGGCGGCGTGCACCGCGGCGCGGAGACCACCATGGACATCTCCGCTGACCTCGAGGAGCTGGCGCAGACCCCGGTGATGGTCGTGTGCGCCGGGGCGAAGTCGATCCTCGACCTCGGCCTCACGCTCGAATACCTCGAGACCAAGGGCGTGCCCGTGATCGGCTACGGCACCGACGAGCTGCCCGCCTTCTATACGCGGCGCTCGGGCTTCGGCGTGGACTACCGGGTGGACAGCCCGGAGGAGCTCGCCGCGATCTTCCGCGCCCAGCGCGGCCTTGACTACAAGGGCGGTATGCTCGTCACCAACCCCATCCCCGAGCAGTACCAGATGGACAAGGCAGTCATCGACGCCGCCATCGAGCAGGCGCTCGCCGAGGCGAAGGCGCAGGGCATCCACGGCAAGGAGACCACGCCCTTCCTGCTCGCGAAGGTCGTGGAGCTGACCGGCGGGGAGAGCCTGGAATCCAACATCCAGCTCGTGCTCAATAACGCCCGCCTCGCCGCCCGCACCGCCGCGCGCCTCGCGGAGAGCTGAGCGGATGGAGAGCGTCACCTCGCGCAAGAACCCGACGATCCGCCACCTGCGCGCCCTCGCGGCAGATACGGCCTATCGGCGCGCGGCGGGGGAGTATGTCTGCGACGGGCTCAAGACCCTCCGGGAGGCGCTGCAATACGGCGCGACCGTGAAAACCGTGCTCTGGAAGGGCGAAGCCGGGACGCTTTCCGGCCTCGAGGGGGCGGCGCAGCTTTGTGCAAATGAGGAGCTTTTTGACTACGCCTCACCGCTGAACAGCAGCCCCGGCCCGCTCTTTTCCGTCGCCATCGAGCCGGAGGCGCAGCCTCAGGAACTCCGCCGCGTCCTCGTGCTCGAGAACGTCCAGGATCCCGGCAACGTCGGCACGGTCATCCGCACGGCGAACGCCTTCGGCATCGACGCGGTGATCCTCGTCGGCGCCTGCGCCGATCTCTACCAGCCGAAAACCGTGCGCGCCACGATGGGCGCGATCTTCCGCCAGAGGGTGCTCGTGCGCGAGCTGGACAGCCTCTGCGCGCTGTTGCGGGAGCATTCGCTGCCGCTCTACGGCGCGGCGCTCGATCCCGCGGCGCGGGACGTGCGCACGCTCAGCCTCTCGCGCACCGCCGTCGCCATCGGGAGCGAGGGACAGGGGCTGAGCGAGGCTCTCCTCGCGCGCTGCGAGGGGAAGCTCATCATCCCCATGCGCCCCGACAGCGAATCTCTCAACGCCGCTGTCGCCGCCTCCGTGCTCATGTGGGAGATGGCGAGATAAGACCAAAGCCCGCCCCGACTGGGGCGGGCTTTGCAAATCAGGACGGTTTTTCCGATAAGTCCCGACATGGAAATCACGGCGCCTTTCGCTATAATGAGAGCATAAGAAAGAAGGGGGTTCTCTCCATGAAGTATTATCTCGCCGTGGATATCGGTGCGTCCTCCGGGCGGCACATCGTCGGCTGGCTCGAGGACGGGCAGATCAAAACCGAGGAGGTCTACCGCTTCCCGAACGGTGTCACGGAGCTGGACGGGCACCTGACCTGGGATATCGACGCGCTCGAGGCGCATGTCCGGCGCGGCGTCGCCCTCGCGAAGGAGAAGTTTCCTGGGATCGAGAGCCTGTCGGTGGACACCTGGGGCGTGGACTATGTGCTGATGAAGGGCAGCGAGCCGGTCTATCCCTGCTACGCCTACCGCGACAGCCGCACCGAGGCGGTCATCCCCGCCGTGCATGAGCGCATCGCCTTCTCCGAGCTCTACCGGCGCACTGGCATCCAGTTCCAGCCCTTCAACACGGTCTACCAGCTCTATGCGGATCAAGTGGCCGGGCGGCTCGAGGGCGTGACGGATTTCCTGATGATCCCGGAATACCTCATGTACCGCCTCTGCGGCGTGAAGTCGCACGAGTACACCAACGCCACCACCGGCGGCCTTGTCTCTGCCGAGACAGGGGCGTTCGATACCGCGATCCTCAAGGCGCTTGCGCTGCCCGAGGCGCTCTTCCAGCCCCTGCAGCAGCCCGGCACCGTGATCGGCGAGTACGAGGGGATCAAGGTCACGCTCTGCGCGACGCACGACACCGGCTCCGCCGTCGAGGGCATCCCCATGGACGAGGACGCGCCCTATATCTCCTCCGGCACCTGGTCGCTGCTCGGCGTCAAGACCGCAAAGCCTCTCACCGGCGCGGCGAGCGAGCGCGCCAACTGGTCGAACGAGGGCGGTGTGGGCTATAACCGCTATCAGAAGAACATCATGGGCATGTGGCTCATCAACCGCCTGCGCGCGGAGCTCTGCGCGGACAAGCCCTTCCCCGAGATCGTCGCGGAGGCGGAGGCGAGCCGCTTCGAGGGCACGGTGGATGCCAACGCCAAGGCCTTCCTTGCCCCCGAGAGCATGAAGGCCGCCTTCGACGCGGCGCTCGATACGGCGCCGCAGAGCGTCGGCGATTACTTCCGCTGTGCCTACCGCTCCCTCGCCCTCTGCTACGGCGAGGCGGTGCGCGAGCTGGAGCGCAACACCGGGAAACACTATGAGAGCATCTATATCGTGGGCGGCGGCGCGAAGAACGCCTTCCTCAACGCCCTGACCGCCGAGGCCAGCGGCAAGCAGGTCATCGCCCTGCCCATCGAGGCAACCGCCATCGGAAACCTGAAGGTACAAAGTCGGATCGTAGCCATGTCGTTCTGTGGGCCAAGGAGTTGTAGCTAAGTGTTGTCTTCCTAAGACCGCTTGGCCTCCGACTTCCTTCCTCAACGCCCTGACCGCCGAGGCCAGCGGCAAGCAGGTCATCGCCCTGCCCATCGAGGCAACCGCCATCGGAAACCTGAAGGTACA
>JAZQCO010000122.1:0-6091 GCA_045546335.1 Candidatus Limivicinus sp. | reverse complement strand
GACCCGATATCCGCGAGCGCATCCAGGAGATCGTGACCACCTACCACCCCGCCGGGACAGAGCAGGAGCTCACCGCGGCGCACTGAGAGAATATGAAACGGAGGGGGGGGACCCATTTCGGAAACTCCCCGCGTTTTTTGCGTGGGGTTCTGTATGGGACGCGGCCTTGCGTCCTGCACGTCATTGCGAGCCAGCGCCGCAGCGTTGGCGTGGCAATCCGTATTCCCCGCGGCAAGGTGAGATTTCCGCGCCGGTAAGGTGCCTCCGGCGGGCGGGTTGCCACGACCAGTTAAGTCGGAGGCCAAGCGGGCTTAGGAAGACAACACTTAGCTCCAACTCCTTGGCTCACAGAACGACATGGCTACGATCCGACTTAACTGGTCGTGGCAATCCGCCCGCCGGAGGCACCTTACCGGCGCGGGAATCCTGCCTCGCCGCGGGGAATACGGATTGCCACACCAACGCTGCGACGCTGGTTCGCAATGACGTGTGGGGGACGCATTGCCCCTTCGCCCGGGCGAAAACGCAGGACGCAGGTTTCCGTGCGCGGGCGATTCGTGAATCGCCCCTACGGCGATACCGGGACGTTGTGCGAATCCGCGGGAGGGGCAAGCCCCTCCCCTACGGCGAACCCGTGGGATTTCCGCCCTTATTCTAATCCGTTCCCCGAAGGGGAACACCTCAATTATTCATTATTCATTATTAATTATTAATTTTTGCCGTTCGCAAACTGGTCTCGCAATGACGTGACGGGGGGCGTTTTCACCAAATTTTACTTATTTTTCCCGCGTTACTGCCTGAAAGGGATTGACGGGAAGCGTTTTGGGGGATATAGTAAACACAAAAGCAGATGTGTTTACACTATCAGATAAGTAAGAGCGTCAGCCCGCGCGCTGCGGCTGGCGCTTTTTTGATTAAGGATGTGACCGGACTATGAAAATCGTCTTACAGCACCTCACCAAACGCTTCCCCAGCCGCGGCCGCAAGGGCAGGGACGTGATCGCCGTGAACGATTTCTCCTTCGAGATCCCCGACGGCGAGCTGATCGGGCTGCTCGGCCCCTCGGGCTGCGGCAAGAGCACGATGCTCAACCTCATCAGCGGCCTCCAGACCCCCACGAGCGGCAAGATCTTCTTCGGCGAGGACGATGTGACCGCCCTCCCGCCCGAACGGCGCGGCGTGGGGCTGGTGTTCCAGAACTACGCGCTCTATCCGCACCTCACCGTGCGGCAGAACATCCTCTTCCCGCTGCAAAACCTCAAGGGCAAGCAGCGCCCGAGCCGCCGCGAGATGCTCGACAAGGCGGACGAGGCCGCCGAGCTCGTGCAGATCGAGGAGTACATGGATCGCAAGCCCGGCGAGCTCTCGGGCGGACAGCAGCAGCGCGTCGCCATCGCCCGCGCGCTCGTCAAGCGTCCGCGCGTGCTGCTGCTCGACGAGCCGCTGAGTAACCTCGACGCGCGCCTGCGTCTCCAGACGCGCGAGGAGATCCGCCGCATCCAGCGCGAGACGGGGATCACCACGATCTTCGTCACGCACGATCAGGAGGAGGCCATGAGCATCTCCGACCGCATCGTCGTGATGCGCGACGGGCTCTTGCAGCAGCTCGACCGCCCGCAGGCGGTCTACGACGACCCCGCGAACCTCTTTGTCGCGCGCTTCCTCGGCACGCCCCCGATCAACGTCTTCGAGGGCGAGATCGCCGGGGGGCTGCTCTACCTCGGGGCAAACTCCGTGCTCTGCTGCGACGCCTCGCCCCGCAAGGTCTGGGTCGGCGTGCGGCCGGAGGGCTTCGTCCCGCAGCAGGCGGGGCCGCTGCGCTGCGAGCTGGACGCGGTGGAGGTCATGGGGCGCGATATCAGCGTCGTGGCGCGGCACCCGGCCTGCATCGGGCAGAGCCTGCGCGCCATCATCAGCGCCGAGGAGCGCCCCGGCGCGCATGAGGACACCGTGCGCTTCGCGCTCAAGGCGAACAAGGTCTTCCTCTTCGACCGCATGAGCGAGAAGCGGCTCGACCTCGAGCTGTACTGAGGGCGCGCCATGGAACGGAGAACTGCCAAGGGCTGGCTCTATCTGCTGCCCGCCATCGCCTTTCTGGGCGTGTTTCTGGTCTACCCGCTGGTGGATGTGTTCGTCTACTCCTTCGAGGAGGGCTATAACTCCGCCTCGCAGACCTTTTTCGGCGTCGGGCCGTATAACTATCTCTACGTCCTGCACGATCCCTTCTTTTTGCAGGCGCTGAAAAACACCTTCGTGCTGGTCATCATCACGGTGCCGGTCTCGACGGCGCTCGCGCTTGCCATCAGCCTCGGGCTCTCCTCGATCCCGAAGCTCAGGGAGCTCTACCAGACCATCTACTTCCTCCCCTACGTCACGAACACCCTCGCCGTGGGGCTGGTGTTCATGATCCTCTTCAAGAAGACCGCCTACACCGACGGGCTGGTGAATCTGATGCTCGCGTGGTTCGGGGCGGGGCCGATCGACTTCATCGACGGGCCGCACTGGGCGAAGATGTTCGTGCTGTGCTTCTACACCGTCTGGGTGGTACTGCCGTTCAAGATATTGATTTTGACCTCGGCGCTGGCCTCGGTGAATCCGGACTACTACAGCGCCGCGCGCATCGACGGCACGAGCCGGGGGCGCATCTTCCGGCGCATCACGCTGCCGATGATCTCGCCGATGCTGTTTTATCTGGTCATCACGGGCTTTATCGGGGCGTTCAAGGCGTATTCGGACGCGGTGGCGATCTTCGGCACGAACCTCAACGCCGCCGGGATGAACACCCTCGTCGGCTACGTCTACGATATGCTCTACGGCGAGGGCGGCGGCTATCCGTCCTACGCCTCGGCGGCGGCGATCATCCTCTTTGCGATCGTGCTGACCATCACCTGCCTCAACCTCCTCCTCCGCCGCAGCACGGGCGGAAAATAATGAATAATGAATAATGAATAATGAATAATTGCGGTGTCGCCTTCGGCGACGAATTGGAAATTAAAAATTAAAAATTAAAAGTGAAAAATTGAGGTGTCGCCTTCGGCGACGAATTGGAATATCCGTTTCCGCACTTTTCACTTTTCATTTTTCACTTTCATCGGAGTATCGCCGTAGGGGAGGGGCTTGCCCCTCCCGCCGATACGCGACAACCTCCCGGCGTCGCCGTAGGGGCGGCTATTAGCCGCCCGCGCGCGGAAACCTGCGTTGTGCGCTTTGCCCGGGCGAATACGAAAAACGTACATTCCCCTGCCGGGCGGGGACAAGCCCCGCCCCTACGACAAACCGTGACCTCGCGACAATCCCCCGGCGTCGCCGTGGGATCGTGCAAATCTGCCGGGACGCCGAGGGCGGCGTCCCCTACGGGCTGGGTGCGAATCCGCGGGAGGGGCAAGCCCCTCCCCTACGGTGTTGCAATCTCTTTTTCAATCCGTTCCCCGAAGGGGAACACCACAATTTTTCACTTTTACCTTTCATCTTTTAACTTTCATCGGAGCTGCCGCCATGAACTATGACAAAATCGAACGCCGCGCGCGGCGCGGTGAGCGCGTCCGCAGGTGCTTTACCTATCTGTGTCTCACGGTCTGGGCGCTGCTGGTGCTCTTCCCGTTTTACTGGATGCTCCTGAGCTCGGTGAAGAGCTACGGGGCGTATAACAGCGAGTACGTCCCGGCGTTCTTCACGCTCAGCCCCACGCTGGAGAATTACCGCGAGGCCTTCACCGCCGTGCCGCTCGGGCGCTACTTCCTCAATACGCTCCTCTTCACCGCCGCGACGACGGCGATCATGCTGCTGGTCATCACGCTCGCGGCCTTCGCGTTTGCGCGGCTGCGCTTTCGCGGGCGCGATCTGGTGTTCACCCTCTTCCTTGCGCTCATGATGATCCCAAACGAGCTGGTCGTCATCACAAACTTCGTCACCGTCACCGACTGGGGGCTGCGCAACACCTTCCTCGGCCTGATTTTGCCGAGCGTGACCTCGGTGTTTTACATCTACCTGCTGCGCGAGAACTTCGCCCAGGTGCCCGACGAGCTCTACTACGCCGCGAAGGTGGACGGCACCTCGGACTTCAAGTACCTCACGCGCGTCCTGCTGCCCATCTGCCGCCCGACGATGGTCACGATCACCATTCTCAAGGTCATCGAGTGCTGGAACAGCTACGTCTGGCCGCGCCTGATCACCGACGATCCAAACTACTTCCTCGTCTCCAACGGCATCCAGGAGATCCGCGAGAACGGCTTCGGCCGCGAGAACATCCCCGCCATGATGGCGGCGGTGGTCGTGATCTCGGTGCCGCTGATCGTGCTGTTTTTGCTCTTCCACAAGAAGATCATGGAGGGCGTGTCGAGAGGGGGGACGAAGGGATGAAGCGCCTGGCTTCTCTGCTGCTGTGCGCGCTGCTGCTCGCGGGACTGCTGCTGCTTCCGGGCTGCCACGGCTCGCGCGAACGCCCGGCGTTCGAGGTGCCGCAGAACTTTGACACGAACAAGAGCATCGACCTCACGTTCTGGGCGAAGAACGACACCAACCGCACCCAGAGCGCCATCTATGAGCAGGCGATCCGGGACTTTGAGGCGCTGTATCCGAACGTGCGGGTGAACCTGCGCCTCTACACCGACTACGGGCGCATCTACGCCGACGTCATCACGAACATCGCCACCAACACCACCCCGAACGTCTGCATCACCTACCCCGACCACATCGCCACCTACCTCACGGGCGCGGACGTGGTCGTGCCGCTCGATGAACTCACGCGCGACCTCCGCTTCGGCTTCGGCGGGAGCGAGCTTCGCTTTGAGAGCCCGAAGCTCGGCGAATTGATCCCGGCCTACATGGACGAGTGCGCGATCGGCGGCGTTCACTACGCCCTGCCCTTCATGCGCTCGACCGAGGCGTGCTACGTCAACAAGACCTACGTCGAGGCGCTGGGCTACGAGCTGCCCGAGGTGCTGACCTGGGACTTCGTCTGGGAGGTCTCCGAGGCCGCGATGGCGACGAAGGGCGCGGACGGCACGTTTTCCCTCAACGGGCAGAAGGTGCTGATCCCGTTCATCTACAAGTCCACCGACAACATGATGATCCAGCTCCTGCGGCAGCACGGCGCGGGCTACTCCACCGAGGCGGGGGAGATCCTGCTCTTCAACGACACGACGCGCGACATTCTGCGTGAGCTCGCCGGGCACGTCGCGAACGGCGCGTTCTCGACCTTCAAGATCTCCAGCTACCCCGCGAACTTCTTAAACGCCGGCCAGTGCCTCTTTGCGGTGGATTCCACGGCGGGTTCGACCTGGATGGGCAGCGACGCGCCGCTCATCGACATCAGCCCCGACAAGCTGGTGCCCTTCGAGACGGCGGTCTATCCCGTGCCGCAGCTCGATCCGGAGCATCCGGTGATGATCTCACAGGGGCCGAGCATCTGCGTGTTCAATAAGGAGGACCCCCAGGAGGTGCTGGCGTCCTGGCTCTTCGCGCAGTACCTGCTCACGAACGAGGTGCAGCTTCCCTACGCCGAGACGGAGGGCTACATGCCCGTCACCGCGAAGGCGCAGCGCGACGGCGACTACCTCGACTATCTCAGCCGCGCCGGGGAGGATGGCGTGAGCCACTATCAGGTGAAGATCGAGGCGACGCGCATCGGCCTTGACAATATCGACAACACCTTCGTCACGCCGGTCTTCAACGGCTCGACCTCGCTGCGCGACGCGGCGGGGCAGCTCATCGAGGAGGTCACGAAGTCCGTGCGCCGCAAGCAGACGGTGGACGAGGCGTATCTCGACAGGCTCTTCACCGACACCGCCGCGCTCTACCATCTCGATCAGATCAGCACCGTGGACACGGGCGAGCGGACGTTCGAGACCCTCCCGCGCGAGGCGCTGACGCTGCTCGCGAGCCTCGCCGCCGCCTGGGTGGTCATTATCCTCTGGGCGCTGGTCGATGCGATCCGGCGGAGGATACGGAATAAGTGAAAAGTGAAAAGATAAAAGTGAAAAGTTATGGTGTCGCCTGACGGCGACGGATTGAAAAAGATTGCAACACCGTAGGGGAGGGGCTTGCCCCTCCCGCTTTTCTTGTGAAAAGGAAAAGTGAAAAGATAAAAGTG
>JAZQCO010000121.1:0-7486 GCA_045546335.1 Candidatus Limivicinus sp. | reverse complement strand
CCGCTCTATTACACGATCTCCGTCATCGGCGACCAGACGCTCGCCTCCGCGCCGCAGTTTCGGGAGAGCCCGGTCGGCTATATCGCCCGCATGAACGGCGACTACAGCTATCCCTTCCACAACACGGCGGAGTATTTCCTGAATGACGACTTCACGATCTCGAATCTCGAGTGTACGCTGACCGATCAGAACCTCTGGTCGGCGCAGCAGTTCAGCTTCCGCGCGCCCACCGACTACGCGCAGATCCTCACCTATGGCGGCGTGGACTTCGTGACCACCGCGAACAACCACATGCTCGACTTCGGGCAGGACGGGCTGAACGACAGCTTCGCCGCCCTCGAGCAGTACGGCATCCCCTACGGCAAAGAGAACGAGGCGCGGCTCGTCAGCACCCCCAGCGGGCTTGTGATCGGCGTCTACTGCGCGTATAACGACTACCACCCGAACAAGGATCGCGCTGCCGAGGCGATCCGCAGCCTGCGTGAGCAGGGTGCGGAGTATGTGATCTGTGCCTTCCACTGGGGGCAGGAGCTCTATTACACGCCCAACGCCGCGCAGATCGAGCTCGGTCGCGCCTGCATCGACGCGGGTGCCGATCTGGTCTACGGCAGCCACACCCACTGCTTGCAGCCCATCGAGCGCTACGGCAACGGTATCATCCTCTACAGCATGGGCAACTGGTCCTTCGGCGGCAGCACAGCCCCGACCGATAAGGACACCGCCATCGTGCAGATCCGCGTCAAGCGCGACCTCGACGGCACGATCTCGAATGACGGCCTCACGTCCATCCCCTGCTGCGTCTCGAGCCGCCCGGTGCTCGAGGGCTACTCCGGCGACAACTACAACGACTACGTTCCCACACCCTACACTGAGGGCTCGGAGGCCTATAACCGCGTGCTCTCGAAGCTCGACGGCTCCTACCAGCCCGCGAGCCAGGGCGCGGATTACTCGAACTGGTACGCGAGCTGGGGTTGACGACGTCAGACGAAACTCGTTCCCTTTCCCCTTTCTTACCATGGAAGCGGCAACTGCTGCAATACATTGAAGGAGTTGGTGGATCACATGAAGAAGAAACTGATCGCAGGCATCCTGTTGTTCACCCTATGTGCCTCCCTGCTCACCGGCTGCGGGCAGAGCGCCCCGGAGGCGCCCATCGAGGAGAGCTTCACCCCCATCCAGCAGGTCACGCTGCCAGGCGCCGCCGAGCAGGAGGCGCTCCTGGAGCAAAACCGCGTGCTCTGGGAGTTTGGCGGCTATGAGACCCCGTGGTTCTACGCCTTCACCGACCTCGATCATAACGGGCGGCTGGAGGTCATCGCCGCCACGACCCAGGGCAGCGGCGTGTTCACCTACGGGCATCTGTACGAGGTCGCGGAGGACTTCAGCGGCGTGAACGACTGCTGTCCCCCGGGCAGTGAGCTTGAGGGGGCGGACGACTGCCCGGAGCTCGTGCTCGACGCGCTCCCCTGCTTCTACGACAGCGCCGCCGACCGCTATTACTACGTCTGCGAGGGGATCACCCGCGACGGCTTCCAGCATCAGCACTTTGCCTGGTACGCGCTCTCCCTCAAGGACGGCGCGGCGGCGTGGGAGCTTCTCGCCTCCAAGGATGTCAGCTATGACGAGAGCGGCGAAAACGCGCTTGTAACGTGCGCCGACGCAGCGGGCGGCACCATCTCCGAGCAGGACTACGACAGCGCCGTGGAGCGCCGCTTCGCGGGAATGGAACGCAGCGAGCTTGCCCTCACCTGGACGCCGGTGGAGGAAGCCGCGCCCGAGGAAGCTGAAGTGTTCTCCGCGCCGGAGGAGGCCGGGACGCTCTCCGCCCCAGTCATCACGAAGCACCCGAGCAGCGAGGTGGTACACCTCGGCGGCAAGACCTGCTTCATCGCCCGCGCGAAAAACGCTGAGAGCCTGACCTGGGAGTTTGTCGATCCCGAGGGGCAGGTCTACAGCATCGGTGAGACCCGCGTGCTCCATCCGAACGTCCGCCTGAACGTGACCTACGGCGATACGCTCGATGTCACCGATGTCCCCTCCACCCTCAACGGCTGGGGTGTGCGCGCGCGCTTTGACGGTGCGGACGGCTCCGCCGTGACGGAGACCGCGCAGCTCTTTGTCGGCTTCTTCGCGGAGCAGTACAACAGCGTCATCAGCCCCTATTATGAGGCCTTCGCGAAGGGCGAGAACGGCAGCATCGAATACCTGTACGAAAACGGTCTCTCCGAGATCGCCGCCTATACCGGGAGCATCGGCTACACGCTGCTCGATCTCAACAAGGACGGCAGTCCCGAGCTGCTGATCTTCGGTCTGGGCGACGTGGGCGAGTTCTCGCCGGAGATCCTCTTCGACAGCTACACCCTCGTCGATGGCGAGCCCGTGTCCCTCGCCCGCTCCATGCCGCGGATGCGCTACTTCCTGCGCACGGACGGCAGCCTCTACTGGGAGGGCTCTGGCGGCGCGGCCTTCAGCTACTACGCCGTGGAGCGTCTGAACGGTGCGAGCCTCGAGCGGCAGGAGATCCTCTTCACCGATCTCGACGAAAACGGGAACACCGTCTACTACCGCGACCTCGGCACAGGCGACGAGCTGCCCGGGCCGGAGAGCGTTCAGATCAGCGAGGAGGAGTTTCTGACCCAGGTCGCCGCGCTGCAAAGCACGATCTACCGCCCCGCGCTGACTGCGATCTACAAATAACAGAGCGTAAAAAAACGCTTCGAGACTTGCGTCTCGAAGCGTTTTTTGTTGTTTGGATTATTCGGCCTCGGGGGCAATGCCGGTGGCCGTGCCGTCGGAGGAAACCTCATACACCAGCGCATCGCCGGCGGGCTCGTCCTCGGCCTCCTCGACCTCCTCGACGCGGGCGACGGGAGCGGGAGTGGAGAGCTGACGGATGGACAGGGAGATCTTGTGCTTCTCCTCGTCGATGGCGGTGATCTTCGCATCGACAACATCGCCCACGGTGAGGACATCCTCGGGCTTGCCGATACGGCGGTTGGCGATCTGGCTGATGTGGATCAGGCCGTCAACACCGGGCAGAACCTCGGCAAAGGCGCCGAAGGGCATGAGCTTGACGACCTTGACGCTCGCCACATCGCCCACGGCGTAGCGGCTGGTGAACTGCGCCCAGGGGTTGCCGTCGGGATCCTTGTAGCCGAGGGAGATCTTGCGCTTCTCGCGGTCGAAGTTGATGACATAGACATCGACCTCGTCGCCGACGGAGACGACCTCGGAGGGCTGATGGATGCGGCCCCAGCTCAGCTCGGAGACGTGAACCATACCGTCGATGCCGCCGATGTCAACGAAGGCGCCGTAGCTGGTGAGGGACTTCACCACGCCGTGGTACTTCTTGCCGATCTCGATCTCGTTCCAGATCGCCTCGGTGCGCTCGCGGCGCTCGGCCTGGGCGACGCGGCGGATGGAGCCGACAACGCGCTTGCGCTGCTTGTTGACCTCGGTGATTTTGAGGCGCACAGTCTTCTTGAGCAGCTCGGACATGGGGGTCTCACGGGGCAGATCGGTCTGGGACGCGGGAACGAACACGCGCACACCCTTGACAGAGACGACGACGCCGCCCTTGTTGTCCTCAGTGACAACGCCCTCGAGCACGGTACCGTCCTCGACAGCGGCCTCGACCTCCTGCCAGACCTTCGCGGCATCCAGACGCTTCTTGGACAGCGTGACAACGCCCTCCACGTCATTGACGCGCACGACAACGGCCTCGATGGTGTCGCCGATTTTCACGACATTCTCGAGCTTGCTGCCGTCTTCGGTGAACTCCTCGGTGGGGATGACGCCGGTCTGCTTGGTGCCCAGATCGACACTGATCTCGGTACCGGTGATCGCGACGACAACGCCCTTCACCTTGTCCCCGTTATATATGGGCTTCAGAGTCTCCTCCAGCATTTCGTCGAAGGACATCTCCTTCTCCGCCGGGGTCTCTTCAACCTTGACTTCTTCTTTGATTTCGTCCATTTTGTTTCTTACCTCCTTAATTATCCACGCAGGCGTGGATGCCCCCGCTGTGAGACCGACAACCGCCGCGCCGCGCAGCGCCTCAGCATCCAGCTCCTCCGTCCTCTCGATGAACTGAACGTGCCCGCAATGCTCCTGACAGATCTGTGCCAGATGCACGCTGTTGGCGCTGTGTTTGCCGCCGATGACCACCATCGCATCACAGCCGGAGGCGAGACGAGCCGCCTCTTCCTGCCGCGTAAACGTAGCAAGGCATATTGTATCATGTATTTTGAAATTTGTACATCTTTTTTTTATGATATCACAACATTCGTGAAAATTATTGCGTGTTTGCGTGGTTTGAACGACGACTGTTATCGGTTTTTCCCAAAAAGTGGTATTGTTTTCCAGCCAAACGCCCAATTCGGCGGCATTTTCAAAGACTTCGTGTTCACCGCACCAGCCGCAGATGGCCTCGACCTCGGGGTGCCGGCGCATCCCGATGATGAGGACGAAGCGCCCCTCCTCGCGCGCGCGGCGCACGATGGTGTGGATGGCGCGCACCTTGGGGCAGGTCGCGTCGCTCACGACGGCGCGGCGCGCCTCGAGACGCTTGTAGACCTCCTCGGCCACGCCGTGGGCGCGGATCAGCACCCGCTCCCCCTCGTGCAGCTCCTCAGGCGCGCGGATGACGCGCATCCCCTTGCCGACAAGCTGACGCACCACGTCCTCGTTGTGAATGAGTTCCCCGAGGCTCGCGCAGCTCCCCTCCTGCAGCAGCGCCTCCGCCATCTCGACCGAGCGGCGCACGCCGAAGCAGAAGCCCGCGCTCTCGGCCACGCGCAGCTCTCTCATGCCTTTTCCTCCAGACCGAAGCGCTCACGCAGCAGCGCGGAGAGCGCTGCGGCGCTCTGCTCGAAGTCCAGCGCCGTCGTATCGAGCGGCACCGCGTCCTCCGCCGCGCGCAGCGGCGCGGCGGCGCGGGTGCTGTCCTGCTGATCGCGGTATTCGATATCCCGCAGTACGGAGTCGAAGTCCGCCTTGACGCCCTTCGCCTGCAGCTCCTTGAGGCGACGCACGGCGCGCGCCTCGCTGCTCGCGGTGAGGAAGATTTTCAGCTCCGCCTCCGGCAGCACCACGGTACCGATATCGCGCCCGTCCATGACCACGTCGTGCTCGCGCGCCAGCTTTCGCTGCATCTCCAGCAGGAAGGCGCGCACGACCGGCAGCGCCGACACGTCGGAGGCGCAGAGTGAGACCTCGGGCAGCCGGATCTCAGCCGACACGTCCTCGCCGTTGAGAAGCATGCGCTGCTCCCCGCTCTCGTCATAGCGCAGCTCGATCGCAAGCGTCGGCAGCAGCGCCCCGACGGCCGCCTCGTCACGCCGATTGATCCCCGCGCGCAGCGCCGCGAGGCCGACCGTGCGATAGATCGCGCCGGTATCCACATAGATCAGCCCGAACTGCGCGGCGCAGCGGCGCGCAAGGCTGCTCTTTCCCGCCCCGGAGGGCCCGTCGATGGCGACGGCAATATGTCCGTTCATACGATTACTTCCTTTATATGGATTGTCCTGCGACATAGCCGGTTGCCCAGGCGATTTGCAGGTTGAAGCCGCCGGTGTAGGCGTCGAGATCGAGCACCTCGCCCGCGAAGTACAGCCCGGAGACGAGCTTCGACTCCATCGTGCGGGGGTTAAGCTCCTTTGTGCTGACGCCGCCGGCGGTGACGATGGCCTCCTCGATCGGACGAAAGCCCCGCACCGACACCGGGAAGCCCTTGAGCAGCTCCAGCAGCCGCCGACGCTCCTCGCGCGTGATCTCGCGCACGGGCTTGTCCTCCGGGATACCCGAGAGGCGCACAAGCACCGGAATCATCGAGCGCGCGGCGAGATCGCCGAGGGCGTTTTTGAAGTCGCGGTTCGAGTATTTCTCAAAGTCGCGCAGCAGACGCTGGTCGAGCTTCTTTTCATCGAGGCCTGGCTTGAAGTCGATGAGCAGGCGGTACTGCGCGCTGCCCATGCGCCGCATCTTCGCGCTCGCGGAGAGCACCAGCGGCCCCGAGACGCCGAAGTGGGTAAAGAGCATTTCGCCCAGCTCCTTGTAGATGAGCTTGCCGTCCTCATAGGCCGAGAGCGTCACGTTCTTCGGCGCAAAGCCCTGGAGCTCGGCGCAGAATTCGTCGTCGCTCACCAGCGGCACCAGCGAGGGGCGGCGCGGCGTCACGGTATGCCCCAGCGTCTCCGCCATGCGGTAGCCCGCGCCCGTGGAGCCGGTGAGCGGATAGCTCAGCCCGCCCGTGCAGATCGCCGCCGCGCGGCATAAAAGCGTCCCCTCCCCGGTCGCGACGCCGCAGACCGCCCCGTCGGACACCAGCACGTCCTTCGCCTGGGTGCGCAGCCAGCGCACGCCACTCCTTCTGGCAAGTCGCGTGAGCAGCTCCGCCACATCGTCCGCCCTGTCAGAGACCGGGAAGACACGGTTGCCGCGCTCGGTCTTGAGCGGCAGCCCGTTTTCCTCGAAGAAGTCCATGACCTCCGCCGGGCCGAAGCGGCTGAAGGCGCTGTAGAGGAAGCGCCCGTCGCCGGGGATATTCGCCATAAGCGTCTTGGTATCGCAGTTGTTCGTGAGATTACAGCGCCCCTTGCCGGTGATGCGCAGCTTCCGCCCGAGCTTCTCATTCGGCTCGAGCAACACGGTATCCACCCCGCGCTGCGCCGCCGTGATCGCGCACATCAACCCCGCCGGGCCGCCGCCGATCACAGCCAGCTCTGTTGTCAATCGCTCCATAGTGCGGATAGCTCCTCCTCTGTCAGATACCGCCAGCGCCCCACCGGCAGCTCGCCGAGCGCAAGGCTCCCCTCGCGCACGCGCTTGAGGCGCGTGACGCGCAGCCCCGCCTGCTCGCACATCCGCCGCACCTGTCGGTTTCGCCCCTCGTGGATCGTGACGGCGAGCAGCGCGCCGCCCTCCTGCCGATCCAGCAGCGCCACCTGCGCCGGGCGCAGGGCGTAGCCGTCGAGCGTCATCGGCGCGCGCAGGGAATCCAGCACGGCCTCAGTCACCTCGCCGCGCACCCAGGCGTGATAGCACTTGTCCACCTCATGGGAGGGGTGGGCGAGGGCGTTGGCAAAGTCCCCGTCGTTTGTGAGCAGCAGCAGCCCCTCCGAATCCATGTCCAGCCGCCCGACCGGATAGACCCGCTCGGAAAGGCCGCGCAGAAGCTGCGTCACGTCCCGCCGCCCCTTCTCGTCGTGCAGCGTGGTGACATAGCCCCGGGGCTTGTTCAGAATTATGTAAACCTTTCGTCCCGCCGTGGGCAGCAGCCTGCCGTCCACGCGGACCTCGTCGATCCCCGCCTCGGCCTGCTCGCCCAGGCGCGCGACGCGGCCGTTCACGCTGACGCGGCCGGCCGCGATACACTCCTCCGCCGCCCGCCGGGACATCAGCCCCGCCGCGGCGATCAGTTTTTGCAATCGTTCCATGTGTGAAAAGTAAAAACTAAAAATGAAAAATGAAAAACTGTTGTGTCGCC
>JAZQCO010000120.1:0-11745 GCA_045546335.1 Candidatus Limivicinus sp. | reverse complement strand
GGGCACCTGCTCGCTCTCGAGCAGGTAGGCGGTCAGATCCTCGGCGATCTCGCCGCTGCGAAGCTCGGTCGAGCCGATGTAGGGCTCGCGCAGGCCGATATCGCGGCTCACGGTGAGCATCCCGTCGCGCCCGACGGCGCCGCCGACGTTGAGCTTGCCGTCCGCGCGCAGCGGAAGCTCCACACGCGGATTTTCCACATAGCCGCGCACATAGCCCTCGTGGTCGGACACGGCGACGACGCTGCCGAGCGGCCCGCCGCCGTTTATGCGGATGGTGAGGGAGGCGTTCTCCTCCTTCATCGCCTCGCCGAGCAGGGACGCGCCGCAGAGCGTGCGCCCGAGCGCCGCCGCCGCTGTCGGCGAGCAGCCGTGGATCTCCCGCGCGCGCTGCACGGTGTCTCTTGCGGTGATGACCGCCATCTTGATCTGGCCGTCCCCGGCCGTGGCACGAATGATTTTATCCATGGTACATATCCTATCCTGTAAGTGAAAAGATAAAAATGAAAAGTGAAAAGTTATTGTGTGCCGCTGCGCGGCACGGATTAAAAAACGTCGCGAAGCGACACCTTAGTTTTTCACTTTTCACTTTTCGTTTTAAACTATGTGAAAGTGAATAGATAAAAGATAAAAGTGAAAAGTTATTGTGTGCCGCTGCGCGGCACGGATTAAAAAACGTCGCGAAGCGACACCTTAATTTTTCACTTTTCACTTTTCACTTTTCGATTTTAATTGTATATAAGGTCTCGCGTTGCGACGATGAACAGCCGCCCCGCGTCTGCCTGCGGGCCGTCGCCGTGTACGGTGATATCGAAGAAGCCCTCGGCCTCGAGAAGCTCACGCAGCCGCGCAGGCTCGTGGATGTACTCGACGTGCTCCTCGCCCTGCCGCGTCCAGAGCCGCCCGCGCCGCTCGAAGAGATCCATCCCGTAGACGACGGCCTGCCGCTCCTCGTCCAGCGCCGCGCGCCAGAGGCAGAGCAGATCGTCCTTCTCGTCCACGAAAATTTCTCCGTCCAAGGAACGGAACCATTCCGGCGCTTTTACGTCAAAGATCACAAGACCGCCGGGGCGCACAAAGAGCCGCAGCCGCCGAAAGAGCGCGGGCAGCGCCTCGGGCGGGAGATAGTTCATCCCGTCGAGCGAGCAGTACGCCGCGTCCACCGTGCCGAAGAGATCCATCTGCGCCGCGTCCTGACACAGAAAGAGCGGCGCCGGGCTCAGCCCCGCCGCCTTCTCCTGCGCCTGCATCAGCATATCCACCGAGGCGTCCACCCCGATCAGCTCATAGCCGCGCCGGGTCATCTCCGCTGTGAGAGTGCCGGTACCGCAGCAAAAGTCCAGCAGGAGACGGAATCCACCCCCTGCGCGCTCAAACTCTGTCTCGTAAAAATCCGCAAACTCGCCGTATGGCACGTCGCCCGTCAGCGCGTCGTACCAGGCGGCGAGAGGGCCGTAGCAGCTCACTGCTTCTCCCCGTCCCTGTTCTCGAGCCGCCCGAACACGATCGCATAGCCGCCCTTGCCGTATTGCAGCGAACGGTTCACGCGGCTGATCGTAGCGCTCGAGGCGCCGGTCTCGGCAAGAATGTCGTTGTAGATCATGCCGTTATGCAGGCAGGACGCGACCTGATAGCGCTGCTCGAGCGCCATCAGCTCCGTGACGGTGCACAGATCGTCAAAAAAGGTCATGCACTCCTCCACGGTTTTGAGAGAAAGAATGGCCTCGTACATGGCCTGATTGCGCGGCTTCTTGGGTTGCTTGTTCATAGCTGCCTCCATGATGGTTGCGCTGCGCCCGGGATCGGCGCAGTCGCGGATACGCTTCGATTGTACTTTATGGTACAACATCACTTGTTAAATGTAAAGTGTTAAATCGCTGAATTTTCAGGGGCGTTTTTTGTGACCATTGCACGGAGCGCCCAAAAGAAAATTCTCGCCGTCGCGCGCTTTGCACAGAAAAACACTTGCAGAAAGGAGAGAGACATACTATAATGAAATGGAAAAAGAATGAAAGGGAGGGAGCACGATGGCTTTTGCCGGTTCACAGGTGAGTTTGACCGCGCTGTGGCTGATCGCCATGGTGGTGTTTCTGATCGTCGAGGCCGCGGTGCCGGGGCTGGTGTCGATCTGGTTTGCGCTCGGCGCGCTCGCGGCGGTGCTCGCGGCGATGCTGCATGCGCCCGTCTGGCTGCAGCTCGTGTGGTTCTTTGTCATCTCCATTGCCGCGCTCGCGCTGACGCGCCCGCTTGCGAAGAAGTATGTCAACGGCCGCGTGCAGCCCACGAACGCCGACCGGGTCCTGGGGCGGGAGTGCGTCGTGCGGGAGCGTATCGACAGCCTCAGCGGCACCGGTGCCGTCACGGCGGACGGGAAGGTGTGGAGCGCGCGGATGCGCGATGAAAACGAGTGCGCCGAGGTTGGCGAGATCGTCGTTGCCCACGAGATCCAGGGCGTGAAGCTGCTGGTGGAGAAGAAGCCGGACGGTATTCCCAGCCGTCCGTAATATATAATAAAAGGAGACTGAAAGTATGGAGTATCTGTTCCTGATCCTCATTTTGCTGATCCTGGTTATCCTGATCCGCAACATCCGCGTCGTGCAGCAGGCGAAGGCCTACGTCATCGAGCGCCTTGGCGCGTACAAGACGACCTGGAACGTCGGCTTGCACCTCAAGGTGCCCTTCATCGAGCGCGTGGCGAAGATCGTCACCCTCAAGGAGCAGGTGGCGGACTTCCCGCCCCAGCCCGTGATCACGAAGGATAACGTCACCATGCAGATCGACACCGTGGTCTACTTCCAGATCACCGACCCGAAGCTGTACACCTACGGCATCGAGCAGCCCATGGTCGCCATTGAGAACCTCGCCGCCACGACGCTGCGTAACATCATCGGCGATCTCGAGCTCGACCAGTGCCTGGCGAGCCGCGATATCATCAACACCAAGATGCGCGCCATCCTCGACGAGGCGACCGATCCCTGGGGCATCAAGGTCAACCGCGTGGAGCTCAAGAACATCCTCCCGCCCAAGGAGATCCAGAACGCGATGGAGAAGCAGATGAAGGCCGAGCGTGAACGCCGTGAGGCCATCCTGCGCGCCGAGGGCGAAAAGCGCGCGGCGATCCTCGAGGCCGAGGGTGAGAAGGAATCCGCTATTCTCCGCGCCGACGCGAAGAAGCAGCAGCAGATCCTCGAGGCCGAAGGCGAGGCCGAGGCCATCCTCAAGGTGCAGACCGCGACGGCCGAGGGCATCCGCCTGATCAACGAGGCCGCGCCGAGCGACGCGGTGCTGCGCATCAAGGCGCTCGAGGCCTTTGCCCAGGCGGCGAACGGCCAGGCCACGAAGATCATCATTCCGAGCGAGATCCAGGGTCTCGCGGGGCTCGCCGCCGGTGTCGTCGAGGCGGCGAAGGAGAACAAATAATACAAAAATATCTCAGCCAAGACCGCATTGCGGTCTTGGCTGGAACGGTTGGAGGATAGTATGAGCAGTCAGACAGCGCTGAAATTTTTGGAGAAATACGGCATGAGCGCCGAGGCGGTCGTCCCGTCCCGCGACGCCTTCACAATGGCGGCGGACATGGAGCGCGGCCTTGCCGGGGAGGAAAGCTGGTTCCCCATGATCCCGACCTACCTCTCCGACGAGGGAGAGCTCCCCATGGACAAGCCCTGCATCGTCATCGACGCGGGCGGCACCAACTTCCGGCGCGGTCTGCTGCGCTTCACGGCGGCGGGCGTTCAGCTTGAACAGGTCGCCAAGTGGAAGATGCCCGGCATCGGCGAGCCGGTGAGCTGGGAGGAGTTTATCCGCTTCGTGGCGGACGCGATCGAGCCGCTGCTCGGCGAGTCTGACCACATCGGCTTTTGCTTCTCCTACTCCGCCGAGATCCTGCCCAACATGGACGGGCGCGTGATCCGCATCGACAAGGAGGTCGTCATTGACGGCTGCGAGGGGCAGCTTGTCGGCGCGTCCCTGCTTGCCGAGCTCGAGCGGCGCGGCTATCCCGGCAAGAAGATCGTCATCCTCAACGACACCGTCGCGGTGCTCCTGGGCGGCCACGCCTCGGGCGACCGCAGCCGCTACAGCGGCTTCATCGGCCAGGTCAGCGGCACCGGCACCAACACCTGCTGCGCCCTGCCTGTCTCGCGCATCAAGAAGCTCGGCTATGAGAGCCAGAAGCGCATGATCGTGAACCTCGAGTCGGGGATGTACGGCGGCATCACGGGCGGCGAGTTCGACAAGATGCTCGACGCGGAGAGCCACAACCCCGGCGACAAGGCGTTTGAGAAGCTGACGGCGGGCGTGTACCTCGGGGAGCTGTGCCACATGATCCTCAAGGCGGCCGCCGGCGAGGGGCTGCTCTCGCCGATCGCCACCGAGCGCGTCGGCATGCTGGGCTGGATCGACTCCGCGGTCATCGACGCCTGGGCCTGCGGGGAGAAGCTCGAGGCCATCTGCCGCACCGAGTCCGATGAGGCCTTTGTGCAGACGATCTGCCAGACCATGTTCGAGCGCTCCGCGCGCTGTATGGCGACGAATATCGCCGCGATCCTCCTGCTCACCGGCGACGGCGCCGATCCCGAGAAGCCGGTGTGTGTCTGCGCCGAGGGCTCTCTGGTGCAGAAGGGGCGCGCCTATCGCCCGTATCTGGAGAAGATGCTGCGCGAGGAGCTGGGCGAGAAGCTCAATCGCTACGCCGTGCTGCAGGTGAGCTATGAATCCACGCTCCCCGGCAGCGCCGCCGCCGCTCTGCTCAATACATAAGGCACATCAATCGTGGGAGGGACTTGCCTCTCCCGTTGTTTTGCACGGACTCACGGCGTCGGTGTAGGAGCGATTCACGAATCGTCCGACTGGGAAATGTACGTTCTTCGTATTCGCCCGGACGAGAGGCGAGACCGACACGGTGCTGCCGGGCGACCGCGAGGGTCGCCCCTACGAGACAGACGGGCGTTTTTGCGCGTAGGGGCGACCTTTATGGTCGCCCGTGCGGGGGATGTAGGTCGTGCGTATTCGCCCGGGCGAGAGGCGGGATTAGTGAAAAGATAAAAATGAAAAATGAAAAATTATGGTGTGCCGCTGCGCGGCACGGATTAAAAAACGTCGCGAATTGACGGGTTCCTAAAGAGACGCCGTGACGTTCCCGCGTGTCTGCGGGAGGGGCAAGCCCCTCCCCTACGGTGTTGCCGTAAGGGTTCCGCTCCTTTATCCCAATTGTCCGCGCAGCGGACACCACAATTTTTCGCTTTTCACTTTTCGCTTTTCGTTTTCCTCGTCCCCTCCTTGACAGACGCGCGCATTCGTGTTAAGATTCCATCCGTCAAAGGCTTTGACGGAGAACGCGGATTTTCCATCCGGGCAGAGAGGGCGGTCATGGGCTGAAAGCCGCCTGCGGAGGGGAGTCCCGCGACCGCTCCCGAGCCGGGGCGAGGCAATGCGCCCCCGCGTGACCGCGTTAGGGTCTCAATGAGTGAAACACAAGGTGGAACCGTGTAAATTTTTGCACCCTTGGCAGAGATTGCCGAGGGTATTCTTTTTTTCTTGGGAGGAATCAGCATGAAAATCATCTACAAGGACGGCCATGTGGACGAGTGCCCGCAGGAGGAGGAGCTCCACGTCCTGCGCCACACCGCCGCGCACATCATGGCGCAGGCCATCAAGCGCCTCTACCCCGAGGCGGACTTCGCCTTCGGCCCGGCGACCCAGAACGGCTTCTATTACGATGTTGACCTCGGCGAGCGCAAGCTCGGCCCCGAGGATCTTGAGGCCATCGAGAAGGAAATGAAGAAGATCGTCAAGGCGAATCTCCCCATCAAGTCCTTCGTCCTGCCCCGCGCCGAGGCCGTCAAGCTCATGGAGGAGCGCGGCGAGAAGTATAAGGTCGAGCACATGGCCGACCTCGCCGAGGAGACGGAGTTCAGCTTCTTCCAGCAGGGCGAGTATGTCGATATGTGCCTGGGACCCCACCTGACCTATACCAAGGCGCTCAAGGCCTTCAAGGTCACCCAGCAGTCCGGCGCGTACTGGAAGGACAACAGCGAGAACAAGATGCTCACCCGCATCAACGGCGTCGCCTTCCGCAGCGCCGAGGAGCTCGAAGCCTGGGAAAAGCAGCAGCAGGAGGCGCGCGAGCGCGATCACCGCAAGATCGGCCGCGAGATGCACCTGTTCATGACCGACGATCTCGTCGGCCGCGGGCTGCCCATGTTCCTCCCCAACGGCTACACCGTCTGGCAGGAGCTGGAAAACTATATCAAGGACAAGGAGCGCCGCCTCGGCTATCAGCACGTCCTGACCCCCTGCGTCGGCACGGTCGAGCTGTACAAGACCTCCGGCCACTGGGATCACTATAAGGACAACATGTTCCCCGCCATGGAGATGGAGGGGGAGGCGTATGTCCTGCGCCCGATGAACTGCCCCCACCATATGCGTATCTTCGCCGCGCGGCCGCGCTCCTACCGCGCGCTGCCCATCCGCATCGGCGAGATCGCCCACGACTTCCGCTACGAGTCCTCCGGCACGCTCAAGGGCATCGAGCGCGGCCGCCACTTCTGCCAGAACGACGCGCACCTGTTCTGCACCCCCGAGCAGATCAAGGACGAGGTCGCGTCCGTATGCAGCCTGATTTTCGATGTGTACAAGGACTTCGGCATCACCGACTACCGCTGCGCGCTCTCCCTGCGCGATCCGGCGGATAAGAAGAAGTACCACGACGACGATGAGATGTGGAACACCGCTGAGAACGCCCTGCGCGAGGTGCTCACGGAGATCGGCATCGACTTCACCGAGGAGATCGGCGAAGCCGCCTTCTACGGCCCGAAGCTCGACGTGAACGTCAAGCCCGCCGTCGGCGCGGAGTATACCCTCTCCACCTGCCAGCTCGACTTCTGCCTGCCCGCGCGCTTCGATCTGCGCTATATCGACCGCGACGGCACCGAGAAGTGCCCGGTCGTCATCCACCGCGCCATCCTCGGCTCGCTCGACCGCTTCATGGCCTACCTGATCGAGGAGACAAAGGGACGCTTCCCGCTGTGGCTCGCGCCGACGCAGGTCAAGGTGCTGCCCGTGAGTGAGAAGACGCTTGACTACGCCCGCGGCGTCACCGAGGCGCTCGAGAACGCCGGTGTGCGCGTCGTGCTCGACGAGTCCAATGAGAAGATCGGCTACAAGATCCGCCTCGCCCAGCAGGAGGATCGCGTGCCCTACATGCTCGTCATCGGCGCGCGTGAGGCCGAGGGCGGCACTGTCGCCGTGCGCACCCGCGCGGGGGAGGATCTCGGCGCCATGAGCCTCGAGGACTTCACCGCCAGGGTGCAGCAGGAGATCCGCGACAAGGCGCGGTAAGAGTCCCCGGACAGCAAAAACGTGATGCGGATTCGCAGCTTTTGCGAATCCGCATCACGTTTTTTGCGTTCTGCCGTCACCCGTCTAAGATCGTCTCGAGCACCGCCCCGAAGGCCGCGTCGTATTCCTCCTGCTCCGCCCTCGAAAGCGCGGCGTCCAGCGGCTCGATCCGCTCCGAGCGGAGAAAACGGAGCTGCCGCAGGGCGTTCTCAGTCTTGATGGCGACCTGGGTGTATACCGGCCCGAGCAGCAGGAGCTTCATAGCATCCGCCTCTTTGAGAAAGCCGCTGCTGACGATCCCGAAGGTCTCAAAAAGCGTATCGTTGGCGATCGGCCCGATCACCGCGTCCGCCGAGAGGCTGTCGCTGCCCCTGCGGTTGTGATAGATATAGCGGAACCAGTCCTCGTCACGGTCGAAGCGGTGGATCAGCAGCCCGCCCTCGTCGAACTCATACTCGTTTACGACCGCGTCCCTGCCCGCCCAGCGTTGGGCAAAGTCCCAATCGGGGGTCAGGTAAAAGCCCTGCCCGAAGTCGGCGTTCTTCCGCCCGCGATGGAGATCGGGCTCCCGAATCTCCACCTTGCCGGTGTGGTACAGCTTCATGTGCGCCCTCGCTTTCTGTTCTCCATGCCAAATCCTGCGCGAAGGAGCCGCCTCTGCTGGCGTCTCCTGTCAGCACTATTGTAGCAAGGGGAACGGGGATCGTCAAGGTGAAGTACGACAAAGGGGAAAAGTGGCAGTAGTTACAGATTGACAAATCTTGCCGAAACCTGTAGAATACACTCACCCGCAAGGGGAAGGCGTTGCCTCGTCAGAAGAAAGTCGCTCCATTTCATTTCCGCGGTTAGCGTAAAAGCCGCGGAAATTCCATATCCGCTCCTTCCTTCTTCCTCTTCCCATCAAAACAGCTTGTTTTGATGGGAATCCTTTTATGTACGGTTCCGTCACACCACCCGAAAGGGGGTGCTTTCATGCCTATTACATTGACCTTTCATGTGTTGGACTTCACCATCACGGTCACAGTAAAAAGCAGAAACCGCCACTCGGCCAAGTGACGGTTTCTTTGAATAAAAAGAAACAATAGCTAGGCGGAGCCGCTTTTCGGCAACGCCTTTTATATTTGTATTATATCAAGCGAACCGCGCCCTGTCAAGGCGAAGATGAAGGGGCTCTCCCTATATTAGTTGTCGTAGGGGTAGCTGTCGCAATACACGGTCTCCGGCGCACGAATCAGTCTCCCCTTCGGTGAGCGTATACTCGTCCGGGTCGAGTTCTGTTTCACCGAATGCCCAGGAAAACACGCCCAATGTCCAACAATTGAGCGCGATTCGTTCGTGATCCTGATGGTGGCACGCAATGATAACCACGTTTGCCTCTGCCTCTGCCAGACGCTGAAGCGCAAGAACATTGTCTATCTGCGTTCCATGCTGTTCAAAGAAACAGAGCATCGTACCGGCCTCTGCCAGCGCCTTGCGTTCTTCTTCATCGGGCATATCCTTGTCCGAATACGGATACCCTCCGATTTCGCCGATACCGGGGTCAAACAACAGACATTTCGCTGCCTCGACGCCCTCGCTGCACAGATGCGCGGCCAGCTTCAAAGCGACATAGGTTCCGTTGCTGGCTCCGGCTGCGACCACGTTTTTGAGCGGCAGATCAAGTTCTTTCGCGACCTGATTCAACACTTCTGCGGCAAATACGGCCGTCTTGGCCTTGTGCTGATAGCCCGACTTGAAAAAGGCCAAAAGGACGGCGTTCGGATGGTACGCCTCGATGTAGTCTTCAAAAGCCCAATCGGGCAGCTCGTGCTCATAGCCGCCGGGGAAAAACACACCCCACTGCGTGCCGGCCGACAGACAGTCAGGGACGTACAGAAAGCCCCAGTCGTGAACATAGAGCACACCTTCCGACATCGCGCTTCTCTTTACCGTATCCGCCGTATAGATTGCGGCTTCCTGCTTTTCAATGCTCTCGAGTGACGACCTGATCTGTGCCGTGACCCTGGCGGTCAGCGTGGAGCAGCAGTTTGTTGTATAGCTTGCTTCTGTCGCGTTTGCCGAGGTGAACAAAATGGAGAGAACTGCCAGAATGACGCTCAGCGCTGTGGACTTTGAAAAAAAGGTCATGTTCTTTGTTGATCATCCCTTGTACGGAGAGTGGAAATCGCCTTGAGTAGTATTTTATCCTACTAAGTATGAAAAGTCAAGAAATGATCGCGCCTTTGTGTATAATAGCAATGGGTGATTGAATGAAACCATTAAAGGAAAAAATCAGCATCACGGTGGACAGCGATTTGCTTAAAGTGCTGCGAGAGAAGTCGGAAGAAGATGATCGCTCGCTCTCTCAATATATCAATTTGGCATTGAAAGCATATGTGCAGGACGATTTGAAAAGCCGTAAAGTCAATGGCAAAGACTGTTACACTGTTTGAACCTCCAACTCTTTCCACCCATAAACCCACCGTCCCCCTCACACACTAACAAAAACGTGTGAGGGGGATTTTTCATGTCCAGAGAGCGCAAGCGGCTGATCCTGGCCGCCGCGGTGGTGTTCACCGTGAACATCTTCATTATCGCCCTGGCGCAGAGCGCCGCGGCCGATCTCTATAAGAAGGGCTCCACCGGCGACGTGGTCGCCGAGGTGCAGACGCGGCTGAAGAAGTGGGGCTACTACTTCGGCGTCGTGGACGGGGTCTACGGCAGCAAGACCGAGGAGGCCGTGCGCTTCTTCCAGCGCAAGAACGGCCTGAACGCCGACGGCCAGGTCGGAAACCAGACCCTCGCCGCCCTCGGCATCAGCCCGCAGAGCGGGCAGGTCTCCGCCATGCAGGATCAGAGCGGCGACCTCTACCTGCTCGCGCGGCTGATCTCCGCCGAGGCGCGCGGCGAGCCCTACGTCGGGCAGGTCGCCGTCGGGGCGGTGGTGCTCAACCGCGTCGATCACCCGTCGTTCCCGAACTCCGTCTCCGCCGTGATCTACCAGCCCGGCGCGTTCTCCTGCCTCGACGACGGGCAGTTCGACCAGCCGATCGCCGAATCCGCCTGGCGCGCCGCGCAGGAGGCCATCGACGGCAGCGACCCCAGCTCCGGCGCGATCTACTACTTCAATCCCGTCACCGCCACGAGCAAGTGGATCTGGTCGCGCCCGCTGATCGTGCAGATCGGGAACCACCGTTTTTGCAGTTGAAAAAGCGCAGCCCCTACGATATAATGGAAAAAACAGAAAAAGTGGGGGACGGATCATGGCCTATTGCAAACACTGCGGCGCGTATATCCCGGACGGACTGAGCGCCTGCCTCGCCTGCGGCTACGACGAAGCGGCGGAGACGAGCAATACCGCGTCTGAGCGCGAGGAGAACGAGGACTTCCGCCGCAAGTACGAGGAGGAGCGCCGTCTCCGCCAGGAGGAGAACCGCCGCTGGGCTGAGCAGGAGAAGCTGCGGCGGGAGGAGCAGCTCAGGCGCCAGGAGGAATACCGCCGTCAGGCGGAAGAGGAAAAGGCGCGGCGCGAGGCCGAGGAAGCGCGCCGCCGCGAGGCGGAGCAGCAGGCGCGCGCCTACAGCACCGTCTACCGCGCGGCGGGCGCAGGCGGACAGAAGCACCGCGTCCTCGCGGCGCTGAGCTATCTCGGCCCCCTCTTCATCCTCCCGCGCTTCTTCTGTGAGGACGACCGCTTCGCCCGCTACCACGCGCGCCAGGGTATGACGCTGTTTGTGTTCAACCTCCTCTGCGACGCCCTCAGCGCGGTATTCCCGGCAGGCTGGATCCTGTCGCTGGTTCGTCTCTATCTGATATATAAGGGAATGACGAACGCCCTCAATGAGCGTATAGAGCCACTGCCATGGATCGGCAAGTACGGAGAGAAACAGTAAGTACACATCTTGTGCCAAAACAGGGGAGAAGAACACCAGATTTAGACCCTCGAAAAAACTTTTGGAAAATTGCAAAAAAAGTGTTGACAAAGCGGGGTTTCGGTGCTATATTAGCCAAGCACCGCGGGTGAGGGACAAAAAAGTCCTGAACCGGGAAGAAAAAATTTTGAAAAAGTTGAAAAAAAGACTTGACAAAATGGGCTTCCTGTGTTAACATAACTAAGCTGTCGCGAGAGAGACAAAAGACAGCGAGATGTACCTTGAAAATTGAACAATGTAAGAACAGCTTATGCAAAATAAGCACCAGAGAAGGGTTCATGAAGTCAGAAATGACTATAAAAATTCTTTTGAGAGCTGGAAAGCTACAATAAGATTTTAAGGAGTCGCAAGGCTCTTTAAGATACGATTTATTGAGAGTTTGATCCTGGCTCAGGATGAACGCTGGCGGCGTGCCTAACACATGCAAGTCGAACGGAGTGTCGAGAGCTTGCTTTTGACACTTAGTGGCGGACGGGTGAGTAATGTGTGAGCAACC
>JAZQCO010000119.1:0-22417 GCA_045546335.1 Candidatus Limivicinus sp. | reverse complement strand
TCAGGCACGTCATGTTGACGCAGCCGTCCGTGAAGCCGCTGGGGATCTCCGTCGCGCCGGGGGCGATGCTCATCACGTCCACGTCGGCGGCGTAGTCCGACCAGGGCATCGTCTCCTCCACGGGCAGCACGCCCTCGGCCTGGATGATCACCGCGCCGAGTACCGGCTCATAGTTCCAGCTCATGTTGTTCCAGATGCTCTCCGCGCCCGCCATCGAAGGGAGCGCCAGAGCCAGCACCATGACAAGAGCCAGCACCAGAGAGAGTGTTTTTCTGCTTGTTTTCATTGGGGTTCCTCCTTCAAAAATTTATACACAATACGGCTCTGCGCCGCATCGGCATACTTTGGAAATTATTGCTGCGCGTCCCGCGCGTCCTGATAATAGCGGTTGGCCTTGTCCTGATCCCGCGGCACGCCCTCGCCCTTTTCGTACATCTGCGCGAGGCTGTACATGGCGCCGGCATTCCCCAGCTCCGCCGCCCGCTCGTACCAGGCTCTCGCCGCGTCATAGTCCTGCTCGGCGTAATACTGCGCGCCCAGCCACTCCATCGCGCCGCTGTGCCCGGCCTCCGCCGCCTTTTCATACCACGCGCGCGCAATCTGCGCGTCCTGCTCCACAAGCCCGCCTTGTTCGTACTGGCTTGCCAGCTTGAACATCGCCGACGCCTGCCCGGCCTCCGCCGCGAGACTGTACTGCCGCAGCGCCTCGGCGCTGTCCTTCTCCACGCCGTAGCCGCCGCGCTCATACAGCTCGCCCAGCCCGAAGAGCGCATCGCCGCTGCCCTGCGCCGCCGCCTGCTCATACCACTTTTTCGCCTCGGCATAGTCGCGCGAGGACAGCCCCCTCGCGTTCTGGTACATCCCGCCCAGCGCGACCATCGCCTCCACGCTGCCGCTCTCGGCGGCGGCGCGGTAATAGTCCATCGCTTCGGCATAGTCGCCGCTCTGGTAGCACGCAAGCCCGAGGCCGTATTGCCCCTCGCTGCTGCCGTCCTGCGCCGCAAGCTGCCACCACGCCTTCGCCGATTCCTCGCTGCGCGCTACGCCGTCCTCGCCCTCGTAATAGAGCCAGCCCAAGCGCACCATCGCCTCGGTGCTGCCCTGATTCGCCGCCTCGCTGTACGCCTTCACCGCCTCGCTGTACGCGCCCTGCTGTTCATAGCCCTGCGCGGCGGCAAGCTGCTGCTCCGGGCTGAGCGTCGGGGCAGGCGTGGGTGTAGGCGTAGGCTTGGGCGAAGGGGTGGGCTTGGGGCTTGGCGCAGCTTCCGACGTGCTCACCGCTTCCCCCGGTAGCGCGAGCGTCGGGGTCGGGGTGACCACCACGTCCTGCACCGGATGCAGCGCCACATAGCCGAAGATGCCAAGCGCCAGCACCGCCACCGCCGAGGCCGCAGCGATCGGCCAGCGGACAGGGCGCCGACTGAGCGCGCTCTCGAGCGCGGCGCTGAACTGCTCCATGCTCTGATAGCGCTTTTCGACTCGCACAGCAAGCGCCTTTTCCAGCACCGCCGCGACCGCCGGGGGAAAGCCCTTGAGATCGAGCGGCGCGCCGTTATTCCGATCAAGCGCGGAGTCCAGCTCCCGCCCCGAGACGCAGGTGTAATATGTCGCCGCCATGGCGTACACGTCCGTCCACGGGCCGATGTTACGCCCGGCGTACTGCTCGAGCGGGCTGAAGCCGTTTCGCACCACGATCATCGTGCTCTCCATGCGCGGCTTTTCCTTCTTCTCCGTCTCCGGGTTCTGCTCTTTCTCCTGCTGTTTCTCCGTCTCCGGGGGCAGCTCCTTCGCCGCGCCCATGTCCAGCAATACAAGGCGGCTGCCAAGCTCCTCGTCGGGCTGGAGCATGAGGTTATCGGGGCTGATATCCATGTGCACGATCCGCTGCTTGTGGATCTCCTCCAAATCGCGCATGACGGGCTTGAAGAGCGCATAGCCCTCCTTCGCGTCGAGATTGCGCCCCTCCCGCTCGAGGACGTTTTTGAGTGTGTCGCCCTCGATGAAGTCCATGACGATGTAGGCGGTCTCGTTCTCGTAAAAGACATCGGAGACATTGACCACCGAGGAAAAGCGGCTCAGCCGCGCGGCGGTGCGTGCCTCCTTGACGAAGGTCCTGCGATCCTCCTGAAGCCGCTCCGCCGTCGGGCCGCCGCTCCAGATGACCTGGCTGCCCTCGGCGTTATTGCGCATCGCGCCGCCCGCCGGGAAGTACTCCTTGACGCAAACCTTGCTTCTCAGGCGCAGATTGTACCCCGCGTAGGTCACGCCGAAGCCGCCCTGCCCCAGCATCTCGCCGATCACATAGACCCCGTGCAGGCAGGTGCCGAGCGAGAGGAGATATTCCTCCCGCTCCCTGCGCGCCCTCGCGCTGTCAAAGCCGCAGTACGGGCAGACACCCTCCTCCTGCGTCCTTCGGAAACACCGATAGCATACCGGCATATTCTCGCCTCCTCAGTCTCCGTAACCGGAAATCATCACACCACCGACATCCGTCCTTACACCGCTGATCTTGTCCGCGGCCCTGTGCCATGAAAACGCAAGACCGCTGTCCTGTACCAATCTCACACTGCCGTCTTCCTGCGGCACCGCGGCAAGCCCGCTCTCATACAGTCCGGCGATCAGGTTCATCGCCGCGGCATCCTCGCTGCCCGCCGCCTCATACAGCCAGGTGTAGGCGTTCACATAGTCCTCCTTCGCCAGATACGCCTCGCCGAGGCCGCGCCGGGAACCGACATCCCCCGCCGCAACGCCCTGCTCGAACCACGTCATCGAGGTGTCGATATCCGTCGCCCTGCCGCTGCCTTCGAGATAGAGATAGCCGATCTTGCCCATGGCCAGCCCGCTCCCCTTCTCCGCCGCGCGCTGATACAGCGCCATTGCCTCGTCGTAGTCCTTCCCGTCGGCGCAGAGGCTGCCGAGGTTCGTGAGCGCAGAGGTGTTGTCGTCGGTCTCGATGGCCTTCTCAAACCAGCTCCTCGCCGTCCGTGTGTTCTGCGTTACGCCGAGGCCGTTGACATAGAGCACGCCGAGGTTGTTCATCGCCTCGGAATAGCCCGTGTCCGCCGCGAGCGCATAGAGGCTCGCCGCCTCCTTATAGTCACGCTCCACGCCGTCGCCGTTCTGGTACATACAGCCGAGGTGGAAGTTGGCACTGCCGGCGTTCCCGCGCCTGACCGCCTTTTCAAAGTGGCTCCTCGCCTGCGCATAGTCCTGCGTGAAGCCCTCGCCGTGGTAGTACATGACCCCGAGATAGTCCGTGGCGGTGGAGTTGCCGAGCTCGTCGGCCTCCTCAAAGTAGAACCTCGCCTCCTCATAGTTCGGCTCGCCGAGGTCGCCGTTATAGTACATGACGCCGATGTTGTACATGGCGGCTGTGTTGTCCATATCCGCCGCCTTCTCAAACCACTCCAGCGCCTGCTGATACTCTCCGCTGTGGTAGTAGAGTACGCCGAGATCCTTCATGCAGGCGGCATCGCGCGCGTCCGCGCCCTTTTTGAGCCAGACCATGGCGTTGTCACTGTCCCCCGCCTCGCTGTACAGCAGCCCCAGCATGCGCATCCCTTCGACGCTGCCGCTCTCCGCGGCGGCGCGGTACCAGTTTTGCGCCTCCTCGCCCGGATCGGACAGGAAGCCGTAATAGTAGAGGTTCCCAAGGCTCAGCATCGCCTCCGCGCTGCCGCCCTGCGCCGCCAGTGTATACGCATCGCGCGCGCCCTCGTAATCGCCCCGGCTCTCCAGGCTCTTCCCGCTGCTGTAGCTCTCCGCCGCCGAAACGGTAGGCTCCGGTGTGGGCGTAGGCGTCGGTGTCGGCGTCGGTGTCGGTGTCGGCGTCGGCGTCGGCGTGGGCATCGGTGTGGGCGTGGGCGTTGGCGATTCGATAGCCGGGGTCGGGGCGGGCTCGTCCTGCCCCTCTGTGCTCAGGCTGTGCCAGAGCAGCAGCGCAGCCACGGCGAGCGCAAGAGCCGCTGCCGCGAGTGCGATCCAGAGCGGACGGCGCGAGCGCTTCCCCGCAAAGGCTCTGTCGAAGGCCTCGACCAGCTCCTCCATGCTCTGATAGCGCTGCTCCTGCCGCAGGGCAAGCCCCTTCTCGAGCACCGCGCGCACCGGCGCGTCGAAGGCGCTCAAGTCGATCTGCGCCCCGGCGGCCAGCGCGTAGGCCGTGGGCGGGAGCTTGCCGGTCACGCAGTAGTAATAGGTGGCGCAGGTGGAATAGACATCCGTGGCGGGACTGGACTTCTCCCGATTGGAATACAGCTCCTGAGGGCTGAAGCCATCCTTGGCGACGTGCATGGTGTCCTTGCCGTCCTGATCCTTGAGATCCTTCGCCGCGCCGAGGTCGAGCAGGGTCACCGCCCCGCTCTGCTGCACCATGAGGTTGTCGGGGCTGATGTCGCGGTGGAACATGATCTTGTGCGCCTTGCCCAGATCGAGCATCGCCGCGCGCAGCAGCGTGAAGCACTCCTGCTGCTTCAGCGGCCGCCCGAGCTTGATCATGTAATTTTTGAGCGTTACACCGTCCACATACTCCATGACGATGTAGGCCGTGTTGTTTTCAAAGAAGAGATCGAGCACGCGCACGATACTCGGGAGCTTGTCAAGCTGCTTGGCGAGCCGCGCCTCCTTCAGGAAGCTCTCCCTGCTGTTTTTCAGAAGCTGCGCGTTCTGCCCCGCCGCCCAGAAGACACCGGGGCCGTGACCGGCCTTGCGCATGGCGGCACCGCCGGGGAAAAATTCCTTGATGCACACCCGGCAGTGCAGCGCATAATCGTAGCCGATATAGGTAATGCCGAAGCCGCCCTTCCCGAGCGTTCTCCCGACCAGATAGCGCCCGTCCTGCAGCAGCGATGCGCAGGGAAGGGCGTGCGAATCCTGCCGCTCGACGCAGACGCTGTTTTTCGCGCCGCAGTACGGGCAGCTCTCGCCGTCTCTGTCGATCTCTCTCATGCAGGAGAAGCATCTCTCCATCTCTCTTCTCTCCCCTCTGTCCGGGATGCGGGATCAGTGCCGGTTGACTGTGATCTCTCCGCCGAGCTTCTCCGCCACTTCGCAGGAGCGGCTCACGGTGATGCTCTCGAGCGCGGTATCAAGGAAGGCGTTCTCCCCCAGCTCCCGGACACTGTCGGGGAACACGACCTCCGTCAGTGCCTTGGCGTGGCAGAAGGCGAAGGGACTAACCTGCGTTACCTCGTCGGGGATCGTATACGAGACCGCCGCGCGCCCCGAGGGATAGCACAGCAGGGCGTAATCCTCGCCGCTGCGCTCGAAGAGCACGCCGCCGCGCACCTCAAAGATGGGGTTTTCCCGATCAACGCGGATCTCCGTAAGCCCGTTGTCGCTGAACACGGCGAAGCAGCCTGCACCGATCTCCCGCAGCGCGGCGGGGATATGCACCTCCCGCAGCCCGCTCTCGGCAAAGGCGAGCGCGCCGAGCGACTGCAGAGACTCGGGCAGTTCGGCGCTATCAAGGCTGTGGCACTGGCCGAAGGCGGCGACGCCGATCTCCTCCAGCCCCTCGTTCAGCCCGATGAAACGGAGCGAAGCGCAGTTATGGAAGGCTTTGTCCCCGATTGACCTGACCGTCTCAGGCAGGCCGACCATCTCGACCGCGCTGCCCTCAAAGGCGGACTCGCCGATGGCCGTCACCGGCTTTCCGCCGAGAGTATCGGGGATATTGAAGTTGGTATCGCTCCCGGTATAGCCCGTGACCGTCACGCCCGCGCCGTTGGGCACATAGGTGAAATATCTCGCTTCCGTGCTGCCATCGAGGATCCAGTACCTGTTGATCCCTCCGACGCTGAAGGGCGCTTCCTCGCGCCCGTTGTAGAACATCATTTGCTCTTCGCGCTCGTTTTGCCGCCCGGTCTCTCTCTCGTCAGCAAAGTAGACAGCAAGCTCCTGTGGACAGAGGCTGCCCGCGACATGATCGGCGAGATAGACTTCATCCCCGCTGCCATCGAGGCGGACGCGGTGGATACTGCCGTCCGACTTGCAGTTATAGTAGAGCCAACCGTTCTTGATAGCCATACAGAAGCTGTCGGTATCAATGTCGTATTTGCCGAGGCTGCACTGCTGCACCCCTTCCAGATCGCAGATCACCACGGTTTGCAGATCAAAGGAATAGATCGCAATGACATCGTCGTCCACGATGCCCGCGACAAGGCGGTACCTGTCTGAGAGATGCTTCGGATTCCTGCCGTCAAGATCACTCCGGTAGAGGCTGACGGAACCATCCGCGTTTAAGACGGTATAGAACAGGTACTTGTCGTAGACGTTGAACCAGACGACAGCGCTCGCAGGCTGCTCCTCCCTGCCGCTTGCGAGATCAAGACGGTAAAGTGCGGAGCTCTCCGGGTCGTTCTCGTTGAACACACTAAAATACAGATACTGCTTGCCGTTTCCGAGTGTGACAAGCTGGTAAAACTCCAGTTCCCCTTCCCCTGTCCAGGTGCGCACGGCGGTCAGGCCGCTGCCATCGGCATTCATGCGAAAGATGGCGCGGTTGTTGTCCGCGTTCTCCTTTATGAAATAGACCGATTCTCCATCCGTCCTGAGCGCAGTCGCCTCATCGGCGATTTCCCTCGCCTCATCGAGGTAGAAGATGCCGGTCTCCTCGTTCCTCTCGCACAGGCGCAGGGAGGCCTCCGCCGTGATGAAATACCCCCTGTCGCCGAGGACGACCATGTTTGCGCTGTTCACGAGCTCGGAGTTGGGGCAGCCGTATGCTTCGATGCGGTTGCGGTCACGGTCAAGCTGCATGGACAGGGCGGTGATGCCAACGCCGCACAGACACACGAGTGCGACTGCCGCCGCAATAAAGCTGGCCTTATACTCCACGATCAGCTCCAGAAGGCGGTTGGGGCGGACGCTCTTTTGCAGCGCGGCGCGAAACTCCGCCATGCTGCGGTAGCGATCCTCGGGGCGCGCGGCGAGCGCCTTGCGCATCACGGCGGCGGCGCGCTTGGGAAAGGCCTTCATGTCCAGCTCCGCGAGGGTCTTTTTATCCATGACCGCGGGAGGCACCTCTCCGGTCACGCAGAAATAAATGGTGGCGGCGAGGGCATAGACATCCGTCCAGGGGCCGATGCGCCCCTTCTCGATGTACTGCTCCGGTGGGCTAAAGCCCTTTTTCGCCACGCGCTCGCTCTCCTTCGTTCCGCTGAGCGTCATTTTCTTCGCAGCGCCGAGATCGAGCAGGATCAGCTTGCCGTCGGGCTGGAGCATGAGGTTGTCGGGGCTGATGTCCCGGTGTATGATATCGAGCTTGTGGATCTCCTCGAGCGCCCCCATGACGGGGTCGAGGAGCTTCACGCACTCGTAATAGTCAAGTTTGGTTTGGCTGCGCTTGAGATAGTCCTTGAGGGTGCTGCCCTCGATAAAGCTCATCACGATGTAGGACGTTCCGTTCTCATCGAACACGTCCCAGACCTTGACGACAGCGTCAAGGTTGCGAAGCTGCACGGCGTTGCGCGCCTCGCGCAGAAACGAGGCTCTCTTGTCGCTGCCCGTGACCTCGTCCCGCCACTGGACGAAGGTGCTGTTCGCAGCCGCCCGGCGCGCGAGGTGGGAGGGGAAATATTCCTTGATGCACACGCGAAGCTGCAGCACCTGGTCATAGCCCATATAGGTCAGGCCAAAGCCGCCCTCGCCGAGGACGCGCCCGATCAGGTACTTGCCGCCTCGCAGCGTACTGCCGCAGGGAAGTGCGTAGGGCTTTTGTTCGCCCGCCGTTCTGCGCAGGCTTCTCCGGCAGCGCGGACACACATCCACGCTCTGCCTCATATCCTCCATGCAGTAAAAACACCGCCGCATTGTCATGTTTGCAAGCTCCTCTCTCTGTTGACCGGTCCTCTATTTCGCGGCGAACCGCAGGACTGCCCGTCAGGACAAGCCCTGCGGTTGGCTCTTTGTGTCTTACAGGAACTGTATGCGATAGGTCAGGCTGCCGACACCCAGCGTGTCGCCCCCGTTCAGCTTGACCTCGTTCTTGCCAAGGCGGATGCCGTTGACGCTGGTGCCGTTCTTCGAGCCCGCGTCATGCACCAGCAGGCTCTTCCCCTCCAGGCGCACGACGCACTGAACGCCGGAGAGCTGGGGATCGTTGGGGTTGAGGATCATCTCCGCGCGCCCGTCGCGGCCAAGCACGGTGTTCTTCCCCTGCACGAGCGGGAGCGCCACGGAATAGCTGGTGTTGCCGATGGCGGTGAAGCGCACGGTGGGTCTTGCGGCGGGTTTGACCTCGGACACCGTCTCCCCTCCCGGGAAATCAACGACAAACGAACCACTCTGTCTGTTCCTCTCGGCCTCTTCCTGCTCTCTGCGCCTGCGCTCTTCCTCTTCCTCCTCGCGATGCTTTCTGCGCGCACGCAGGATAAGCAGCACCACGATCAGTGCGATGATCGCCAGCAGCCCCGCGCCGCCCGCGATATACGCCCAGGTCGGGATCTTCTCCCACCAGTGGACGACGATATCCGTCGGCTCCGGGGTCTCGATGACCGGGGTCGGGGTGGGCGGAACCGGGGTCGGGCTGAGCAGCAGGTTCTCGGCATACACGGTCATGGCATCGCCGTAGGTGACACCGTCCTCACCCCTGTAGGTCACAGTCAGCAGCAGCTCGTCGTTGGACGGCCAGAAGCCTCCCAGATCCAGCAGGAGCATCAGATCACTCTGCATATCCTTCACAATGTCCTCGCCGATCTTTTCGGACGTGATGCCCTTGGTCTCATAGGTGTAGTCCACGCCGCCCACAGACAGACGCGCGAGGCTGCCCATGATCTTGCCCGCACTGCTGGAGACACCGGGCTCGGCCACGGTATAGACCGGGATGCGGGTATCGGTGATGCTGCGCTCAGCCTCGTCCTTGGTGCGCCCGGTCTCCACGTCGGAGTCGTCCACTCCGTCGGAGAGGACGATGAGGCACTTTCTGCCGGAGGCCTCCTTGCTCGTATCCAGCTCTGTCAGCGCCTCGGCGATGCCGCGGTAGAGGTTGGTGTCCTGGCTCGTGACGCGCAGCGCGTCGATCTTATCGCGCATCTCGCTCTTGCTGCTGAGATAGCCGCTCGATTCGAGCGTGTCGCCGAGCCTTGCGATAACCACGCGGTCGCCGGAGGAGATGGCATCCACCAGCGCGCGCAGCACCTTCTTTGCCGCGTCCATCTGTTCGGGAAGGATGGAGCCTGACACATCGACCAGGCAGTAATAGGTCACGTTCTCCCCGGCTGTGGTATCCGCGTCAAGGATCTTGATCGGCTCCTTGTTCAGCGTGACCGAGACCTCCGCCTCATCCAGACCATACATATCCAGCCCCGCGCAGTAGACGATCATCTGATCCTGCACGGCACGGTATTCCTGAAGGAAGTAGGCGTTGTTGCGGAACGCTTCTTCGCTCGAATCGCTCTCCGCCGCGAAGGCGGACGCGGCCGAGAACACGAAAAGCAGCACCAGCGTGCAGCATAGAAGTCTCTTCATTGTATTCATGTCTCTTTCTCCTATACTTCTACAAATACGGCGACAGCAGAGCTGTTGTCGCAATCATTCGGACTTCTGGTGAGCTTCAGGGCGGTAAGGCCTGCGAGGAACTGCTGCACCGTGGCGTATTTGGCGGCTGCAAGCTCGATCTCGCCGTCCGTCAGGTACTCCCACAGGCCGTCCGAGCAGAGGAGGAAGACGTGCTTGCCCTTCTCGAGCACGATCGGCTCGTGGACATCCGGTGTCTCCTCCGCCACGCCCATCGCGCGCAGCAGCCTGTGCTGCCCGGGATCGGTGGGGATCTCCTCGCGCGTGATCTGTCCCATGTACACGGCCAGCTGCGAGGCGCTGTGATCGAGCGTATAATCGACGAGCTTGCCGTCCTTGATATGGTACAGGCGCGAGTCGCCGATGTGCGCCCAGATGGCGCGGTTCTGGCAGAGCGAGAGATAGACCGCCGTCGTCTTCATGTGGAAGGCGTTCTTCTGCTTGGCCATCAGTTCGCGGTTTGCTTTCTCAAAGGCCGCCTTCACGCTGCCCTTGTCGGGGAGCTTCCCGTCCTCGCCGCACCGGATCAGGCTCTCGCAGACCGTGCGGGAGGCGATGTCGCCATCTCCCTGCCCGCCGAGACCGTCCGCAACGACCGCTACCAGATTCTCCCCGTATTCACGGTAGTCAACGCAGTCCTCGTTTCTGTCCCGCCCGCCGATCTCGCTGTATTTATGGATGTCTCGTTTCATTCACGGACTCCTTTCGGTTAATTTGGCTCGCCAAAGGCAAATAACTCCCCGCCGACCTGGACATACTGACCGGGCAGGAGCCTCTCCCAGTTTCCCGGCTGGAGCTTCTGGCCGTTGACAAAGGTGCCGAAGCGGGAGTGCAGATCCTGAACAAAGAGGCGGCCGTTTCTGTCCAGATAAAAGACGCAGTGGCGCGTGCTGATGCCGGGTGCCTGCTGCGGGTTCTCGGGGTACTCGATGCCGCTGCGGTTGCCCGCGCCGCGTCCGAGGGGCACGAAGGTCTCCATACGCAGCGGAAAGCTGCGCCCGCTGAACCTGCCGCGCACACAGCGCAGCGCACTGTTTCGCGTCTCTGCGGCGGGAAAGAGCGCCTTGCGCATCTCCTCCACGTTCTGGAAGCGCTCGGTCTCCCGGAGCTTGAGGCCGTGCATGATGGCCTCGACCACATAGTCCGGCGCGTTCGGCGAAAAGCTCGAGAGCGGCGGGAGCGGGTCTTCCCCGTCCAGGCTGAGGCTTGCAAAGCGGCTCTCCGCGCTTTTCAGGCGCTTCCCCCCGCTCAGCAGATAATAGAGCGTCGCGCAGAGGGAATAGGTGTCCGTCCAGGGACCCTGGTTGCCGTGAGCTAGAAACTGCTCAGGCGGGGCAAAGTCCGCCTTGAGGATGACCGTGTAGTGCATCGCGTCCCCCCGGCGCATGGAGCCGAAGTCGATCAGCTTTGTCTTGCCGTCGGAGCAGACGAAAATATTGTCGGGGCTGATGTCCCGGTGGATCAGCGCCCGCTTGTGCAGCACCTCGAGCCCATCAAGGATATCCTTCACAGGCCGCTCGAGGGACTGCCAGCTCATCACGCCGTTTTGCGCCTTGAAGAGGCTGCGCAGATCGCGCCCCTCCAGAAACTCCATCACATAGTAGCCGGTCTGGTTGGCTTCGAAATAGTCGTAGATGTTGAGAATGGCACTCTCGCTTCTCAGCTCACCGATCATCCTCGCCTCGCCCACGAAGCGCTCCCGCAGCTTGGCATAGTAGTCCTCGAGGGACTTGGCCATCACGACAGTGAGGCCGTCCGAGGCGCGTGTGGCCTTCGTGGGGAAGAGCTCCTTGACGGCCACACGCCTCTGCTGGGCGTTGTCCCAGGCGAGATAGGTCACGCCGAAGCCGCCCCGGCCCAGCACACGCCCGATGACGTAGCGCTGCCTGAGCTGATAGCCGAAGGGCAGCACACCCTGTTCGCGCTCGGGGTCGCGGTTATACTTTCCGCAGAACTGACAGCGGCCGTTGACCACATAGCCCTTCATGCAGTGCAGGCACCGCGTCCGGCGGCCAAATGGCATTTGCCGCTCATTCATAGCTCAACAACACGGCGGTAAAGTTGTCCTGATAGGGAGCCTTGCGCTGAACAATGGCGGTCTCCAGCTTCCTCGCCGCGTCCTCCACATTCTGAGCCGAGGCGAGGATCGCCTCGATCGCCGGATCACCCAGCGCGTTGTACACGCCGTCCGAGCAGAGCAGGATCATATCCCCGCGCACGGTGGAGACGGCTCTCGGCATCTCATCGATATACTTGAGCGTCCCGCTGCCGATAAAGCTCGAGAGGCTCTTTTTCTTCGGGTGGTTCCTGGCCTCCTGGAAGCTGATCTTCTGGTTGACAGCCTGAAGCAGCAGCTCGGCCTCGTAGTTGTGCTCGCGGTTGAGCTGAAGGAGCTTCCCGGCGCGGTAGAGATAGATACGGCTGTCGCCCACCGAGACCCAGCGAAACTGCCTGGGCTCTGCGAGCACCGCGACCATGGTAGAGCCGCTGCGGTTGGTAACGCCGAGCATCCGGTTGACCTCGGCGTTGACGTGGCTGAGTACGCCCAGCAGATTGCCGCGCAGCTCCTCAGCGCTGGCATCCTTGCAGTCGTCAGTGGCGGTCTTGACGATCTTCCGGCTGACGAGCTCGCCGTTTTTCAGCCCGCCCATACCGTCGGCGACGACGGCGAACACGCCGCCCCGGATGGCGCAGATGCCGAAGCTGTCCTGCTGCGACTCGCGCGCGCCGATGTTTTGCAGCTTGCTGTAGCGCAGCGTGGGCACTGTGGCAGGATCCTGCACCGTCGGGCCTGCGGTGTTGGTGTGTATCCTGCGTCTGGAGAGCAGGCTGACCAGCAGCGCTGCCAGCAGCGCGAGGATGATGCCGCCCGCGCCGAGCATCCAGCCGAGCGACGGCCAGAAGCTCGTCTCCACACTCTGCTCGAAGCTGGTGTCCTGAAGCAGGACGCTCACGCCCGGCTCCTCCTTGTAGCTTGCGTCGTCCTCCAAGGTGACGGCGGCAGGCTCGGAGAGCAGCAGACGGCCTTCGGAATCGAAGCGGAGCGTGCCGCCTGCGATGCGCAGTATCTGGTTGTCGTTGAGTTCATAGGTGTCCTTCAGGCTCTCGGGAACCGGCTCGATCACCAGCTCCTGCGCCGTGAGGCTGCTGTCAGTATCGGTGTGGACGGTCATGCTGTCACTCACAATGAGGCGCTGCCCGTCGTTTTCGAGGCGCACAAGCTCGTCCACCACGACCGGTTCTTCCACCACGGCCTGTTCCTCCGCGAAGCGGATCGTCGTTGCACTCTGGACAAGGCTGAGGCCGCTGATGCCGCTGATGGTGACTGCGCCGTCATCCGTCTGGAGCACATCGCCGCCCTCGACGGAGAGCGTTCCGGCCTCGAGGGCGCTCTTGATGCTCTCCTGATTGATGCTCTCCTGATCGTTGGAAACCGGCGAGATCACCACTTGTTTTGTTCGATAGCTCTCCCCGCTCGCGAGGGTAAGCTCCATGTCTCTGTCGAGCGAGGAGATCGTCAGTACGCCTTCACTCACCGTGACGGACACGTCGCTGTGCGGGCTAAGGTCAATTCCGATAGTAGGCATAGGCGTTTCCTTTACTCAGTTCCTCTTCTCCCAGGAGAAGTTCTCGGAGCAGAGGGGGATGAAGAGCAGCTTGGAGCTGCCGATGGTTACGACGTCGTTGCTGTGCAGCTCGGAGGGCATCATCAGCACCTTGCCGTTGACGCGGATGAGGTTCTTGCCCTTGTCCGGGGAGATGAAGAAGAGGTTCTCCTGCGCGTCAAAGCCCACGACGGCGTGGCGGTCACGGGTGATGTTCATGTCGCCGGTGATGCAGATATCGTTGCCGGGATCGCGGCCGATGGTGTTGTAGCCGTCGCGGATGCGGTAGTCACGGCCGCGATCCGGTCCCTCGATGCACACGAACCAGCCCACGACAGGCAGGAAGTTGTGCTCGTTATTGGGGGTGATGGGTTCGGTGACATTGTAGGTCTCCGGCTGGAAGCCGCCCTCCGTCGGGGTATAGCCGCCGGTGAAGGCATTGGGTGCCTCGGCTGTGCGGTCAAAGGCGTTGCCCCAGTTGGGCACACCGCCCATATCGGTGCCGCCGAAATCGCCGTAGGCTCCGGTGTTGGGCTCGGTCTTGCCGTAATCGCCGCCGAAGTTGGCGTTGGTGACAGGCTCGGTCTTGCCGTAATCGCTGATTCCCTGGTTGAAGTTGTTTTCCATTGCTGTATCCTCCATCAATATAAATTGTACCGGTTTCCGGCGCTCTGCCGGGTCTCCGGCGGACTTACTGCACGGTCAGGCGGAACTCATTGACGTTGGAGCCGCCGAGGAAGAAGCTGTCACCCGGCTGGAGCGGGACAGGCTGGTTTGGCGTTAGACGCTTGGGTTCGGGCATTCCGGGCTTTATGAGGTAGGTGCCGTAGCTCGAGTTGGTATCGACAAGGTAGAACGCGCCGTTTTTCATCAATACCCGCGCGTGCTGGCGGCTGATACCCTGGTACTTTTCCGGGTAGCGGATCGTTTCGAGCACGCCCTGTATGTCCGGGTTGCGCCCGATGCCGACAGAGCCGCGCATCGGGAAGCGCCTGCCATCCAGGAAGCCGCCCCGGCAGGCAAGGCAATACTCCCCATTTCCCGGCTGCTCCTTTATGGGCACGGTATGTCCCGCATTGCCATTGTCCCCGTTGCCTTCCAAATCGGGCGGAGGCGGGATCATACCATCAAGGGGACGGTCGTTTTTCTCTGTGGCGGCGCGTTTTTTCTTTCCGGACTTGCGGGCAAACGCCAGCACCACCACCAGAATGAGGGAGAGCGCCGCTACAGCGGCGAGCACCACGATCAAAATCTGCTTCCAGTTCCAGGTGCTCACGCTGACGATGCTTGTCGTCCCGGTCGTGGTCTGGTTGCTGAGTGAGACGTTACCGCCCGAGGAGCCGCCGTCTGCGGGCGTTTCGGTCACGGTCGCGGTGGACGCGGAGGAACCGAAGCGCGCGGCGTCAAACCAGCTCAGCATCAGATAGTAGTCCCCGTCCGTCTCAACGGCCACGCCGACGATCTCGTTATCGCCCCGGAACGCAAGGGGGGAGAACAGCGCGTACTCCGGAAACCCTTCAAAGTCCTCCGCGATGCTCAGCGAGAGCAGCGTATAGCCGTCTCCGCTCTCCGCGATCTCGCCCACCGTGGCCAAGACCTGCTTGGTGACGGTATCCTCTTCCTGATCGGTATAATACAGAATGTCGAGTTCATCCCCCAGACGCGGAGAGACCGCTGTAAAGTACTCAGAGCTTCTGAAGCCCTCGACCGTGTAGAGCGCCACGTCCCCGTAGCCGCAGAGCTTCTCCATGCTGTAGCTGGCGCCGTCTACCCGAATGGTAGGCTTGAAGCCATCGGGATAGTTGTAGGCGCTCAGAAGCTGACCGTTGTCAGTTTTGAGAACCATGGAGACACTCGCCGCCTCGTCCGTGTCGTCGACGTAGACCTCGTAGATCCCCCCTTCCGCGAAGGCCTGGGCTGCGCCGATGGTCAGCAGCAGCGCCGCGACCACGATAAGCGTGCATATCGATTTCCTGGTTTTCATGTTCCGCTCCTCCTTATCCATTGTCCCGCCGCTGCTCGACAACGGCGAACTCATTACTCTCATCTCCCAGATAGATGCTGTCGCCCGGCTTGATCGGGAGGCTCGTCTCGGGAGGCAGGGGCTGCGGCGCTGCGCTGCTCCCTGTTCTCCGGTACAGGGTCGTGCCGCTTTGCCCGGTCGAGAGCAGCAGCGTCTCCCCCTGATAGCGGAGAACGACCTGCTGCGCGCTGATCTGTGCGCTGCCCTGAGGAAAGCGGATCTCGTCCGTCCCGCCGCAGCCGATCCGGATCGTGCCACGGATCGGGTAGCGCATCCCCTCAAAGAAGCCCCTCCGGCAAAGCAGTACCAATGGGACGCGGCTGTGCGGTACAGCGTCAGAAGTCGGGAAGCTCAGCACCACCTCACCGGGGCGAAGGACATTCGCGCTCTCAGCGGGAAGCTGCTTCGCTCTCCCCTCCGCCTTCTTCTCCGTCTTCTTTCTTTTGCGCCCGGAGAGCAGCAGTACCAGCAGCAGCGCGGGCGACAGAGCCGCCGCCGTGCCGACGATCCACAGCGTGCTCTCGCTCTCGAGCAGATTTTGGAGGAAGCTTTCGTCCTCCCCCGTCTCCTCCTGCGGCTCTTCGCTCACGATCTGAGCGATCTGCTGCGTGTTGATCTCCCCCGGGAGGGACAGCGTCCACGCCGGAACGTCCGTCTGTGTCTCCACCGGCTCGAGCAGCATCGGCCGCAGCACGAAGTAGCCGCCTTCGTCCCGGTGCAGAACACCCAGCACGCACTCCGACATCACGACGAGGGGCGGGCAGGTCGCGTCATCGGTCTCCTCGGAGATGATCCCGAGCGGGTAGAGCGGGATCAGCGGGCTCGGAGACTCGAAATCGATCCCCTCCGGCGCATCAAACCGAAGCTGCCCTTCATCGCACTTGCAGTAGGCGAAGCCCTCCAGCGCGCTCTCGCGCAGCTCGATCGTCCTGGGGAGCGCCGTGCCGTCCGCGACGGCGCACAGCGCCGCGCCGAAGCCGCAGCGCAGCGGCGCGAGCAGGTGAAGCTCTCCCTCCAGCTCGATATACAGCGGCTCTCCTTCATAGTCCCAGCTCAGCAGAAGCTCCTCCTCCGCCCACTGCAGCCCGACGGCGACTCCCGCCGGTTCGATCGGCAGGCCGTCAGCGGTATAGAGCGTGTAGCGGGGGATGCCGTCGTCGGCGTAGCCGCAGGGTGCCGGCAGCAGACACAGCAGGAGCAGGCAGAGCACGGGGATGAATATACGTTTCGCTCTCATAGGCCGTTTATCTCTCCAGAACCACAAATTCGTTCTCCTTGCCCGCGATGTAGAAGCGGTCGCCTACCGCGAGTGTGGCCGCGTTCTTCGGCGGGAGCTTGTTTACCTGCTTCTCCCCCGCGCGGCGGAGGTACACGCCGTTGCGCGACTCATCCACCAGGGTGAGCGTGCCGTCTCTCAGCGTGAGCGTCGCGTGATGGTGGCTGACGGTTTCCTCCTTATCGGGGTAGCGGATCGTGCAGTCCGCGCCGCGCCCGATCCGGGTGATCTTTTGCAGGACGTACTGCCGACCGTTCTGATAGCCGCCCCGGCACGCGAGCACGATGCTCTTCGGCGGGACGCGCATGGCGGGTTCAACGCTCACCGGGGGTTCAACGCTCACCGGGGGTTCCCAGTTGCTCACCGGCCAGGGCTCGGTCCTGATCTGAGGATCGACCGGGATCGACGGACGTTTTTTCTTCCCCGCGAGCAGCGCGACCGTCACGACAGCGCCAACGCCCAGCACGCAGACGGCGATCAGGGCGATCGTGCCGCCGGACTGCTTTTCGCTTTGCCCGCTCACCTTCTCCTCCTCGCGCTTGAGAGAGATCGTACCACCGTCCCCCTCGGCGCAGACAGCGGTGGGAAAGACGCTCAAAAGCAGCAGCGCCGTAAGCAAGAGTGTCATAATGCGGTTTTTTATTTTCATGGTCATGTCCCCCTCTTTTGTTTCTGCCTCTATCATAGCAGCTCAATCCCCGCGTTCGTTGCTTTCAGGGCGACAATCAATCGTCAAAGAAAACCTCCACGCAGAAGCGCTCCTGGGATTGGGAGAGCGTGAAGCTGTCCCCGTTCTTGAGCTTCATCGGCACGAAGGGGTCAAGCCGCCAGCCGTTGAGATACGTCCCCCCCGCTGAGAGGCAGTCTTCAAGCAGCAGCTCCTTTTCATGGGCGACGAGCTTGCAGTGCAGGGGGCTGACCGCCTGCGCCGCAGCCGGAAAGACGACGGTGCAGCGCCCGCCGTCGCGCCCGAGGCGCTGCTCGCCCTTGATCGGGAAGCGCTTGCCCTCAAGCGAGCCGCTCAGGGCGCGGATCCAGAAGCGTGAGAGCTCCCTTCTCCGGGAAAGCTCTCTCTGTCTGAGCAGATACCAGGCCGCAGCGCCAGAGCCTGCAATGATCATCAGCAGCAACAGCACAATCAAAAAGGTCACGCTTTTTTCCTCCTCTCTCCGGCCCCCGCCGCGTTGAAGCGAATATGTACCGCGAAGCTCTCCTGCGGCGTGGCGAGATAGAAGCGGTCTGCGTCCCGCAGGATCGCCGAGTGTCCCGGCTCGAGCCGTCGCCCGTTCAGAAAGGTGCCGTTGGTCGAGCGGCAGTCCTGCAGCGTGAGCACCCCGTCCGCCGCCTCGAGGCGGCAGTGCAGGGCGCTGATGCTCGCGCCGGGGATGACATGGCTGCATCGCCCGGGGTCGCGCCCGAAGCGCACTGTCCCGTGTACCGGGAGCTGCTTGCCCGCATAGGTGCCGCTCAGCCCCTCGATCAGATAGGGCGTGTCTGCGATTTTTTTCCGTCTCCCGCGTTTTCGGACAAGTACAAACAGCAGCAGCGTGAGCACAAGCGCCCCTGTTCCCGAAAGCGTAAGGACAAGCCAGGTCGGAACGCTCTGGAAGTCGCGGCTGTAGGGGAGGCCAAGGCTGTCGAGCGTCTGGGTGGCGTAGTCGATGAAGAGCGACCCGAAATTCTCCGCAACGCCCGTGTCCACATAGCTGCCACTGCTCTGGTCGTAATAGGTGTAGTTCCAGCCGTAGGTGTTGATGCCGACGACATAGCCGCGCTCGTCGATGAGCGGGCCGCCGGAGTTGCCGTGATTGATGTTCGCCGAGTGCAGAAAGAGCGTGGTATAGGCGGCGGTGGGCACATCCTTCACGGCGGAGATGATGCCGTCCTTGACGGTGATCGAGCCGAGCCCGGCCGGGCGCGTGATCTCCATGCGCCCGCCCGTGTACTCGGCGAGGATATCGTCTGTAGAGCCGGGGAAGCCCAGCGTATACACCTTGTCGTACTGCGCCATCTCAAACCCGCTCCTGAGCGGCAGCGCCACGCGCTCTGTGATGACGCGCTCGGCGCGCAGCACTGCGAGATCGGGGTATTCCGGGTCGCTCTGCGTGGGATAGAGCACCTCGCACCGTGCGATATGCTCACTGTTGTAATGGACGGTGGCGCTGCTGTCCGTGAGGGTGATGCCCCAGGCATCGTCCTCCAAAAGCAGGTAGACACAGGGCAGCAGCGACCCGTCCTCGCTCACCACCACATGGCGGTTGGTGATGAAGAGATCGCTCGCCTCTCCCGGGGTGCCGACGGCAAAGCCCGAGCCAAACCCCAGGCTCTCGTCCGCAAGCTGGGAATCGCCAAGGGGCGCCGTGCCGCTCATAACGCGCACCACGCCCTTGTTGGCATCCTTATAGCTCCAATCTTGTGTACCGCAGCCTGCGAGGCAGAGCGCCGTCAGTGTCAGCAGCAGGATCAGGCAGAGCGTTCGTCTCATACTGTATCTTCCTCTCTCCCGCCGCCGGGGCGGGTATCAGTGATGGCTCACGTCGATCACGAAGGCCTCTCTCACCGAAGCCAGGCAGAAGCTATCGCCGGGCTTGACCCTGACCGGCTGATCGGGCGCGATGCGCACGCCGTTTAGAAACGTACCGTTGCTGGAACGGCAGTCCATCAGGTACAGCTCCTTCCCCTTTTGCTCAAGCTGGCAGTGGAGAGAGCTGATCTTGGGATTGGAGAAGCGCAGCGACCCGTGTCCGCCCGACCGCCCCAGGCGGACAACGCCCTGGATCGGGAAGCGCCGCCCGGCATATTCGCCGGACACGCCCTGGATGCGGTACTCGGTGCTGCCCCCGCGCTTTGTGAGCAGCAGCACGGCGATAATGGCAATGGCAGCGACTGCGATGGCGATAGCGGCGATGACGGCAGCCGGGGCGCTCTTTTTCCCGATGGTCTCATTGGTATCGTAGGAGATGCCGAAGGAATCGAGCTTCTGCATGGCGTAGTCGATATACGGCGCGCCGTGATACTCCGAAACGCCGTTGGATCCTCCGGCAATCCAGGTGTTGATCGCGACCACACAGCCGTCCTCGGTAACAAGGGGGCCGCCGGAGTTGCCTTGGTTGATATGGGCGGTGTGGAGGAAGGTGGTGGTTCCGTTGCTGTTGAGAGAGGACTCAAAGGTGCGGGAGATCACGCCGTTTGTCACAATGACAGACGAGGTTGAAGCCGCGACGGGGACGAGGATCTCCCCCCGGGCATTCATTGTCGCGTCGATTGTCACGTCGTCGGCAGAACCGGGGAAGCCCATGGCGTAGATCGTGTCGCCCTGCTCGCAGAGCATCCCGCTCTTGAGCGGCAGCGCCACGCGCTCGGTCACGACGCGCTCCGCCTTCAAGATGGCGATGTCCGGGTCGGCGGGGTCGCCCTGGTGGGGATAGAGCACCGTGCAGCGGACACAGGTGCGCGAGTCCATCTCCACATCCGTCAGAACTAATTCATCACCGTACACCATTTCCGTCAGCGTCTGCGCGCCGTCCTCGAGCAGCAGGTAGACCTCCGGCATGATCTCGCCGGTCTCCTCGTCCACCACCACATGGCGGTTGGTGACGAAGTACTGCGTCGGCTCACCGGCCTTGCCCACACCGAAGCCGGAGCCCCAGCCAATGGTCGAATCCGACATCACGCCGATGCGCACCACACCGCTCAGCGCCTCCTGGCGCGTGCCGTTCCACTCCGCAAGGGCCGCCGGTGTCCAGAGCGAAGCGAGCAGCGCGCAGACAAGCAGCAGGGCGGAGAGCTGTTTCACAAAACGCATTTTTTTCATGGTCGATTCCTCCTCGGATGTCTTTGTAGCTTAACAATACCAGAAATTGTGCGTTTTCTGTCGCTTTGCGGTAGACTATTCCTTGCTGTAGAGATCGGGGAAATAGTGCGCCTCCAGCCGCTCGTTCACCTCGGCAATGGAGCGAGCCTTGATGACCCCGTCGCTGATGATGATATCTCTCGCGCGCCCGCCGCTCAGTGCCGCCCTGCCGCCCCGGTAGAGCAGCTCCTGTGTCTCGGAAAAGCTCAGGCGCAGCACCAGCGCAAGACGCAGCAGCACGTTTCGCTGCGGCTGCCGCGTCGTTCCGTTGAGGATCTTATATAGAGAAGATCGGTTGAGCGCCGCGAGCTCAGCCAGCGCGTCGGTGGAGATGTTCCGCCGCCCCATCAACTGCGTCAGGAAGCCCCGCAGGCTCTCCTGATCCAGATTTTTTATCAGCTCTGTCGGTGAGATATCCGCTCTCAGGCCCTCTTCCATCGCCTGCGTGAAGCCGCTCCGGCGCGGTCTGTTTGCCATAACGAACCCCTTCCCCGGTCATCCATACAACAAGCGCGCCGGTAAGAAAAGTACACTTTTTTTACCGGCGCGCTATTGCCATAAGAATGGCAAAATGCTATAATAAAAAATGTAATTTTTTGCATATCAAGGTTACCAGCACACTCCGGTGAGATAAGTGTACTTTTTTTACAGCTCGGCCTCCCGTGTCCATTTCAAAAAGGTCTGGTGTGTAGTTCCCAGCTCCTCGCCCGCCATGCGCGCCGAGATCAGCCCTTCCCGCCAGCGCTCGTAGACGAGGGGGTAGTTTTCCGGCTTTGGCAGGGGTCGCCGCCCGAAAACCTTCCCCTTCGCCTTCGCTGCGGCGATGCCCTCCGCCTGGCGCTGTCGGATGAATTCCCGCTCCGTCTGCGCCACATAGCTGAGAAGCTGCAGCACGATGTCGGCGATCAGCGTCCCGGTTAGGTCACGCCCCTTTCGCGTATCCAGCAGCGGCATATCCAGAACCACAACGTCCGCCTGAAGCTCCTTGGTGATAGTCCGCCATTGCTCCAGGATCTCCTCGTAGTCGCGCCCGAGCCGGTCGATGCTCTTGACGACAAGGGTGTCGCCCTGCTTGATCCTTCTGATCAGGCGCTTGTATTGCGGGCGCTGGAAATCCTTGCCGGAAACCTTGTCCACGAAGATTCGCTTTTCCTCTAAGCCGAACTCCCGCAGCGCGATCAACTGCCGATCAATGTGCTGCTCTCTCGTTGATACCCGAACATAGCCATACTCCTTACTCTCTGTCATTCGATCTCCTCCAATCAGTATTTGTCTCGTTTAGAGGAAACCTTGATATGCGTTTCTTTAAAAAAAAGCAACTGACAATGTCAATTGCACGACAGGACAGAAATCGCCGTCTATACTATATTATATCAACTTGCTGTCTTTGCCAAGTTCCGGTATCATTTTTTGTAAATATTGAGGAAATAATGAATTATTATCCAGAGAGACTATGGTAATACCAAGTCTCAACAAGACGGTTTAGAAAGATTCCGAGGCAGATTTGTGTCAGACAAGGCGCAGTCCGCGGGGAATACTTTCACTTTTTGCCGTCTCTGAGGCTGCTCACAAAGGCCTCGTCAAGGCACATCAGCAGACCGGCGCCCTCGACATCCTCAACGTCAGTCACAGGGACATAGCCGCCGCAGAAGCTGCCGTCGTCAAGGCAGAAGGCCGCGGCAAAGGCGCTTTGATACCCTTCCGCGTCAAGCTCCGGCGCGACGGCGACAAAGAGAGGCGTGTCCTCCTTTACCGGGTCCAGAACTGCGGCGAAGGCGTTGTAGAGCTTTGCCTCGCCCTTCTCCTTCAAAGGCAATAAAGTGCCATCATACCAGAGGAGGCCCTGTTGCGTCTTGTGGTATTTTATGTCATTTTTTATGTCATGTCCCTTTTTTTCGTCAAATATTTGGATAAATTTATTATATTCTATCTCGCGCATCTTATTATAATATAAATGCAAATAATTATCCAGTCTCTGTCATTTTGAGAACCTTTGTTCCGAAGAATGACACAGACTGGATAGTTATTAATAGGGTAGAGAGGGGTTAGAGGCTCCTCCCTCCCGTTGCACCGTACGTACCGGTCAGGTATACGGCGCTACATCAAAACAGAAATTCAAGTACATCTTGCGAGATAGTACGTCAGGG
>JAZQCO010000118.1:0-39596 GCA_045546335.1 Candidatus Limivicinus sp. | reverse complement strand
CCAAAATCAACATCGTCGATACTCCGGGTCACGCCGACTTCGGCGGCGAGGTGGAGCGCATCCTGAAGATGGTCAACGGCGTTATCCTGCTTGTGGGCGCCGCCGGGGGTCCCATGCCCCAGACCCGGTTCGTGCTCAGCCGCGCCCTCGAGCTCGGGCACCGCGTCATCGTCGTCGTCAACAAGATCGACCGCCCCGACCAGCGCATCCACGAGGTCGTGGACGAGGTGCTGGAGCTGCTGATGGATCTCGACGCCACCGACGAGCAGCTTGACTCCCCGATGCTCTTCTGCTCGGGCAGAAACGGCACCGCGAGCTATTCGCCCGATGCCGTCGGCACCGATCTCAAGCCGCTTTTCGAGACGATCCTCGAGTATATCCCCGCCCCGGAGATGGACGTGGAGAGCCCCTTCCAGATGCTGGTGAGCAGCATAGACTATAACGAGTACGTCGGGCGCATCGCCATCGGGCGCATTGAGCGCGGCGTGATCCGCCAGAACCAGGAGATCGAGGTCTGCAACTACCACGACCCCGACGCCCCCACGATGAAGGCGAAGGCGGTGAGCCTCTATCAGTTCGACGGCTTGGGGCGCGTCCCCGTGACCGAGGCCTCCGCCGGCAATATCATCGCCATGAGCGGCATCGGCGATATCACGATCGGCGACACGATCTGCGCCAAGGGCGCGGCGGAGCCGCTCGCCTTCGTCAAGATCGGCGCGCCGACGCTGGAGATGACCTTCTCGGTCAACGACAGCCCCTTCGCCGGGCGCGAGGGCAAGTTCGTCACCTCCCGCCAGATCCGCGACCGCCTCTTCCGCGAGACGCTCAAGGACGTGTCCCTGCGCGTGACCGATATGCCCGACAGCACCGACAGCTTCAACGTCGCCGGGCGCGGCGAGATGAGCCTGTCCATCCTGATCGAGACCATGCGCCGCGAGGGCTATGAGTTCCAGGTCTCGCCCCCGCGCGTGCTCTACCAGACCATCGACGGCAAGAAGTGCGAGCCGGTCGAGCGCGTCGTCGTGGACGTGCCGCAGGACAGCATGGGTTCCGTCATGGAGAAGCTCGGCGCCCGCAAGGGGGAGTTCATCGAGATGACCCCTGTCGGCAGCCGCATGAAGCTCGAGTTCCTCGTGCCCTCGCGCGGCCTCTTCGGCTACCGCAACGAATTTCTGACCGACACCAAGGGCGAGGGCATCCTGGCCTCCGTCTTTGAGCGCTATGAACCCTACAAGGGCGAGATCGCCCGCCGCAACACCGGCTCTCTGATCGCCTTTGAGACCGGCGAGGCCGTCGCCTACGGCATCTGGAACGCCCAGGAGCGCGGCGCCATGTTCATCACCCCCGGCACGAAGGTCTATGCCGGTATGGTGGTCGGCGTCTGCCCCAAGCAGGACGACGTGCCGGTGAACGTCTGCCGCACCAAGCACCTGACCAACACCCGCGCCTCCGGTTCCGACGAGGCGCTGCGCCTCATCCCGCCCAAGCAGCTCTCCCTCGAGCAGTGCCTGGAGTTCCTGGCCGACGACGAGCTGCTGGAGGTCACGCCGAAGAGCCTGCGTCTGCGCAAGAGCATCCTCGACCACAGCCAGCGGATGAAGGCGGTCATGCGCGCGAGAAGCTGAGATGGCTCAGCGCGTTCTGATCGCCATGAGCGGCGGAGTGGACAGCTCCGTCACGGCGCGGCTGCTGCTCGAGCAGGGCTGCGACTGCGTCGGCGTCACGATGCGGCTCTACCGCGACCCCTTCGGCGCCTGCCTCTCGCAAAAGAGCTGCTGCAGCGACGAGGACGAGAACGACGCCGCCATCGTCTGCGAGCAGCTCGGGATCCCGCATGAGTCGCTGTGCTATACAAGGCTCTTCGAGGAGAAGGTGATCCGCGCCTTTGTCGAGGACTATGAGCACGGGCGTACACCCAACCCCTGCATCGCCTGCAACCGCCATCTGAAATTTGACGCGCTGCTCGATTACGCGCGCAGCATCGGCTGCGACAGCCTCGCCACAGGGCATTACGCCCGCGTCGGCTTCGACGCGCAGAGCGGGCGCTGGCAGCTCAGACGCGCGGCTGACGAGAGCAAGGATCAGAGCTATGTGCTCTATATGCTGCGTCAGGAGCAGCTTGCGCATCTGCGCTTCCCACTCGGGGCGCTGCGCAAGAGCGAGGTGCGCGCCGTCGGCGAGAGCGCGGGGCTGGTCAATGCCAAAAAGCAGGAGAGCCAGGATATCTGCTTCATCCCCGACGGGGACTACGGCGCGTTTCTCGAGCGCTTTACCGGCAAGCACTATCCGGAGGGGGATTTCCTCGACGGGGAGGGAAAGGTGATCGGGCGGCACCGGGGCGCCGTGCGCTATACGCTCGGGCAGCGGCGCGGGCTGAATCTCCCGATGGGGGAGCGGGTCTACGTCTGCGGCAAGGACATGGCGCAAAACACGGTCACGGTTGGCCCGGAGTCCGCGCTGTATACGCGCGAGCTCATGGCGGAGGACGTGAACTGGCTCTCCATCCCCGAGCCTGGAGAGCCGCTGCGCGTCACCGCCTGCACCCGCTATCACCAGAAGGCGACACCCGCCACCGCCTGGGCGCTGCCCGGCGGCGGTCTGCGCCTCGTCTTTGACGAGCCGAAGCGCGCCGTCACGCCCGGTCAGGCCGTCGTGCTCTATGACGGCGAGCTCGTTCTCGGCGGCGGCACGATACGATAAAACAATGAGGGGTGCGCGATTGGCGAACCCCTCATTCTTTCGGCTGTTTGGTTTTCATGAGCTGCGCGAGCGTGTACTGCCCGAGATAGTCGCGGATCACCGCGTCCAGCCCCTGCCACATCGGGAGTGTCCGACACTCGCCGCTGCGCGGACAGCCGAGCGTCCCCTCCTCGAGACAGGCGATCGGCGCGAGACTGCCCTCCGTCGCCTCGAGCACAGCGCGCACGGAGAGCGTCTCCGGGTCGCTGCTGAGCCGGTAGCCGCCGCCCTTGCCGCGCTGCCCGCTGAGAATCCCACAGCGCACGAGGTCGCGCACGATGCTCTCGAGATACTTTTCAGAGATGCCCTGCCGCGCGGCGATCTCCTTGAGCGGCAGTATCCCCTCGCCCTGGTTCTCGGCGATATCCACCAGCAGACGCAGCGCATAGCGCCCCTTTGTCGAAACCAGCAAACGCCTCACCTCCACAATGAACAATTCTGTTTTTGTATTATACCAGTAATTTGGTAGGATTTCAAGAGCTTTCCGGCTTGACAAATGCTGGGAGGCGTGGTATCATCCGTATAAACCCATAGAAATAATAGGAATTAAATTTGCCACGATACAGGAGGTTCACCATGAGCAAAATCTATACGTCCGCCGATCAATTGATCGGGAAGACTCCGCTGCTGGAGCTTGTCCACATCGAGAAGAAGGAGGGGCTTGAGGCTCGCATCTTTGCGAAGCTCGAGTATTTGAACCCCGCCGGTTCCGTCAAGGATCGCATCGCCAAGGCGATGATCGACGACGCGGAGGCGAAGGGGCTGCTGAAGCCCGGCTCCGTCATCATCGAGCCGACCTCCGGCAACACCGGGATCGGCCTGGCCTCCGTCGCCGCGGCGCGGGGCTACCGCATCATCATCGTCATGCCCGAGACCATGAGCGTCGAGCGCCGCCAGATCATGAAGGCCTACGGCGCGGAGCTGGTGCTCACCGAGGGCGCAAAGGGCATGAAGGGCGCGATTGCCAAGGCGGAGGAGCTGGCGAAGGAGATCCCCGGCAGCTTCATTCCCGGCCAGTTTGTCAATCCCGCGAATGCCGCCGCCCACCGCGCCACGACCGGCCCCGAGATCTGGGCGGACACGGACGGCGAGGTGGATATCTTCGTCGCGGGTGTTGGCACCGGCGGCACGATCACCGGGACGGGGGAGTACCTCAAGGCGCAAAAGCCCGCCGTGCAGGTCGTGGCGGTCGAGCCTGCGGGCTCTCCGGTGCTCTCGAAGGGCGTCTCCGGGGCGCATAAGATCCAGGGCATCGGCGCGGGCTTTGTCCCCGAGGTACTGAACACCGCCGTGTATGACGAGATCATCCCCGTGGAAAACGAGGATGCCTTCGCCACCGGCAAGCTGATCGGACGCAGCGAGGGCGTGCTGGTCGGCATCTCCTCCGGCGCGGCGCTCTGGGCGGCGCTCCAGCTCGCCAAGCGCCCCGAGAACAAGGGAAAGACCATCGTCGTGCTCCTGCCCGACACCGGCGACCGCTATCTCTCCACGCCGCTTTTTGCCGACTGATACGATCATCCATAAAAAGGGGCTGTCTCAAAATGGCAAGAGCAGCCGTAGGGGCGGCTATTAGCCGCCCGCGCAGTGAAAGCATTATAAATCGAAAAGTTGGGCGAATTCGCATAATCAGCGAATTCGCCCAACTTTTTATAGATATTTTGATTTTGCTGCCGGGAGGCTGATAGCCTCCCCTACAGTCTCTTTCGGACTTTTGAGACAGTCCCTTTTATGGAGTTCTTCACGCGGCGAAGCCGGCCTGAGCGAGGGCATCGGCCACGGCGGCCTTGATGGCATTGGAGGTCATCGTCGCGCCGGAGAAGCCGTCCACATCCACGCTCTGCGCGGCGAGCATCGCCTCGGGGAGAACCACGGCGGCCTGCCCGCCGAGCTCCGGCGTCTCGCCGGAGGCGTCCACCACAATGCTGTAGATGGTCGTCGCATCGGCGACGACCTCGACCTTCACCTCGCTGAAGAGCCCCTGCGCGGAGGCGGTGTAGGTCGCGCCCTCGGCGGCGGGCGCTTCCTCGACCGCGGCGGCCTCGGCGGGAGCGCCGGAGACGAAGTCCGCGGCGCTCTGACCGGCGATGCGGCCGAAGATCGTGAAGTCGGCCACGGCGTTGCCGCCCAGGCGGTTGCCGCCGTGCACGCCTCCGGTGACCTCACCGGCGGCGAAGAGACCCGCGATCACGCTGCCCTCGGTGTCGATGACCTCGGCGTTCTCGTTGATCTTGATGCCGCCCATGGTGTGGTGCACACCGGGCTGTACCTTGATGGCATAGTAGGGGGCGGTGTCAAGGGGATTGGCGAAGGAGGTGCGGCCGAAGTCCGCGTCTTCCTTGGCCTCGACCTTGGCGTTCCAGTCGGCCATGGTGGCGGCGAACACGTCCGCCGGGGCGCCGATGGCCTCAGCCAGCGCCTCATAGCTCTCGCCGGAGACGGCGTAGCCCTTGCTGATGTAGCCCTGGATGACGTTGGACGCCTCGCTCATGCGGCTGTCCACGATCAGCCAGGCGTAGCCGCCGGTCTGTTCGAACTCGGCAGCGGAGACCTTGTCACGGGTGGAGACCTCGTCGAAGAAGCGCTGTCCCTCCTGATTGACCAGGATCGCACCGTCGCCGCGCAGCCCCTCGGTGATCAGCACCGCGTTCGGGCCTTCGACATGGACGGTCGGGTGGAGCTGGATCTGCTCGAGATCAACGGTGTCCGCGCCGACAGCCTGCGCCATCACGATACCCTGCCCCTGGATGCCGGGGGCGTTGGTGGTGATGAAGCCGTCCAGCTCGGGACGCACGGAGGCGATCATCTCATTGTTCGCGCCGAAGCCGCCGGTGGCAATGACCACGGCCTTCGCGCTCACGGTGACGGTCTCGCCGCTCGGACCGACGGCCTCCACGCCGCAGACGCCGTCAGCGTTCTTGACAATGGCGGTGGCGGTGGTGCCGGTCAGCAGCTCAATGCCGCGCTTGTCGAGGTTCTCCTTGAGCAGGGGAACGACGTAAGCGCCGACGGAGAGCACCTTGCCGTCCGCGTCCACGGGGCGGTGGATGCGCTTGACGGACGCGCCGCCGAAGGCCGCGACGTTGTGCAGCACGATCTCGGGATCAAGCCCGTCGAGCCAGGCAATGGCGTCTTCGCTGTTCTCGGCGAGGGTCTTGACGAGGGCGGGATCGTTCTTCGCACCGCCGCCGATCATGGTGTCAAGGCGGAAGAGCTCGGTGGAATCGAAGTAGCCCTCGGGATTCTCCTGATAGGCCGCCCACTGCTCGGCGACGGTGGCGGCGAGAGCCTGGATTTCCTCGTTGTCGGGATAGTTTGCGGCAGCGGCGAGCTGCTTCTCCACGCCAGCGGCCTGGTCGAAGTCGTTCGCGTCCTGCCACGCGGTCTTGGCGGCGTTCATACCGCCGGTGGAGCGCACGGAGTTGCCGCCGACCATGGCCTGGCTCTCGAGCACGAGCACCTTCATACCGGCGTCGTTCGCGGTGATGGCGGCGGTCATGCCCGCGCCGCCCGCGCCGACGACGACCACATCGACCTCGTAGCTGCGATCCTCGGCGACGGTGGGCTCCGCCTCCGCCGCGGGTGCGGCGAAGCTCGCGGGGTCGATCCCGGCCTCGGTGAGAGCGGCGGCGACGGCGGTCTTGATGGCATTGGAGGTCATGGTCGCCCCGGCAATGCCGTCGATCTCGACGCTCTGAGCGGCGACGATCTTGGCGGGCAGCTCGGCAACGGCGACAGAGCCGATGCCCTCGGTCTCGTTGTGCTCGACGACGGTGACGGACTGGATGCCGCTCTCGTCCGCGACGACCTCAACGACGACGGGCTCACCGAACACGCCGGGCGCGGAGGCGCTCAGCACGCCCTCGGCGGCGGGTTCAGCCTCCTCGACAGCGGGAGCTTCCACAGTGTCCTCGCCCAGGGCGAAGGCCGCGGCGTTGTTGCCCGCGATGCTGCCGAAGATGGTGAAGTCCGCCACAGCGTTGCCGCCAACGCGGTTGCCGCCGTGGATACCGCCGGTGGTCTCACCGCAGGCGAAGAGGCCGGGGATGACCTCGCCCTCAGTGCTGATGACCTGCGCCTCGGTGTTGATCTTGATGCCGCCCATGGTGTGGTGGATGCCCGGGGCGATCTTGATGGCGTAGTAGGGGGCGGTGGAAATGTCGATCATGCTGACCTGGCTGCGGCCGAAGTCCTTGTCCTCGCCGGCGGCAACGGCCTCGTTCCAGGCGGTCATGGTATCGACGAAGTTCTGCACGGCCTCGCCTTCAAGACCCATTGCCTCGGCGAGCGCCTCATAGGTCTCGCCGCTCAGGGCGTAGCCGCCGTCGATGAACTTGTGGGTCAGGGCGACCTCATCGACAAGGTTCTGATCGAAGATGATGAAGGCGAAGGCGCCGGGCTGCTTGAGCTCGGCCTGGGAGACCACGTCGCGTCCGGCCATGTCGTTGACAAAGCGCTTGCCCTCGGTGTTGACGATGATAGCGCCGTGGCTGCGCACGGACTCGGAGACGAGCAGACCGTTGGACTGAATGACAGTCGGGTGAAGCTGGATCTGCTCCATATCGACGGTGGCGGCACCGACGGCCTCAGCCATGGCAATACCGTCGCCGGTCGCGCCCCTGTGGTTGGTGGTGACAGCGTCGGCGAGGCTGGGATCAAAGCTCGCCATCAGCTCGAAGTTGGAACCGAAGCCGCCGGTGGCAAGCACGACAGACTTCGCGTTCACGGTGTAGATGTGCTCCTTGTCCTCGGCGACGACGCCGACTGCCTGACCGTTATCCATAAGGATCTCGGTGGCGCGGGTGTTGAGCATGATCTCGATGCCGAGTTTCTCGGCCTGCTCGGAGAGCTTGTCAATGAGGTACTCACCGACGGGACGGCCGTCCTCGGGCTTGTGGAGGTACTTGTGCTCGGTGCCGCCGGTGGCCGCGACCTTGGTCAGCGGCGCGCCGATGGACTCGAGCCATTCGACAGCCTCAGCGCCGCCCTCGCCGAGCGTGCGCACAAGCGCGGGATCGGCGAGATCATGGCCGAGACGCAGGGTGTCGGCAACGAAGTTGTCGATGGTGCTGTCATCGAGACCCAGCTCGGCCTGCACCTTGGTCTCTGCGGCGTTCATGCCGCCCTCGGCGCGCAGGCTGTTGCCGCCGACGTTCGGCATTTTCTCGAGTACGAGCACCTTCGCGCCAGCCTGAGTGGCGCGCACGGCGGAGGTCAGACCGGCGCCGCCGGCACCGACGACAACCACGTCGCAATCGAGCGTGACGGGCGTCTTTTCACCTTCGACCTCAGCGGCGAGCTCTGCGACAGTGAAGTTCGCGGGGTCGATGCCGCCGCTCTCAAGCGCCGCGAGCACGGCGGTCTTGATGGCGTTGGAGGTCATGGTCGCACCGGCAACGCCGTCGATCTCGGCGCTCTGGGCGGCGACGATCTTGGCGGGCAGCTCGGCAACGGCGACGGAGCCAATGCCCTGCGTCTCATTGTTCTCGGTGACAGTGACGGAGTAGAGGGCGTCCGCGTCCGCGACGACCTCAACGACGACGGGCTCACCGAACACGCCGGGCGCGGAGGCACTCAGGGTCTGCGCCCCCTCGGGAGCCTCGATCGCGGCGGCCTCGACGGCCTCTTCCACGGCGGGAGCTTCCTCAGCGGCAGGAGCTTCCTCAGCGGCGGGAGCTTCCTCGGCGGCCTCCATGAAGCCGGCCTGGACAAGCGCCTCGGTGACGGCGGCCTTGATGGCGTTGGAGGTCATGGTCGCCCCGGCGAAGCCGTCCACGTCCACGCTCTGCGCCTCAAGGATCGCAGCGGGCAGCGCCTCGGCGGCTGCGCCGCCAAGCTCGGGGGTCTCGCCGGAGGCATCGACCTTGACGGAGTAAATGCCGTCCGCGTCGGCCACGGTCTCGACCGTCACTTCACTGAAGATGCCCTGCGCGGAGGTGGTGTAGGTCTGCGCGCTGGCGGGGATCTTGGGTTGATTTGCGCGGGCGTTGATGTTGCCCCAAACGAGATTCACGATCAGGACGAGCACCAGAAAGGCTCCGCACAGGATACCGATGGTATCCAGCTTCTTGTTCTTCATTCTCTTTCCTCCATCATTGAAGTAGGGAAATACCTGTTTCTATTCTACTGGATAACAGGAGAAAAAGCAAGAGCCGACGCGCCTTTTTCAAAAAAAGAAAGGGAAAACCGGGGGCGTTCCCAGCGGAACGCCCCCGGCGGAGAGATCATGTTTTTTGTCCTTTTTTTGCCCCCGGAAGGCTTACGATGAGCTGCAAGAGCGCGAAGAGCGCCGTGGCGATACAGGAATAGCTGTCGCCGCGCCCCATCGTGCGAAACTGCCACTCGGCGAGCACCGCACCGGCGAGGCACAGCAGCAGAGGCGGGAGGAGCCGCAGCCGCGCGCGCTTTACGGAGAACGCGCCGGGCAGAGCCAGCAGCCCGCCCAGAGCGGCAAGCAGCATCAGCAGACAGGCGCGCTGCCGCTGCGTGTACTGCGTGAGCGCGCCGCTCTCCCGCTGCGCGGCATAGAGCAGCGCCGCCTCGTCGGGCTCCACGCCATCGACGGCGAGCGCGCGCACCTCGTCGCGGTTCATCAGCGCCGCGCGCGCCGAGCGCAGACGGCTCTCGAGCTCCTTTTGCTCGGCGGCCTCGTCGCTGAGCGCGCGCAGCTCCTCTGCTTCCTCGTCGAGCGCGGCCTTCTCCTCGGTGAGCGCAGCCTCCTTGTCACGCTGCTGCCCCATCTGCCACCAGATCAGCGCCCGCGCCTGGTAGAGCGCGTCCGCGCCCTCCTGAATGCCCTTTTTCGCCGTGTCGAGCATGGTGTGGAAGGTCGGGAGCATCGTCTCCGCCGCTGTGAGTGTCCCGCCAAGCTCGGAGAGCGAGCCTTTGACGTTTGCAAGCGCTGCTGTGGCCTCGTCCAGCCCTGTGTGGATGGCCTCGCTGTTTGCGTCGTAGACGCTGCGGATCGCCTCGCTCTGCTCCGCGTCCAGCGGCTCGTCCCCGCGCGCGGCGAGCGCGTCGCGCTGCTGCTGCGCCTCCTCGCGCAGCGCCTCCATGCTCAGCCCCGTCGCCTGTTCCACGGACTCGGCAAGCGCGGGCTCGGCGGCGTCGAGCGCGTCAAGCAGCCCCTGCGCCTCAGTCCAGTACACGGAGAAGCTCTGCTGCATTTCCGCCAGATTCCCCATGTCAAAGGGGACGGTCACGTCAAAATCCAGGTAATTGTCCACCGGCACCGAGCCGAAAGCGCCGAGGCTCGAGGTGAGCGAGGAGAGCGCGTCGGTCATATCGGTCACGGCGGTGGGATCGAAGGCTGCGAGCGCATCGAGCGCCGGGCGCAGCTCACGCAGGGTCTCGCACATGGCGACGGCCTCATCGGCGATGGAGAGCAGCTCGTCATAGGCGGCGACAGCCTGGGCGCTGGTGAGCGTCTCGCCGCCATCGAGCACGGCGGCAAACCCGGAGGCGGCGCTCAGGTGCGCCTCCGCGCTCTGCACGACGCTCACCGCCGTGTCGTATAGCTCGCGAACCGGGGCAATCACCCCGTCAAGCTCGGCAAGTCCGCGCTCGACCGCGGGCAGGGCGCTCTCAAACCTGGCGCGCACATCGGCAAAAGCCCGATCCGCCTCGTCGATCGCATCCGTGCCCGTGTTGAGGCCGTATTTTGTGGCAGTGAAGATGCCAAGCTCGCTGCGGTGCTGGGAAGAGTCCTTGCTGTGCTGCGCCTCGCGCTCCTCAAGCGCCTCGCTCTGCTCGGCATAGCTCACCGTGCCCTCGACGCTGTCCGCGATGCTGCGATACGCCGCCGCGCGCTCGCGCAGCCGTTCGACGGCGGCAAGCTCCCCCTGCCTCTCATTTGCGGCGCTGCGCAGCCCGAGCGCCCCGGCGAAGGCTGTAGTCAGACACAGCACAGCCAGCGCAATGGAAAGCGCCTGTGTCAATGCGGGATTTCTCACGTTGCTCCCTCCATGGAAAACGAAAAGTGAAGAGTGAAAAGTCAGGGTGTCCGCTGTGCGGACGGATCACAATCTGTGAAGCATTGATACAGTATACACTCTTCCGCGTAAAATGTGTGTACGGATTGAAAATCTTGGGAAACGCTGAATCAATCGAAGTACGACGATCGATCCAGCGTTTCCCTTGACAGAGTTATCGTTTTGAGATAGGCTGTTTCCAAAGAGGGGGAGAGATGGGTGAACTTTGCCTTTGCGCCGATGGAGGGGCTGACCTCCTGTATCTATCGCCGCGTCCACGCCGAGAGCTTTCCGGGTGTGGAGCGGTACTTTGCGCCGTTTCTCGCGCCGGACGGCGAGGGAAACGTCAAAAAGAGCGCCTGGCGCGACCTGCTGCCGGAGAACAATCCCCACGGCCTGCCCGTGCCGCAGCTTCTCACGAACAGTCCCGCCGCCTTCCTGCGTCTCGCGCGGGAGCTGAAGCTGCTCGGCTACGAGGAGGTGAACCTGAACGCGGGCTGCCCCTCGGGCACGGTCGTGCCCAAGCACAAGGGCGCGGGGATGCTGCTGGATCTGCGCTCGCTGGAGGATTTTCTCGGCGAGGTGTTTTCGCACTGTCCGCTGCGCGTGTCGGTCAAGACGCGGCTGGGGCTTGAGAGCGCGGCGGAGTTTCCCGCCGTTCTCGCGCTCTACCGGCGCTATCCGCTCGCGGAGCTGATCGTCCACGCGCGCGCCCGTTCGGGGCTGTACCGGGCAGCGCCCGATCACGCCGCCTTCGCCCTCGCCCTGGAGGGCAGCCCCTTTCCCGTGACCTATAACGGCAGCGTGAACGACGCGCAGAGCCTCGCGGCGCTGCGAAAGGCCGCGCCGGGGACGCAGAGCGTGATGCTCGGGCGCGGCGTGATCGCCGATCCCGCGCTGTTCCGGGAGCTGCGGGGCGGGGCGCTGCTCGAGAAGGAGGAGCTGCTGGACTTCCTTTCGCGCTACGAGGCGGCGCTCACGGACAGCGGGCTCGATCCTCACTTCGCCCTCGGGCGGCTCAAGGAGCTGTGGTTCTACACCGGGGCGCTCTTTGACGATGCACGCACGCTCAAGCGCCTTCGCAAGGCGCAGACATTGAGCGACTACCGCGCGGCCGTCTCCGCGCTCTTCGCGGGGGAGGGCTTCCGAAAAGGGAGCCATTTTACCGGCTGATGGCGTGCTTCATCCGCTCGCGCAGCTCTCTCTCCGTATCCAGCAGCGCGCTGATCCCGTCCTCGGAGAGAACGCCCCGCTTGAGCGAGGCGGGGAGCAGCCCCTGCTCGTCCGCCTCGAAATCCTCGCGCCAGGCGCGGCTGGTGAGATAGCTCTCCAGCGCGGTGATGTCCTCCCGCACCGCCTCAAAGCCGTCCAGCGCCTGCTCCAGCGTCCGCAGCGCCTCCGAGGCCGCGTCCAGACGGCGCTCCATCGCCGCGACGCGCTCTGTCTGCGTCACTTGTAGTCAAAGCCCGAGGGCACGTTCAGCGGCTGATCGAGCAGCTCGGGGTGGGCAAAGACGTGCTTGAGCAGCTTCAGGCTGCGCGCAAAGTAGAAGCCGTCGGCAATGCGCTCATCGAGCGTCGCGCTCACGTCGATCACGTCGCGCAGCTCCTTGTGCCCGTCCGGCATCGTGAGCTCCTCCTTGTGGAGCGTGCCGATGGTGATCATGATGCTGTTGGTGCCGTAGTTGTTCAGATGGTGGTAGACCGAGGGGCACTTGATGCTGCCCAGGTTCGAGGCGAAGACGGTGGCGTAGTTCGGGTCGGTCTCCCAGATACCGTGCGGGAGCTTGCCCCAGAAGTCCAGGATACGCACGGCCTTCACCACGAGCATCAGCAGCGGGCGCGGGAGCTTTGCGAGCGAATCCATGATGGCGTCCACGCCGCCGGTGGAGTGCTCGCTCTTGCGCATCTGCGTCACATCGCCCGCAACGTAGCGGCTGAAGGAGTCGATCGTCTCCTCCTCGCGCGGCACGAAGAGCAGCAGCGCCTCGTCCGCACCGTCGGCGAAGCGGCGCTTCGCCGTGAAGCCCAGGCTGATCTCATGCCGCTCGTACATCCGCCGACCCTGCACAAAGCGGTTGAGATACGGCCGCTCCCTGATGATGCGCGCAATGACCAGCAGCGCGCAGTGGAAGATCGTGGTCTTGTAGTCGGGGTGCTCGGCGTTGCGCTTTTCGAGAAAGCGCATCAGCTCGGTCGCGTCGATCAGCTCACGGCAGCAGACCTCGCATTCCGTGCGGTTCGGGAGAAGATGCCCCATGATGGTCTGCATCCCCGTCCCCTTGATCCAGCGCCCGTCCGCGCGGTCGCCCCATTTTTCCTTTTTGAATTTGCGCAGCTTGCTCATGCTCTCTACCTCTCTCTATTATTATGCGCTCTGTAACGATTCGCTTCCCGTTGGGACGGAATCGTTTCTTTTTACGCCTTTACGGGAATGCCGTTGAGCTCCACGCCGCTGTCGGCGGGGATCAGGATGTACTTGCGCCCGTCGATCTCGCGCGTCTCGACCAGATAGCTCAGCTTCGGGTCGAGGCTGATCTGGATCTCGCTGCTCTCAATGCGCATCCGCTTGGGATCGGCGATGTTCGCCGGGGAGAGGCGCGCGTCGGGGCCGAACTCCTCCTCGCAGCGCTTGCGGAAATCCGCGCGCTCGGCTTCGCCGCTGCCGCTGTTTTCCAGAATCTCCGCCATCTCGTCCATCGAGAGCGTCAGCGGCTCGGGGTCCTTGCTCTCCTTGTGCAGCGCCACGCGCTCGGAGAGCTGTTCGTGCACCGACTGGAGCACCTGGAAGCTGCCCTCACCCTGCAAGGCGCCCTCCAGCGCCTCGGCGAAGGCCTCCTTCTGCCGCATGGCGGGCATGGGCACCTCGGTGCGGAAGATCGCGTCAATGAAGCCCTGGTGGTCATCCTCGGTGCTGCGCGTGTAGAGCAGGGCGTTATAGATGTTGGTGCAGCGCTCGTCGAAGGTCGGGAAGAGGAAGCCCAGCGCGGGCGCGGCGACGATCTGCCCCAGCATACTCGCGTGAAAGCGCTTCTCCTCCGGCACATAGCCGAGCTCCGCCTTGCCGCTCTTGACCGGGCACACGCAGCAGAGCAGATAGCGGTACACCTCGCCCGCGTCGTCAAAATGGCCGTCCTTGCCGTAGTGCGGCACGTCGTAGGCGTCGTAGGCCAGCAGGATCAGATAGTTGTCCTCGCCCATATCCAGCGAGTCGATCACACTCCGGTAGAAGCTCTGCCGCAGCTCCTCGTCGTTCAGCTCGCTCTTGCGCAGCGCCGAGAGCAGACGGTGCTCCTCGCTGTCCATGACCTGCTTCGTGGCGAAGGAGATGTCCAGCAGATTCTTCCCCAGCGTGCCCGAGAGCGTCTTCTTGAGCAGCGCGAGGTACTTTTCCCCCTCGTCCTTGCCGAGCAGCGCCATGGACTCATCCAGCTCTGAGATGATCTCCTTGCGGCTGTTGACATAGCAGCCGTAAATGTGCGTGATGCCGCTGCGCTCCGGCTGGAAGCGCCGACGGATCTCACGCAGCTCCTTTTGATTCATAGCAATATCTCCTTTTTCGTATACCCCGTTACCTTACCACAACGCGCCGCCCCGGTCAAGCACACGTTTGCGCCCCTCTTGACGCGGCGGGGGAGGCTGTGGTACACTGTATACGGTGGAAATGTGCTCCAAAAAGCCATTATCCGCCCAATACTATCAATTTTTGAAGGAGGAAACGTCATGGACGGTGGAAGCAGTACCGGCGCGAGCGACCGAAGTCGATTGCCCCGCGCCTGTTCGGGCGTTTCCGCCCGGATCATAATTGTATAGCAATCTGAGCTTCGGCCTGTGCGTCGGGCTTCCGAATCCGGTGACACCCCGGAAAGGAGGAACCCCGATGGCAGTTCACAGCGTAACGGTTGAGAAGACCATCAAGGCGCTTCTCGACGAGAAGAAGTATCAGACCCTCAAGGATGTGCTGGTGACGATGAACCCGGCGGATATCGCGGGTGTTTTTGAGTCGCTGGACGAGACGCGCACGCCCCTGCTCTTTCGGCTGCTGCCCAAGGAGACGGCGGCGGAGACCTTCGCCGAGCTCGAGCCGGACTGGCAGGAGCTGCTGATCCGCGGCTTTTCGGACGCGGAGCTGCGCGAGGTCGTGAACGAGCTCTATGTCGATGACGCGGCCGATCTCGTCGAGGAGATGCCGGCCAACGTCGTCAAGCGCATTCTCGCGCAGGCCGATCCCTCGCTGCGGCGGGAGATCAACGAGGTGCTGCGCTATCCCGAGAACTCCGCCGGCTCGATCATGACCACGGAGTATGTGTCTCTGCGCCCGCAGATGACCGTGGCGCAAGCGCTCGCGCGCATCCGCAAGACGGGCGTGGACAAGGAGACGATCTACACCTGCTACGTCACCGAGGAGAGGCGGCTGCTCGGCACCGTCTCGGTGAAGGATCTGCTGCTCGCCCCCACGGACGAGACGGCGGTCTCGACCATCATGGATGAAAATGTCATCTCTGTCGGCACGCTGAGCGATCAGGAGGAGGTCGCCCAGCAGCTCTCGCGCTACCATTTTCTCGCGCTGCCCGTCGTGGACAACGACAAGCGCATGGTCGGCATCGTCACCTTTGACGACGCCATGGAGATCATGGAGGAGGAGACCACGGAGGATATCGAGCTCATGGCCGGTATCACCCCGACGGAGAAGCCCTATCTGCGCTCCAACGCCTGGGAGCTGTTCCGGCACCGCATCCCCTGGCTGATGCTGCTCATGGTCTCGGCGACCTTCACCGGCCTCATCATCACCGGCTTTGAGAGCGCGCTCGCCGCGCAGGTGGTGCTGACGGCCTTCATCCCCATGCTCATGGACACCGGCGGCAACTCCGGTTCCCAGTCCTCCGTCACCGTGATCCGCGCGCTCAGCCTCGGCGAGATCGGCTTTGCCGATTTGCCGCGCGTGATCTGGAAGGAGGTGCAGACGGCGGCGCTCTGCGGCCTCGCCCTCGCGGCGCTGTGCTTTGTGAAGATCATGCTTGTTGACCGCCTGCTCTTCGGAAACAGCGATATCACCGCGCTCACCGCCTTTGTGGTCTGCTTTACGATGGCGGTTACGGTGCTGATCGCGAAGGTCATCGGCTGCACGCTGCCGCTGTGCGCGCGCAAGCTGGGCTTCGACCCCGCGGTCATGGCGAGCCCCTTCATCACCACGATCGTGGACGCGCTGTGCCTGCTGGTCTACTTCGGCGTCGCGAGCGCGCTGCTGTTTCGGTAAAGCAAAAGTCCGAAAAAGAATGTAGGGGAGGCTGTCAGCCTCCCGGCAGCAAAATCAAAATATCTGTAAAAAGTTGGGCGAATTCGCACAAAGCGGCGGATTCGCCCAACTTTTCATAGGTTGCGGCTGCACTTAGCGTTATGAGTCAGCCTTTTCTTCTTCCAGCACCTCTCCGCTGCTCACAAGCACGGTCAGCTCATTGTTCTCCACGTTGGCGACACCGCCGCTCACCCGGATGCGCAGCCGCCCGGGCGCAGTCTGGGCGAGCAGAACGCCCTTCTCGACCGCGCAGAGCATCGGTGCGTGGTGCGCGAGGATGCCGACCGAGCCGAAGCCCGTCGGCACGCGGACGGATTCGACCTCGCCCTCGAACACCGTCCCGTCTCCGGTGACGACGCTCAAACGAAAGCTCTCAGCCATGCCCGCCTCCTCAGTAGTCGCCGCGCTTGGCGAGCACCTCGTCGATGCTGCCGCACATCAGGAAGGCCTGCTCGGGCAGATCGTCCACGTCGCCGCCGAGGATGGCCTGGAAGCCCTTGATCGTCTCCTGCATCGGGACGTAGCGACCCTCCATGCCGGTGAAGGCCTCCGCCACATGGAAGGGCTGGGAGAGGAAGCGCTGGATGCGCCGGGCGCGGTTGACGGTGGCGCGATCCTCCACGCCGAGCTCGTCCATGCCCAGCACGGCGATGATGTCCTGGAGCTGCTTGTACTTTTCGAGCACCATCTGCACGGCGCGCGCCGTCTCGTAGTGCTCCTTGCCGAGAATCCCCGGTTCGAGGATGCGGGAGCTGGATTCGAGCGGATCGACGGCGGGATAGATGCCGAGCTCCGCAATCGAGCGCGCGAGCACCGTCGTCGCGTCGAGGTGGGCGAAGGCCGTCGCCGGGGCGGGGTCGGTCAGATCGTCCGCCGGGACGTAGATCGCCTGCACGGAGGTGACGGAGCCGTGGCGCGTGGAGGTGATGCGCTCCTGCAAATCGCCCATCTCGGAGGCGAGGGTGGGCTGATAGCCGACGGCGGAGGGCATACGCCCGAGCAGGGCGGAGACCTCGGAGCCGGCCTGCGTGAAGCGGAAGATGTTGTCGATAAACAGCAGCACGTCCTGCCCGCTCTTGTCGCGGAAGTTCTCCGCGATCGTGAGCCCCGAGAGCGGCACACGCAGACGCGCGCCGGGCGGCTCGTTCATCTGCCCGAAGACGAGGGCGGTCTTGTTGATAACGCCGGACTCGTTCATCTCGTTCCAGAGGTCGTTGCCCTCGCGGCTGCGCTCGCCGACCCCGGCGAACACGGAGTAGCCGCCGTGCTCGTAGGCGACGTTGCGGATCAGCTCCTGGATCAGCACCGTTTTGCCCACGCCCGCGCCGCCAAAGAGGCCGATCTTGCCGCCCTTGGAGTAGGGAGCGAGCAGGTCGATGACCTTGATGCCGGTCTCGAGCAGCTCGGTGGCGGGCAGGATATCGGTGAACACCGGGGGCTTGCGGTGGATGGGCAGACGCTCCTCGGTCTGCACGGGACCCTTGCCGTCGATGGGCTCGCCCACGACGTTGAACATACGGCCAAGCGTGGCCTCGCCCACGGGGACGGTGATGGAGGTGCCGGTACTGGTTGCTTCGCAGCCGCGGGAGATGCCGTCGGTGGAGGCGAGCGCGATGCAGCGCACGTCGCCGCCGCCGAGCTGCTGCACGACCTCCATGACGATCTTGTTCTCCTCGAGCGGAACCTCGATGGCGTGATAGATCTCCGGCAGCTTCCCGGCCTCAAAATGCACATCGACCACCGGGCCGATGACGCGCTTGACAATTCCTTTTTCCATAGTGTCCTCCAGCTATTCAAAATGAAGCCCCTCAGGGCTTCATTTTGCAGTAAGTGCCGCCGCGCCGCCGACGATCTCGGAAATCTCGGTCGTGATGGCGGACTGCCGGGCGTGGTTGAGCTCGAGCGTGAGCTGCGCGATCAGCTCCTCGGTGTTGTCCGCCGCCGCGGTCATGGCGGTCATGCGGGCGGCGTGCTCGCCGGTGCGCGCCTCGAGCAGGGCGGCGTGAACGGTGTTGTCCAGAACCAGCTCCACAAGCGTGTTGAGCAGAGAGGCGCGGTCGGGCTCAAAGATCACATCCGCCTCGTCCGTCCCCTCCAGCAGCGCAAGCGGCAGCAGCGTCTTGACGCCGGGCGTCTGGGACAGCACAGACTTAAACTGCTGGTAGACCAGCACGATCTCGTCCGCCTCGCCCTCACGGTAGAGCTGACGCAGGTATTCGCTGAGTGCGCGGGATTCCCCGGAGGAGGGCGTGTCGCTGATCTCGAAGCTGCGCCGGATCGGGAGAGACAGGGTCGGGATCATGTCCCGTCCCCAGCGCCCGGCCACCACCAGGAACGCCTCGCGCGTATCGTCGCGCCTGAGCTCCGACACATGGCGCAGCAGCGCGCTGTTGTAGGTGCCGCAGAGCCCGCGGTTGCCGACGATCAGCACATAGCAGACGCGCGTATTCTCCGCGTGCGGCGCGAGGAAGGGGTTCTCTGTCCCGGCCGCGCCGACGCGCGTGAGGATACGGGCGCCAGTCTCGGCAAAGCCCCGCAGATCGGCGAAGGCGGTCTGTGTGCGCCGCAGCTTCGCCGCCGCGACCATCTTCATGGACTTTGTGATCTGCTGGGTGCTCTGCACGCTCTTGATGCGCGTGCGGATCTTTCGCAGATTGGCCATAGCTTCACCACCCTTCCTGCAGCTTTTATGCTGCGGGCGACCGCAAGGGCCGCCCCTGCTGTGCAAGGCTGCGTGTTACACGAATTGTCCGTTGAACTCCTCGATGCAGGCGCGCAGACGGCTGATCTGCTGCTCATCGAGCTTTTTGCCGGAGAGCACCTCGGCGTGAAATTCGGGGAAGCGCTCCTTGACGAAGCCGATCAGCGCGCTCTCCCAGCGGGAGATATCGCGCACGGCGATCTTGTCGGCGTAGCCGTTGTTCGCGGCGAAGATCGAGATGACCTGATCGGAGGCCTCCATAGGCGACTGCCGCCCCTGCTTGAGCAGCTCTGTCATGCGCTCGCCGCGGTGGAGCGTCGCCTGCGTGGCCTTGTCGAGGTCGGAGCCGAACTGCGCGAAGGCGGCCAGCTCCCGGTACTGCGCGAGATCCATGCGCAGCCGTCCCGCCACCTGCTTCATCGCGCCGAGCTGCGCCGCACCGCCGACACGCGACACGGAGAGACCGACGTTGATGGCCGGGCGCATCCCCGAGGCGAAGAGATCGGCTTCGAGGAAGATCTGCCCGTCGGTGATGGAGATGACGTTTGTCGGGATATAGGCGGAGATATCGCCCGCCTGGGTCTCGATGATGGGCAGGGCGGTCATGCTGCCGCCGCCGCGCTCGTCGCTGAGGCGCGCGGCGCGCTCGAGCAGGCGGGAGTGGAGGTAGAACACGTCGCCCGGATAGGCTTCCCGCCCGGGGGGACGGTGCAGCAGCAGGGAAATCTCACGGTAGGCGATGGCGTGCTTGGACAGATCGTCGTAGATGATCAGCACGTCGCGCCCCTGGTACATGAAGTATTCGCCCATCGCCGCCCCGGCGTAGGGGGCGATATAGAGCATCGGCGCGGACTCGGAGGCGCTCGCGGAGACGACGATGGAATAGTCCATCGCACCGTGCTCGCGCAGCGTGCGCACCACGCCCGCAACGGTCGATTCCTTCTGCCCGATGGCGACGTAGATGCAGAGAAGATCCTTGTCCGCCTGGTTGAGAATGGTATCGACGGCGATGGAGGTCTTGCCGGTCTGGCGGTCGCCGATGATCAGCTCACGCTGGCCGCGCCCGATGGGCACCAGCGCGTCGATGGCCATGATACCGCTCTGCATGGGCTTGGAGACGCTCTTGCGGTCGATCACGCCGGGGGCAGGGCTCTCGATGGGGCGCATCTGGGTCGTGTGCAGCTCGCCGAGCCCGTCGAGCGGGACGCCGAGGGCGTTCACCACGCGGCCGATCAGCGCCTCGCCCACGGGCACCGAAAGGATGCGCCCGGTGCGGCGCACATGGTCGCCCTCCTGCAGGCTGTCGTAGCTGCCGAGCATGACGACGCCGACGTTGTCCTGCTCGAGATCCATCACCATGCCGCGCAGGCCGTTTTTGAATTCCAGCAGCTCCCCGGACATGGCGTCGGACACGCCGCTCACGCGGCAGATGCCGTCCGAGACGCTGATGACGGTGCCGGTCTGGTAGACCTCCGGCTCGCGGCTGAGGCGCTGGAGCGCGGCGCGAAGCTGCTCGATCAGCTCACCCTCGGCATCGGCGCTGCGGGCGACAGCGGTCTCGGCGCGGCCGAGCAGACAGCGCGCGGAGCCGTCGTACACCGTGTCGCCGAGCTTCACGCTCAAGCCCGCGAGCAGCGCGGGATCGGCGGAGACCTCCTCGCGCAGCGGCACGTCCACGCCGCTTCCACGCAGCGCGGCTTCGGCGATCTCGCGGACGGCGGCGACGGTCTCAGCCTCCGGTGTGTGGGCTGCGCGAATGGATAACGCAGCGCAGCCGGCGTTTTGAAATTTCAGTTTATCGCCCCGGCTCACGGCGAGATTCTGCCGCAGCCAGACGAGATAGTCCTGCGCGAGGCGCTCGCGCGCCGCGCGGTGCTCGTCGCTGCCGATCAGCGCCCCGGCGGCCTGGGCGATCTCCCCGGCGGCCTCGGCGTGAAGCGCGCGGCGCAGACGCAGCGCCTCGTGCCCGAGCTCCTTCTGCATCTCGCCCCGGAGATGCGCTGCGGCGGCCTCATCCTCACGCGCGGCCTTCGCGCTGTTCTCTCCGGCGAGGGACTGCGCGGCGCCGAGGATCTCCGCGCGCTCGCGCTCGACGGCGGCCTCGGTCTGTTCGCGCTGCTGCTGCAGGGCTTTGACATTCTCAAGGGATGCGGCAGAGCGCTCCAGCTCCGCCTGAATCGTTTCGCGGTGCTTGCGGTAGGCGTTTGCCACGATCTTGCGCCCGACAAAATACAGCCCGACGACAAGAATGGCAAAGTTGATGAGGTTAGTCGGCATACTCCAGCCACTCACGATCCTCATCCCTCCTTTCTGCTGGCGTAGTTCATAGGCTCAGTCCTCTTCGCCCAGCAGCCGGGCTGAGAGCAGAGCGGCAAGCTCGCCCTCACCGGCTTTGAGCGCGTCGCGCTCGCGCGCCTGACGCTCACGCAGCGCCGCCTCACCGGCGCGCTGCGCCTCCTCAGCCTCGCTCTGCGCGCGCTGCCGGGAATCCCTGGCGCGCTGCGCATCGGCCTCGGCGGCGGCGGAGAGAAGCGCGGCGGCCTCACGGCGCGCCTCGCGCTTTTGCGCTTCGAGCGCGTCCTCGGCGGCCTGGAGCGCGGCTTTGGCCTCGCGCTCGGCGCTGAGACCTGCGTCGATGCGCGCCTGGCGCTCGTCCATAAAGCGGCACATGGGGTCAAAGAGAAAGCGCTTGAGCAGGAAAAACAGCAGGAAGAAGTTGATGATCGTCCAGATCAGCTCGGAGAAATTGATGCTCAACATGGACAGCTCCCTCCCTGATGGCCGCCGGTCAGATCTTGCCGACCAGCATGAAGGCGACCAGCATACCGTAGATGGTCAGCGCTTCCATCAGGGCGAGGGCGAGGATCAGAGAGCCGCGGACATCCCCGGCGGCTTCGGGCTGGCGGGCGATGGCCTCCATAGCGGCGGTCGCGGTCTTGCCCTGCGCGAAGGCAGTGGCAACGGCGGTGACGCAGAGAACGAGAGCGGCGGCGATGGCGATGATTGCTTTTTCCATGGGTAGTTCCTCCTGAAATAATTAATAAATAATAATTAATAATGAATAATTATGGTGTCCCCTGCGGGGACGGATTATTCTTCCTCTACGGCCTCGGAAATGTAGGCGGACAGCAGCATCGTGAACACGACCGCCTGCAGGAAGCAGAAGAGCAGACTCAGCACCTGCATAATGAGCGGTGCGCCGATGGGGAGGATCTCATAGAGCTGCTCAGTGACCGTCTCCTCTCCGTACATATTGCCGAAGAGACGCAGCGCAAGCGACAGCGGGCGGATGAACTGCTCGAGCAGGTTCAGCGGCAGCATGAGGATAATGAGATAGAGAGGCTTGGCAAAGCTCTTGAGATAGGGGCCGAGACCGCGCTCGCGGATGCCGATGGTGTGCGTCGTGAAGAAGGCGACGACACCGAGCCCGGCGGTCACGGACAGCGCCGCCGTCGGCACCGCGAAGCCCGCGAGGTGCCCCGCGCCGGGCAGGAGCCCCGAGTAGTTGCAGGTTATGATGAACACAAAGAAGGTTGCGAGGATGGGGAAGTATTTGCGGGCGTAGGTCTTTCCGAGCGTCCCCTCAAAGAAGCCGCGCAGCGAGCCGACCGCCATCTCCGCGGCGGTTTGCAGCGGACCGGGCACGTCCTTGAGATTCCGGGTGGCGAGCCACGAGAGCAGCGTCAGTACCGCGATCACGCCCCAGGTTGCGGTGACGGTGCCTGTCACCTCCAGCGGCCCGATCGAAAAAAGCACGTTCGCGCCATGTTCCATACAATCACCTCAGTCTTTCAGAAGCCGGGACGGAAGCCGTCTCAGACAAATTACAAGCATTATACCCTGTTTCTCCGAAAAAGGAAAGCTCTTTTTTCAACAAAAACATCCCGCCGGAGAATTCCCGGCGGGAGAATACGCTATTCGTTCATCAGCGCCCTGCGGCTCACACAGGTGCGGTAGATGGCCATGGTCATCACGATCAACGCGGCGAGGGTCAGGGACATGATGGTGTAGCACTTCAAATAGGTGGCGTAGCGCTGCACATTGTACTCGCCGAACTTGATGATGACGAACACGCCCACGGCGAAGGCGACCCAGGAGGCCGGCTGATACCAGCGCCAGCCGCGGCAGCGGATGGACGCGGCGCTGTAGCGGATCAGTACGCCGAGGATGGAGAAGGCGGCGAAAATCTGTGCGAGGCTGATGAAGGCGGAGTACTGGTTGAGCGAGGAGAGGAAGCGAAAGTGCATGAGCGGGGAGTCGTAGCGCGTGGAGTCCATGACGATCTCGACGGCGGCATAGAGCAGCGTGAAGTAACAGGCGGTGTGCCCGGTGCGCGGCGCGCCCTTGCGCATACGCCGGGCGCCCTTCTCATAGAAGAAGCGCGCCGTGAGATAAGTAACGCCGAGCATCAGCAGAAACTCGATGGCAAACGAGGCCATGCGGTAGCTGACGTTCCCGGCGGCATCCTGCGTCGCCGAGGCGAAGGGGAGAAATTGCAGCCACTTCACCTTGACCAGAATGCGGCTGCGGCAGGTGGTGTTGAAGAGGGCGCTGAGGCGGATAAAGGCGATCAGCAGCGCGACACCGGGCGCCGCCGCGTCGAGCAGCTCGCCGACCGTGGCGGTGAGCTTCATCTTTTTCGCGAGCCACGCGGCAAGCCAGATGCCAAGCAGCATCCCCGGCAGACAGAAGCTGCCCACGCTGTAGTCGCTCAGCGCGCCGAAGAGGGAGGAGTAGGTCTCGCCGTTGAAGTACCAGTGGAGCACGCGGCTGAAGAGCACACCGAAGAAAAAGCCCAGCACGCCGAGCGCGAGCACGGCGGCGGCGCTGCGGTGCCGCTCGCGGTAGAAGTAGAGCGTCATCACGATGGCGAGCACATAGCCCAGGGTGATGACCGCGGCGCTGGCATAGAGCGGGTGAGTGCCAAGCCGCAGCAGCACAAGATTGTTCGGATTCATCCGGCTTCGCCTCCTCTCTCGGGCAGCGCCGTGGCGAAGTAGAGGATATCGCTCACAAGGCGCTCCTTGTCATAGTCGATGTGGTTGTAGGGCGTGCCGCGGAACACGACCTCGCCGGTCTGCCCGCCGTCGAGACAGTAGGCGGTTCTCACGCCCTTCTCGGCGAAGTGCTCGGCAAAGGTGTTCACCGTCCAGCGCGCCGACTTCTCGTCGGAGTGGTTGAGGGACATATAGAGGTAGTGGAGCGTGTCCACCTGGGCGATGCCGGCGCGGGAGTAGCCGGAGTTGATCTCACCCACCGGGTACCAGTCGCAGTAGACGACCTCGCCGTTTTCGACCAGCACCGGCCCAAAGGCGACGGTGAAGATCACATCGTTTTCCGCCATGAACTGCCGGATGGACTCCTCGGTATTCGGCTCGGCGAGGCGCTTATACAGGAAGTCGCCCCCGGCGGTGACAAAGAGGGTATCCACGCAGTTATACTTGCTGTAGATGCCGGTGTAGTTTGCGGTGTTAAAGCGGTAGAGCTCGCGGTTATAGCCCACAATGCCGAAGTCGCGGAAGAGGTAGAAGTCCGCGTTCATCGCAACGACGGCGTTGGTGCTCTGGGCAAGCTCGGTGGCGAAATACTGCACCTGCGCGCCGAAGCGGTCGTCGGCGAACTTGCGCCTCAGCTGCGAGCCGTCGGCGATCTTGACCTCGGTGAAGGTCACGCTGTTGCCGTCGATCTCCTCCTTCCACAGCAACACCAGGATCGTCTCGTCGAGGTAGTACTCGATGTCCCTCGCCTGGTTGCCGCGATAGAAGTTCGCGTTCGGATCAAAGACCACGCGCTCCCCCTCACCGAGCAGGCCGTAGTCCCGCGCGCGCTGAATGACCGACTGGATCTCGGCGGCGTTGTCGTTGGAGACAGAGCCGTAGCAATTCGGGTCAGGCGCGGGGGCGACCAGCGCGTCCTCGGGGATCGTGTAGTGGATCGGCTCGGGCGTGGGCTCGGGCGTCGGCTCCGGGGTCGCGGTGGGTTCCGGCTGCGCTTCCGTCGCGAGTGCGGCGGGTGTCGGCTCCGGCGTCGGGGCGACGGTCACGACGGGCGAGGGCACCGGGGTGGAGGCCGCCGCGCGCGGCGAGCTTGAGGAGATCGTGGGGTGGAGGTTCAGCGCCGAGAAGGCGATGCAGCCGAGCAGCAGCAGCGAAAACAGCGCGCTCAGAAGCGGCTGCGGGCGGTCGTTTTTGCGCCGCTTGCGCGTCCTCGGCGCCTCCGGCTGCGCGGGGCGGTGCTTCGGCGCGGCGGCGAGCTTAAAATCGGAGAGCTCCGATTCGGGGGGATAGTGTTTCATAGCCTGTCCTTTCCGGCGGAGAGACCGCCGTTTCAGGTAGTTATACAGTGACACTTTACTTTACCCTATTCTCGTTCTCTTGTCAATCGCCGATTTCGCCCAAAACCGCGCTCGCCGCCGCAAAACATAAGACAGGGGAACAGCGCGTTTCGCCGTTCCCCTGTCTTGCGGTTATGCTAGCTCTGTTGTTCATATAGTAAAATGGCGTTGCTCTCGGCCTGACGAATCAGCTCCTTGTCGCTGGACGTGTCTGTCACCAGATCGACAGGGGCGTGCAGAGCCGCTTCCAGCTCCTGCCACAGCGCCGCGTGGGTAAAGAGACTGCGAACGCGCCCTTTGGAGATCAGAAAGTCGTAATCACTGTCCGGGCGGTGATCTCCTCTCGCGCGCGAGCCGAAGAGGTACATACGCTCCACGCCGTATTGTGAGGCCAGAGGAGCAACCGTTGCCCGCAGCTTTTGAATGTTCAGTGTGTCGTTCATGTACCGCCCCTCCTTTGCGGAAACACGGAGCCCTGTTACCTTCTCCTGTCTATTATTCTACCCCGGTTTCGCAAGAATAGCAAGGAAAAGAAACGGAACAGACGCAAAAGCTGCTGAGACATTGATCTTATCCGACGGGTTATAAGGAGTAGCAGCGCGGCAGGCTGTGCACCTTCTGCTGCGTCCGCTTGAGGCATGCTTACCCGATATCCGTGACAGGTTCAAGCTCTTCAATACTCATATTGTTAAGGCAGTGTACCATCAGGCCGACCATTCGTTTGGTAAGAACGTCGCCTTTATAGCATCCAGACATATACAGGGTTACTATTTGGTCGCCTACAAGTATAATAGCCCAAAGCCCCTCTCTGTCGCCTTTTGATTGGAACCAGATAGCACGGTGCTGCGCATAGACTGTGCGATGGAATTGGCCATGTTCAAAGCCGTTATTGATCGCCTTGGTTATAAACGCTTCGAGAATCAGATACGGCTCCTCATACTGGAGACACGCTTCGTCTATCAAGCCAGCTTGAATATACAATACCTCTTTTGGATTCTGCTTGCTTGTGAGGTAGAACCCGCTATCGGTTTGGGTATTGATTTCCCATCCAACAGGTACTACAGGCGAGACAATGAGGTTATTTTTCCCTTCAAAACGAAGAGTTCCTTTTCCATATGCCACATCGGAAGGCTCGTACTCATCCGTGATTTCATTTTGTACCATAGCCCAGACATCTTCATCAACAACGTAGGAAAACTTGACTCCGTCAAATACAAAGGTAGCTGCGCCGCGTTCCTTCGCTTCGTTAAAATTTGAAAAGAGGTCATATTCCGATCTCGCAAGCAACAAGTCATTATGATTTGTCACCATTGCCTTCGCCGCGTCCGGCAGCGCCTCATAAGCGGCCTCGACGTCGGCAATTGTTTCTTCATTTTTCAGGTTGATTTTTATGTTTCCATCTTCGTCCGTAGTTGTATTACTAATGGCGGCTATGGCCTGGCTGACTGTATCCGCTTCCTGCTGCAAGAGCTTGTTGAAGGTTTCTCGCGCGGCAAACATATCTTCGCGGTTTTCGACCAGTTCCTTGTCCACCTCCAGCAAGGCGGCATACGCCTGTTCAGCATCAAGAATGTACTTTTCACGCTCCAACGTCACTTCGCCGATACCGGCAATCACACGCTCGACGTGCTTGACGTCTGCACTCTTCTCCTCTGTCGCAAACGCACTCATTGTGATTACCATGGAAAGCGCCAGGAGCAAAGATACCAGTTTCTTCATTTCCCAAACCTCTCTTTCATCAATATTTTTGCCGCGTGCTTTTCGGGAAAACAAAAAAGTGCGCAGCCTCATCGAAGCTACGCACGAAAAACGCACAGCCCCGATGCTGCCACACATACGTTTCTTGCCCCCTATGAGAGTGCACGAAAGGGAGAGTGCATTTTTACCATAGTAAAATTGCACCCGCATAGGGTTCAGGCAAGAAAACGCCCTAACAATATTCGTATGTGTGGCAGATAAATCATAGCATATTCTTTTATATAAAGCAAGTTCTTCGTTACATATCTATTCAAAAAAACCCAGAGGTTTTCCGCCTCAAAAAAGTCTGGAAAACCTCTGGGGATTTTGTTATGATGGAGAAAACGAACCGGAAAGGCGGGGTGCTGATGAAACGGACTATAGCCGGGGTGACGCTGATCCTGCTCTCCCTTGTGCTCTTTGCGCTGCTGTTTCTGCGCGTGCTGCCGCAGCAGAGAGCACCGGAGGCGACAGCTTTCCCGACACCGGGCGTGACGCCTGCACCGACACCAACGCCCACACCGACCCCTTCGCCTACACCCACCCCAACCCCTTCGCCCACGCCCACGCCGCGCCCGCTGCTTGCGGCGCGGCTCACGGACGAGGGGATCGAGGCGGACTTCTTCGCGCCGAGCGGTGAGCCGGGGACGCTCGTGAAGGACGTGGGCTATACCACGCGGGACTATGTCTGGAACGACGGCGAGCGCGACAAGCTCATGCAGGTCTATCTGCCCTACGGCTACGACGAGGGCGGGCGCTACGACGTCCTGTTCCTGATCCACACGCGCCAGCTCAACGAGCGCTTCTGGCTCGAGCAGGAGCACAGCTACCGCCGCCCCGACGGGAGCATCGGCACGGGCAGCGTGGTGACGCTGCTTGACAACATGATCGAGCGCGGCCTGTGCCGTCCGCTGATCGTTATTGCCCTCAACGGCTACCTCGACGGCGGCATGGCGTACCTCCACGACTCCAACCAGGTCTACCCGCAGTTCGCGGAGGAATTTCGCGCGGATATCCTGCCCTTTGTGGCGGAGCACTACGCCACCTGGGCGGAGGATGCAAGCCCGGAGGCGCTGCGCGAGGCGCGGCGGCACGTCGGGATACTGGGGGCGAGCTTCGGCGCGTATGAGATCGAGCTGAGCGTGCTCGCGCCGAACCTCGATCTGGTCTCCTGGTACGCCATGACCGGAGGCGGGAGCGTGACGCGGGAGTATCTGGAACCCCAGTGGTCGATGTACGGCACGCTCGGGCAGCCGATCGACCTGCTGTACCTGGCCGAGGGCGAGCTGGACGACCGCGGCCCCGTCGAGCAGTCCTACTACGCCCTCGGCGCGTGGAGCGAGGTCTTCACGGCGGAGGAGAATCTGCGCCTGACGCTGCTGCGCGGCGTCGGGCACGAGGAGCCGGAGTGGGTCATGGCGCTCTATAACGCGCTGCAACTGATGTTCCGCTAGAGAAGGCGGCTGTTCCATGCTTCGTAGAGGAGGGGCAAGCCCCTCCTCTACGAAGCATTTGTACTCAGTCGCCGCAGGCGACACCTCAATTATTCATTATTCATTATTCATTTCCGCAGCACGGGCTGGAGCTGTTCGCCGCCGAGGGCGGCCTCCACCGTGTCGGCGAGCAGGGAGAAATCCGCCTGCAGGGAGCGGGGCTTTTTCCCCGGATCGTCCTGCCCGAAGGGGACGAAGTAGAAGTGCTTGCGGTTTAAAAGCCGCGCGATGTTCTCGGCAGAGCCGGAGAGGCCGTCGTTTGTCGAGAGCGCGATCACCACCGGCCGACCGTTCCTCAGATGCGCCTTCGCCGCCATCGTGACGGCGCTGTCCGTGAGCCCATGCGCGAGGCGCGCGAGGGTGTTGCCGGTGCAGGGGGCGATCAGCAGCGCGTCGAGCGGCTCCTTCGGCCCGAGCGGCTCCGCCTCGGCGATGGTCGTGATGACCCTGCGCCCGGTGAGCGCCATCAGGCGCTTCATGTGCTCGGCCGCCGTTCCGAAGCGCGTGTCCGTCTCGGCGGCGGTCTCGCTCATGATCGGTACCAGCTCATAGCGCTCTGCCAGGGGCGGCAGCGCCTCGAAAAGCGTCTCATAGGTGCAGTAGGACCCGCAGAGCGCGAGCCCCAGACGTGGTTTAGCCATGCTGTTCCTCCTTCCATATCGCCTCGATCTCGCGCTTTAGCAGCTCCGCTGAGGACAGGGGATAGGCGCGCCCCGGCAGTCCCGGCGCGTGCAGCACCCGCAGGCCGATATTCGCGGCAAGCTCCCGGTCGAAGCCGCCCGGCGCGGAGGCAAGCTCCAGCAGCAGCGCGTCGCTCGCTACGCAGCAGAGCGCCGCGCCGCCCAGCACCGGGGCGGGGATCGTGTTCACGATGCACACAAAGTCTCCGATCTGCCCCTCGAGCTCTGGGAAAGCCAGCGCCTCCAGCCCCAGCGCTTCGGCGAGGGCGCGGTCTGCCTCCCGGCGCGCCGCGACGCAGACCCGCGCCCCGAGCGCGTTCAGCCGCAGCGCGAGGAGCTTCCCGATCCGCCCGAAGCCCAGCACCAGGCAGCGCGCGCCGCGCAGGCAGCGCTCACTCTCACGCAGCAGCAGCCCCACGGCGGCCTCGGCGGTCAGCGCGGCGTTCTCGGTCACGAAGCCGGGGCGGCGCAGCAGGTCGCGCACTTCCAGCTTCCCGCGCAGCGCCAGCTCCGCGCTCTCCTCGCCAAAGCCCCCGCCCACCACGAGCTGTCCCGGCCAGAGCGCCGCCCACAGCTCGCGCAGCGGCACGGGGCTCTCGGAGAGCGGGGTGTTGAGCAGCGACCCCTTCTCCGCGGGGACGGGCAGGACAATGAGCTCGGCGGCGTAGACGCAGGCGGTCAGGCAGTTGTCCTTCGTGATCCCGGCGGGCAGCGGCACCTTCTCCAGCGCAAAGCTATGTACCCGCTGCCCCTCGCGCGAGAGCAGCTCCGCCAGCAGCGCTGCGCGCCGATCTCCGCCGATCACGGCAATTTTCACATCTCTCACCTCCCGCTCCATCTTATTCTCTTGTCAGAGCGAGGGTGAATATGGTACAATACCGGCTGGCACCGTGATAGAGAACAATGATGCGGGAAGGGGGCTGCGCGGTGGCGGAGGAGATTCGGATAGCCATAGTCGATGACGACGAGCGCGACCGGGAGAGACTGATGAAGGATCTGCGCCGTTACGAGGCGGAGCGCGGCGTGAGCCTCGCGCTGTGCTGCTACGCGGACGGTGAGGATCTGGTGACGAACTACCGCGCGGACTATGACCTGATCCTGCTGGATATCGAGATGCGCTTCATGGACGGGATGCGCGCGGCGAAGGCCGTGCGCGAGCGCGATGCGGAGGTGCCGCTGATCTTCGTGACGAACGCCCCGCAGTACGCCATCGACGGCTACAAGGTGCGGGCGCTGGACTATCTGCTCAAGCCCGTCTCCTGGTTCTCGCTCTGCGAGAGCCTCGACCGCGCGCTGCTGCACCGCAGGGCGCGGGAGGAGCAGCGCATCACCGTCGCCCTCCGGGGCGGGAAGACGCGGCTGAACACCGAGAGGCTCTGCTATGTGGAGGTGCAGGATCACCAGCTCACCTACAACACGCTCGACGGCAAGTTTGTGACCAAGGGCGCGATCCGGGACGCGGAGGAGCTGCTGACGGCGGAGAACTTCGTGCGCTGCAACCGCTGCTATATCATCAACCTGAAATATGTGGAGAGCTGGCAGGGGAGCGCCGTGACCGTCAACGGCGACAGCATCCAGGTCAGCCGCCGACAGCGCAAGAGCGTCCTCGACGCGCTCAACCGCTACATGAACGGAGATGAGCGATGATCGACGTGGACTTCACCCAAATCTGGAACCCGCCGGGCTTCTTCTACGCGATCGGCTACACGCTCGCCACGGCCAGTATGCTCTACCGGGAGAAGTCCGTGGGCGGCAGCAGACGCAAATGGCTCTCCGGCCTTGCGGTCTGGGCGTTTTTGAGCGTACTGATGGAGCTGACCGCAAACGCCAGCGGGCTGCTGTTCGCCGCGTCCATGCTGATCGTCTTTGCCGCGCTTGCGCTGTGCTTCCAGTACAACCTGCAAAATCGGACGCGCGCGCTCTTTCTTGCGGTCAAGACCTTCATGGGGGCGGAGTTTGCCGCCTCACTGTGCTGGCAGGTCTACTATCTCTCGGCGCTCTACCATGAGGAGCTTAGAACGCTCGTCTGGCTCAATGTATTCATGTTTGGCGGCTTTCTGGCCATTCTCTCCCTGCTTGGGGCGGTGGAGAGCGCGCTGCGCCGCGGCGGCGTGGTGTTCAATTACACCCGGCGCGACGTGACGGCGGCGGCGCTGATCGCCCTGGGAATGTTCGTCATCTCCAACCTCGGCTACATCAGCCGGAGGACGCTCTTCAGCGGCACGCAGCCGCGGGACATCTTCGCCATGCACACGCTTGCGGACATGAACGGCGTGAGCATGATCTATCTGCTGCAATACCAGCTTCGCGAGGTGCAGACCCGCCTCGAGAAAAACTCCCTGCGCAACATCATGCAGCTTCAGTATCAGAGCTACCAGACCTCGCAGGAGAGCATCGAGCTTGTGCAGCGCAAGTACCACGATCTCAAGCACCAGATCGCCCTGCTGCGCAAGGAGGGGCTGAGCGCGAAGGGGGAGGAGCAGCTCAACAAGATGGAGCGGGAGATCCGGCAGTTCGAGGCGCAGTACCGCAGCGGGAACGCCGTGCTCGACGCGGTGCTCACGAGCAAGGGCCTCGCCTGCCAGAGCCGCGGGATCGAGCTCAAGTGCATCGCCGACGGCAGCGCGCTCACGATGCTCGACGAGATGGAGATCGCCGCGCTCTTCGGGAATATGCTCGATAACGCCATCGAGAGCGTCGAGCAGATCGAGGAGCCGGCACAGCGGCTGATCCGGCTCTACGTCGCAGGGGAGAGCGGCTTTCTGCGCATCCGCATGGAGAACACCTGCGCCGAGACGCTGCGCTTCGAGGACGGGCTGCCCCTCACCACCAAGGAGGACACGCGCTACCACGGCTTCGGCATGAAGAGTATGCGCCGCACGGTGGAAAAGCACGGCGGCTCGCTTGTCGCCGAGCAGGACGGCGGCTGGTTCTCGCTGAAGATCCTGATCCCCTTCCGGGCGGAGTGACCGTTTGCGCTGAGAGAAGCGCCGTTTGCGTCCAACGTGACGCAGACGGCGCTTTTTGTGCTATGCTGGAAGTATCAAAAAGAGGGGGGCGAGCCAATGAAAAAAATCGAATTCAACCACGGCTGGACCTGCCGCTGCCTGACGAGACCGGGCGAGGCGGTTCCAGTGACGCTGCCGCACGATGCGATGCTCTCCGAGCCGCGCAGCGAGGAGAGCGTGGCCGAGGGCAACACCGGCTGGTACATCGGCGGCGACTATGAGTACTGCAAGCGCTTTGACGCACCGGAGGCGTGGCGCGGTAAGTGCGTCCTGCTTGAGTTCGAGGGCGTGATGCAGAGCGGCGAGGTCTACCTCAACGGCGAGAAGGCGGCCTCACGACCCTACGGCTACAGCAATTTCTATGTGGACGCGCGCCCCTTCCTGCGCTATGGCGGGGAGAACGAGCTGCGCGTCGTGGCGCACAACAGCGAGCTGCCAAACTCCCGCTGGTACCCCGGCACGGGGCTCTACCGCCCGGTGAACCTCTACCTCGCCGACGAGGCGCACATCCCGGTAAACGGCGTGAGGATCACGACGCGAAGCATCCGCCCCGCCGTGGTGGAGATCGAGGTCAAGACCACCGCGCCGGGCACGGTCAGCGCCGAGATCCTCCGGGAAGGGGAGTGCGTCGTGCGCGCGCAGGCGGAGTCTGTGACTGTCGGCGGCTGCCGCCCGGTTCCCGCGACCTTTGGACACTCCGCCCAGGCGCCGTCCCCGGCGCAGCGGGCCTCCTGCGCCGCGACGCTGCGCGTGGAGATCCCGGAGGCGAAGCTCTGGGACTGCGAGCACCCCAACCTCTACACCTGCCGCGTGCGCTTCGGCACGGATGAGGCCGAGGAGAGCTTCGGTGTGCGCGAGCTCAAATGGAGCGCGCAGGACGGGCTCACCATCAACGGCGAGCGCGTGATTTTGCGCGGCGCGTGCATCCATCACGATAACGGGGTGCTCGGCGCGTGCAGCTTCCCGGAGGCGGAGGAGCGGCGCGTGCGCATCCACAAGGAAAACGGCTTCAACGCCCTGCGCTCGGCGCACAACCCCTGCTCCAAGGCGCTGCTTGACGCCTGCGATAAGCTGGGCGTGCTGATGATGGACGAGTTTGTGGATGTGTGGTACATCCACAAGACCCGCTACGACTATGTGCAGCACCTCGCCGACTGGTGGCAGGACGATCTGCGCGAGATGGTGGAGAAGGACTACAACCACCCGAGCGTCATCATGTACTCCACCGGCAACGAGGTGGCGGAGACGAGCGAGAAGAAGGGCATCGACTTTGCCGGCGAGATGACGCGCTATCTCCACGGTCTCGACCCCACCCGCCCTGTGACCTGCGGCATCAACATCTTCTTCAACTTTCTCTACTCCATCGGCTTCGGCGTCTACAGCGACGAGAAGGCCGAGCAGCAGTCCAAGCCGCAAAAGCAGAAACAGAAGAAAAAGCACGTCGGCAGCGACTTCTTCAACACCCTCGCCGTCGCCGTGGGTGACAACTTTATGAAGTGCGGCGCGACGCTGCACGGCTGCGATGTCAAGACGCGCGACGCCTTCGCGAACATGGATATCGCCGGGTATAACTACGGCCTCTATCGCTACCGCAGGGATCTCAAGCGCTACCCCGAGCGCCTGATCCTCGGCAGCGAGACCTTCAACAAGGACGCCTACAGCTTCTGGGAGATCGCGAAGGAGAATCCGCGCATCATCGGGGACTTTGCCTGGTCGGGTATGGACTATCTCGGCGAGTGCGGCGAGGGCGCGGCGGAGTTTCCCGACTATACCGGCACTCCCGCGACGCGCACGACCGGCTCCAACGGCCGCATCGACTTAAACGGCAAGCCCCGCGCCGAGGCCGCCTATACCCGCGTCGCCTTCGAGCGCGAGCGCGGCCCCTGGCTCGCGGTGCAGCCGGTGTATGAGGACGTGCTGCCGCGCATCACCGGCTGGCGCACGACCTCCGCGCTCGAGAGCTGGGCGTGGGCGGGCTGCGAGGGACGCGAGGCGAAGATCGAGGTCTTTGCCCGCGCCGCCGTGGTCGAGCTGCTGCTAAACGGCAGAAGCGTCGGGCGTGTGAGGCCGAGGAAGGCGCGCGCAAAGCTCACCGTGCCCTATGAGTCCGGCACGCTCGAGGCCGTCGCCTACGACGGGAGCGGGAAGGAGATCGGCAGAAGCGCTCTGCGCAGCGCCGGGGCGGAGACCGTTCTCGAGGTCAGCCCGGAATGCGAGCGCGTGCGCGCCGAGGGGCTGGTGTTCCTCCCGATCCGCTACACGGACGCAGACGGCATCTGGAAGCCGATGGAGAAGCATCTGGTTCGTGTCACGGTCGAGAACGGGGCGCTGCTCGGCCTCGGCAACGCCTGCCCCTATTTCAAGGGCAACTACACAAACCCCGAGGCGCAGACCTACTTCGGCGAGGCGCTGGCCGTCGTGCGCGCGAGCGGCGAGGGCGCCGTGCGCGTCACCGTCTCTGACGGGGAGAACGCAAAAACGGTCGTGATCCCCTGCGAGTGATACCGTTCACGGGAAAAAATCGACCGTTTGCGGACGGGGCTTTCCGAATTCAAAAAAATGTGATATAGTACAAACAGCATAGTATACCCAGCAAAACATATTTAGGAGGGATAGTATGAACAAGAAAAAGGGCGCGAGCGGCGTGTGGAGAGGCTTGACCTCGGTATTCGCCTGCCTGCTCGCGCTGGTCGTCGGCGCAACGAGCATCGCGCAGGCCAACGCCTCGTTCATCAATGGCCAGCTCGGCATTGTGAACTACAAGATCGTGGACAAGGCGGAGGGCGAGGCGAAGGACTCGATCTACTATAAGTCCGAGTTCGGCTCGCTGCCTGAGCTGGTCGCCGCCAAGGAGGCGCTGGCGCAGGAGATCGCCTCGGAGGGCACGGTGCTGCTCAAGAACGAGGGCGCGGCGCTCCCGCTCGACACGGCGGAGACCGTGACGCTCTGGGGACTCAACGCTGTCAACCCCACCCTCGGCGGCAAGATCGGCTCATCCGTGTCCGTCGCGGCGGACGCGGGGCAGGTGCAGTATGACCTGCTCTCGAGCCTCAACGCCAAGGGCTTCACGCTCAACAAGGCCATGCTGGACTTCTATCTGCAAGAGAGCATGACCTCTGACTACGGCCGCAAGTCCGGCCACTCCCTGACCCCGTCCTTCGGCACGATGTATGAAAACCCCGCCTCCTACTGCGTGGGCGAAGCGCCGGCGGACGCCTATACCGAGGATCTGATCGCCTCCGCCGACGGCACTGTCGCTCTGGTGGTGTTCTCCCGCGACAGCTCCGAGGCTGCGGACTATAACCCCAACATGGTCAGCGCCGCCGCCGGGAAGAAGAAGCCCGTCGCCGACAGCTTCGAGCGTCCCCTCGCCCTCTCCGAGAACGAGAAGGCCGTGCTCGAGATGGCCAAGGCGCACAGCTCCAAGGTTGTCGTGCTCATTAACGCCAACAACCCCATTGAGATCGAAGAGCTCAAGAACGACGAGGCCGTGAGCGCCATCGTCTGGTGCGGCGAGCCGGGTATGGACGGCTTCCTCGGCGTGGCCGACGTGCTCAGCGGCGCGGTGAATCCCTCGGGCGCGCTGCCCGATACCTATGCCGTGAGCTCCGTCTCCGCCCCGGCGATGGTCAACTACGGCGTGTACCTCTACACCAACAACTCCCAGAGCGGCACCGGCAACGTGCTTGACGCCGCCAACAAGGGCGACTGGTACCTGGTCGAGTCCGAGAGCATCTACAACGGCTATAAGTACTACGAGACCCGCTATGAGGACGCGGTGCTCGGCCGCGCCAACGCCGACTCCGCCTCCGGCGCCATCGGCGCGAGCTGGAGCTATGCCGACGAGGTCTCCTACCCCTTCGGCTACGGCCTGAGCTATACCAGCTTTGAGCAGACGCTCACCGCTGTCGATATGAACGTCGGCGGCGCGTGCAGCGCGAAGGTCACAGTCACCAACACCGGCGATGTCGCCGGCAAGAGCATCGCGCAGCTCTACGTCCAGGCGCCCTACAAGGAGGGCGGTCTGGAGAAGGCCGCCGTGCAGCTCGTCGCCTTCGGCAAGACCGGTCTGCTCCAGCCCGGTGAGAGCGAGGAGCTCACGATCGACTTCGACCCCGCCTACTTCGCCAGCTATGACGAGAACGCCGTGAAGGCCAACGGCACGCAGGGCGCCTGGGTGCTCGAGGACGGCGACTACTACTTCGCCATCGGCAACGGCGCGCACGAGGCGCTCAACAACATCCTCGCCGCGAAGCTCGGCAGTGAGGACGCCCTGGTCAAGACCGCCGAGGGCGAGACCATCAATGCCGCCAACGCCATCGTCTGGAACCTCGCCGAGACCGACATTGAGACCTACTCCGTGAACGTCGAGAACCAGCTCCAGGATATGGACATCAACAAGCTCATCGAGGGTACGGTCGAGTACACCACCCGTGCCGACTGGACGAAGGGCTGGACTCCCGTCGAGACCCTGACCCCGACCGAGGCGATGATGGTCGGCCTGACCGATCAGCTCTACACCTTCAGCGAAAACGACAACGACGGCAGCCCCGTCACCTGGGGCGAATCCGGCCCCTACAAGCTGGTTGACGCGCTGCTGTTCGACGAGAACGACCAGTACATCGGCGTGCTCGGGCTGGACGATCCCTTCTGGGACGCGCTGCTCAATCAGATCACGCTTGATGAGGCGATCCAGTTCGTCTCCAAGGCGGGCGACGACCTCGAGAACATCGACTCCGTGCAGCTTGCCCGCGTCTTCTGCAACGACGGGCCTCTCGGCTACACCGGCGACCAGGTCGGCGGCTACTTTGTCCGCTGGTCCGCCAACGACACCGCCAACCCCTACTACACCGCCGAGACCGATCCCATGGCCTCCTACCGCATGGCTGTCATGCCCACCGAGCCGATGGTCGCCGCGACCTTCAATAAGGAGCTGATCGTCCGCGAGGGCGAGCTGCTGGGTGAGGACGGCCTCTACGCCAAGGAGAGCTCCATCTACGCGCCCGGCCTGAACCTGCACCGCACGGTCTACTGCGCGCGCAACCACGAGTACTACTCCGAGGATCCCGTGCTCTCCGCCTATATGGGCAACGCCCTGTGCGCGGGTCTGCGCAGCAAGGGCACCATGGCCGAGCCCAAGCACTTCGCCTTCAACCATCAGGAATCCAACCGCTCCGGTCTGAGCACCTTCATGACCGAGCAGGCCGCGCGTGAAAGCGAGCTGCGCAGCTTCCAGATGTGCATGAGCCTCAATAACGCCCAGGGCATCATGACCGCCTTCAACCGTGCCGGTACCGCTTACTCCGGCGCGTACCGTCCGACCCTCGTGAACATCGCCCGCAACGAGTGGGGCTACACCGGCTGGTTCGTCACCGATATGATCAACGGCGCGGACTACATGAACTGGCGTGACATCGTCGCCGGCGGCGGCGGTGGGGCGCTGACCTCCTCCGCCTACGACACCTCGAACATCGGCGCGATGGAGAACTCCAAGGCCGATATCCAGAAGGATCAGTACTTCCAGTCCCAGATGCGCGAGGGCATCAAGTATTATCTGTACAACATCGCCCAGTCCAACGCCATGAACGGCGTCAGCTCCACCACCGAGATCGTCTACATCACCACCTGGTACGAGCAGGTGCTGCAAATCGCCACCTGGTCTCTTGCGGCTCTGACCGCCGTCTGCTTCGTAGTGGCCGTCGTGAAGGACCGCAAGGCCCGCAAGGAATCCTGAGAGGAGGATGCTATAATGGAAAAGACGAAAAACACCTCCGCGCTGCTGTGCGCGATTGCGGCGGTGCTCGCCGTCGTCGCGGCGATCATCTACCGCAGCGTGCCCTATACCTTTTCCCCGGTCTACATCATGCTGATCGCCGCCGCCGTGCTCGGCTGCCTGCGCTTTGTCCTGGCGAGGAGCCTGCCCTTCATCTCCGCGTATCTGCCCATCTGCGTGACCGCGCTGCTCGCCTCCGCCGCCGTGTGGGGCACGATGCTGATGGTCAACCAGATCGGCTACGTCGCGGCGGGGCTCGATCCGCTCAGCACGATCATGAGCTGGATTCTGTTCCTCGCCTGCACCGTCGTCGGCCTGATCCTGAGCCTCGTCGCGTCCTTCGGGCGCGTCGCAGCGAAGGCCGCGTAACTGTTCCGGCACCCCTGCCGCCCCGCGTGGACGGCAGGGGAGAACAAACAAGGAGTATATGCTATGAAAAAGCTGATTGCCCTGCTTCTGGCTGCCGGGGTGCTGCTGTGCCTCTCCGCCGCGGCCTTCGCGGAGGAGGAAGCCCCGGAGGGTTCTGTCCTGATCCCGGCCTCGGAGGCGACCTTCACCGAGGGCAAGGGTGTCTTTATCGAGAACAAGAAGCTGCCCACTGAGTACGACGCGGAGCACGGGATGATTATTCGCCTCGCCAAGGACTCCACCGTCACCTTCACGGTGCCGGAGGGCGTGGACGGAAACTTCGACCTCTACATCAGCGTCTCGAAGATCATGGCGCAGTTCTCGTCCCAGCCGCTCTCTTTCAGCGTTAACGGCGAGGAGCCCTGGTCTGTCCCGCTCGACTGTCAGGTCAGCGCCGACTCCATTGCGAAGGACGATAACGACGGCGCGCAGTACAACACCGGGACGATCTACGATGTCGGCCGCTTCCTCTTTGCCTCTGACAAGGCGCTCAAGGCGGGCGACACCGTGAGCGTTATCGCAAGCTACGGCGAGAAGGCGTCCATGCTCAAGAGCGTGACCTATCCCGGCATCGCCGCGCTGACCCTCGTCCCCGCCGGGGAAGAGGTCACCGTGGGCTACGACTACACACTTCCCGAGAAGCAGGAGGTCGATCCGAGCGATCCGCTCTCCGGCAAGACCATCCTCTGGCTCGGCTCCTCCGTGACCTATGGGGCGCACGCGGGCGGTCACTACTCCATGGTTGACGCGGTGCGCGATCTGCACCCCGCCCTCACCTGCGAGAAGTATGCCGTCAGCGCCACGACCCTTGTCAACGGCTCGGACGATTCGTATGTGGGTCGTCTGTTCCACATTCCCACGGACAAGAAGCCTGACCTGATCGTAGTGCAGCTCAGCACCAACGATGCCACGACCGGCAAGCCCTTCGGCGAGATCGGCGAGGGTCGGGAGCTTTCCGACTTTGACGACAGCACCATCGCCGGTGCGATCGAGACCATCATCGTCTATGCGCGCGAGACCTTCGACTGCCCGGTGTGCTTCTATACCGGCAGCTACTGCGAAAAGGAGCACTACGCCGAGATGGTCGAGCTGCTGCTTGCAATTCAGAAGAAGTGGGATATCGGCGTGATCGACCTGTTCAACAACGAGGAACTGAACGCCATCTACGGCTCTGAGCTCTACAACAGCTATATGTTTGACGAGGTACACCCCACCCGCCTCGGCTATACCGAGTGGTGGACACCGGTGATCGACGCCGGTCTGGTGGACTATCTTGGGTAAACCCGTATGCTATGGCCGCAAGGCTGTGGACATAAAAATTTGAAAAGGAGAAAACACAATGAAGAAACTGCTTGCTATCCTGCTGACCCTCGCAATGGTTCTGTCCCTGGGCGTGTGCGCCTTCGCTGAGGCCGAGGTCGCCGAGGAAGAGGAAGAAGCCGCCGAGCCCGTGTTCGGTGA